>NZ_CP091804.1:2712299-3052232 GCF_022024275.1 Sphingopyxis sp. BSN-002
AACGGTCGACGAAGCGCTGCACAAGGAAGCCGACTATTATGCCGGCGTGACCGACCTGCTGGTTCACCTGCATGCGCGTCCGGCGATGGCGGGGCTGCCGGTACACGGGCTCGAACAGTGGCTCGATGAAGTGATGCTGTTCACCGACTGGTATTGTCCGGCGCTCGATCTGGAGGTCGACCGCGACGGGTTCGGCGCGGCGTGGGAAGCGGCACTGGCGCCGGTCGAAAGCGACGGTCTGCCGCGCGTCACGGTACTCCGCGATTTCCATGCCGAGAATATCATGCTGGTGCAGGGGCAGGACGGGATCGCGCATTACGGCCTGCTCGATTTTCAGGACGCGCTCGTCGGACATCCGGCCTATGATCTCGCCTCGGTGCTTGAAGACGCGCGGCGCGACGTGACGCCGAGCGTCGAGGCGGCGATGCTCGACCGCTATGTCGCGGCGACGGGGCAGGGCGAGACGTACCGCAACGCCTATTGGGCGCTCGCGGCGCAGCGCAACACGCGCATCCTCGGCGTCTTCGTCCGGCTGTGGAAGCGCGACGGCAAGCCCGGATACCGCCAGTTCCAGCCGCGGATGTGGGGGCTGCTCGAACGCGATTTGCAGCATCCGGCGCTTGTCCCCGTTCGGCAATGGTTTGACGCCAATGTCCCCGTTTCGAAACGGGCGGAGGCTTGGTTGTGACGGCGAAGATCGAAAGCGCGATGGTGATGGCGGCGGGGATCGGCAAGCGGATGCGCCCGCTGACCGCGACGCGGCCGAAGCCGTTGGTGCGCGTCGCGGGCAAGGCGCTGATCGATCACAGCCTCGACCGGATCGAGGCGGCGGGTATCGGCCATGTCGTCGTCAACGTCCATTATCTCGCCGACGCGCTCGAAGCGCATCTGGCGGCGCAGAAGCGCAGCTTCACGATCGCGGTGTCGGACGAGCGGACGCAATTGCTCGAAACCGGCGGCGGGATGATGAAGGCGCTGCCGCTGCTCACCGGCGACCCGATCCTGATCGTCAACAGCGACAATATCTGGACCGACGGGCCGCAGGACAGCATCGCCAACCTCGCCCGGCACTGGGACGATACGAAGATGGACGCGCTGCTGCTGGTCATCCGGCAGGCGAGCGCGGCAGGGCACGGCGGCAAGGGCGATTTCCATATGGATCCCAACGGCCAATTGTCGCGGCGCAAGCCGGGGCGGATCGCGCCCTTCGTCTATACCGGCATCCAGCTCGTGTCGCGGCGGCTGCTCGTCGATGCGCCCGAGGCGGCCTTTTCGACCAATATCTTCTGGGACCGCGCGATCGCCGCGGGACGGCTCTATGGCCTGTCGCATATGGGGCAGTGGTTCGATGTCGGGACGCCTGCGGCGATTGCGCCGACCGAAGCCGCGCTGACGGATGGCTGACGCGAAGCCGCGCATTTTTTCGATCCCGGTCCACCGGGCCTTCGCCGACGCGCTCGCCGCCGGAATTATCGCGGAGTTTGCAGACGGCGCTCTGGGGCTGGCCGAGGGGCTGATCCTGTTGCCGAGCAACCGCGCGCGGAGCGCGGTGCAGGCGGCGTTCGTGCGCGCGGGCGGGACGGGGCTGCTGATGCCGCGGCTCGCGGTGATCGGCGACGCCGATCTCGATGAAAGCGTCGCGCTGGCGCTCGATGCCATCGACGATGATCCGCTACCGCCCGCGATCGATGCGTTGCGGCGGCGCCTGCTGCTTGCCGAGCTGATCGAGCGCCACACGCCGGCGGGCGAAGCGCCGATTGCAGGCGCGGCGGCCTTCCAGCTTGCCGACGGGCTCGCGCGGGTGATCGATCAGTTGCATTATGAGGAGGTGCGCGTCGGCGATCTCGTCGACCTCGACCTCGGGGCGTTCGCCGGACATTGGCAGGCGTCGCTCGGACGGCTGCGGCTGCTCGTCGATCATTGGCCGGCGGTGCTCGCGAAGACCGGGAGCATCGACCGCGCCGAACGGCGCAACCGGCTGCTCGATCGTGTGACCGAAGGGTGGCGCGCGATGCCGCCCGCGCGCTTTGTTGTTGCGGCGGGTATCACGACGGCCGCGCCCGCGATCGCGCGGTTGCTGCGCACGGTCGCCGATATGGAGCGCGGGATGGTCGTGCTGCCGGGCGTCGACCGGCTGATGGCGACCGACGAGTGGGGAGCGCTCGGCCCGACGCGGCCCGATCCCGAAAATCCGGCGCGGCCGCTGGAGACGCATCCACAATATCATCTGAAGCTGCTGCTCGACCGGATGGGCGCGAGCCGCGACGAAGTGGTCGAGTGGGAGGCGACCTCGGAATTCGACGGTCCCGCCGCGCGCACCTCCTTCGTCTCGCTGCTCTTCGCGCCGGCCGATTATACCGCGCAGTGGCAGGCGGCGGGCGACCTGTCGGCAGCGGCCGCAGGGATTTCGGGGACGGTGTTCGCCGACGACGGGCAGGAGGCGCAGGGGATCGCGCTGCTGATGCGCGAGGCGATCGAGACGCCGGGGCGGACCGCGGCGCTGGTGACGCCCGACCGCGGGCTGGCCGAGCGCGTCGCGGCGGCGCTCGCGCGCTGGGGGATTTCGGTCGACGACAGTGCGGGGCAGCCCTTGTCGCGGACGCCGCCGGGGGCGTTGCTGTTGTTGCTGGCTAAGCTCGCGGCGGAGTTCGATCCGGTCGCGCTGGTGTCGCTGCTGGGGCATCCGCTGGTGCGCAAGGGCGAAGGGCGGACGGCGTGGCTCGATCAGCTGCGGCGGCTCGACCTGATTCTGCGCGAGCCGGGGCTGCTTCCGGGATGGGACGGGGTGAGCGCGCGGATTGCCGAACGCGTCGCCGATCCGAAAGCACGCGGGCATGGCTTGGCGTTGCAATTGCTGCCTTGGTGGGACGAGGTGTCGGCGGCACTGAGCGCGGCGCTGGCACCCTTCTCCGGGCCGACGCCGCCAGCGACCTTGCTGGCGGCGCTGCAGCAGGCGGCCGAATGGCTCACCGGCGACGCGGTCTGGGCGGGACCGGCGGGGCGGATGCTCGCCGAACTGTTCGACCAATGGGCGCTGGCGCGCGGCGACGGGCCGGCGCTCGTCGATCCCGCCGACTTTCCCGATATGCTGGGCCAGCTGCTCGCGCAGGCGAGCGTACGGCCGCCCTATGGGGGGCATCCGCGCCTGTTCATCTGGGGCTTGCTGGAGGCGCGGTTGCAGCGCGCCGACCTGATGATCCTCGGCGGGCTCGACGAGGGGCGCTGGCCCGCGGCGACGCAGCCCGATCCATGGCTCGCGCCGGGCATCAGGCGCCTGCTCGGCCTGCCCGCGCCCGAGCGGCAGCAGGGGATGGCGGCGCATGATTTCGCGAGCGCGCTGGCGGCGCGCGAGATCGTCGTCACACGCGCGCACCGAAGCGGCGGCGATCCGGCGGTGGCGTCGCGCTTCTGGTTGCGGCTGGCGGCGCTGGCGGGCGATCTGCCCGAGCCGATGCCGGGGGGTGTCGCGCTGACCCGGCTCGCGGCCGAACTCGATCTGCCTGCGGGCGGTGCGCAGCCGGTGGGCAGGCCCGCGCCGCGGCCGCCGGTCGACGACCGCCCGCGCAGGATCAGCGTGACCGCGGTCGATCGGCTCGCGCGCGATCCCTTTGGCTATTATGCGAACCAGATGCTCGGTCTGTCGGCGCTCGATCCGCTGAGCGCCGCGCCCGATCCGCGCTGGCGCGGGACGCGGGTGCATCGGCTGTTCGAGGATTGGGTGCGCGGCGGCGCAACGCGCGACGGGTTCGAGGCAGAGCTGGTGGCGTTGCGCGAGGATGCCGCGCTCGATGCGATCGCGCGCGCTTTCTGGCTGCCGCGGATCGAGCCGGCGTTGCGCTGGGCGGCGGCGCAGGTCTGGGATCGCGAAGATCGCACGCCTGTCGATGTCGAGGTGCGGGGCGAATATGTCGCGGACGGCCTGACGCTGCACGGCAAGGCCGACCGGATCGACCGCGACGATCAGGGGCGGCTGTCGATCGTCGACTATAAATCGGGCGGTGCGCCGAGCGCGAAGGCGGCGTTTGACAAGCTCGACAACCAGCTCGGCCTGCTCGGGCTGATCGCGCGCGAGGGCGGGATGGCGGATGTCGCTGCGGCGCCGGTCGAGGCGCTCGAATATTGGAGTCTGCGGCCCGATCGCCGCGCGGGCGGTGCGGGGAAGATATCGAACACATATGGCTCGCGCAGCGACCTCAAGAATGCCGGGCAGGCGATCGATCATGCCGCCGATGCGCTGGCGGAGCTCGCGGCGCTCTACCTGTTCGGCGACGCGCCCTTCGTGCCGGGCGAAGCCGCGGGCTATGGCGAATACGATCAGCTGATGCGCCGCGACGAATGGTTTGGGCGCGGGGAGGAGGGCACATGAGCAAGCCGTCCGGCCTTGCAACGCTCGACCCGCGGCAGGGCGCCGCCGCCGATCCCGAAAGCCATGTCTGGCTCGGCGCGTCGGCGGGGACGGGGAAGACGCAGGTGCTGTCAGCGCGCGTGCTGCGGCTGATGCTCGACGGGGTATCGCCGGAAGCGATCCTCTGCATTACCTTCACGAAGGCGGGCGCGGCCGAGATGGCGCACCGCATCCACGAGCGGCTCGCGGCGTGGGTGCGGATGGACGACGGCGATCTACGGCTCGACCTCCGTGCGCTGGGTCTGGAGTGGGACCGGCCGGGGCTGATGACGCGCGCGCGATCCCTGTTCGCGACGGTGATCGACAGCCCGGGCGGCGCGATCCGGGTGCAGACGATCCACGCCTTCTGTCAGACTTTGCTCGCGAGTTTCCCGCTCGAGGCGAAGCTGCTTCCGGGCTTTCGGGCGATCGAGGAGGATGAGGCAGGGGCGTTGCAGCGGCAGGTGCTCAGCCGCCTGCTCGAAGAGGATGACGAGCGCGCGGTGCTGCGCGAGGCGGCGGCGATGCTGTCGCGGCGGCTGGGGCAGGATGCGGCGCTGTCTTTCCTGTCGAGTTGCGCGAGCGTGTTCGGCGGGCCGCGTGCGGCGTTGCCGCCGTCGGCGCATGACCTGCGCGCGGCGTTCGACCTGCCGGGCGGCGATCCCGATGCGTGGGTGACAAGCGAGCTTGCGGCGGGGGTGATCGACGAGGGCGATATCAGGGCGGTCGCGGCGAGCGGGGCCGACTGGGGCACCAAGACGGGGCTGGCGTGCAACGATGTGATGATCGGCTGGCTGATCGCCGATCCGGCGAAGCGCGCCGCGATGCTTGGCGAACTGCTCGGCTGTTTCCTGACCGGCAAGGGCGAGCTGCGCGCCGATTTCGCGGGCGACAAGGGCAAGATGACCGATTGCGTCGACAGCGCCGTGCGGATCGTCGATGCGGTGCAAAGGCTGCTCGGGACGGCGACCGCGATGCGCGTGGCGGACGATCTCGCAGCCGCGTGGAAACTCGGGAGCCGCTTTGTCGAGGGCTATGCCCTCGCCAAGCGCGAGCAGGGGCTGGCCGATTTCGACGATCTGATCACGCTCGCGGGATCGCTGCTGCGCGTCAGCAGCTTCGGCGAATGGGTGCGCTTCAAGCTCGACCAGCGCACCGACCACATCCTCGTCGACGAGGCGCAGGATACGAATATGCGCCAGTGGGGCATCGTGCTGTCGCTGGCCGAGGAGTTTTTCGCAGGCGTCGGGGCGAAGGAGGAGCGCATCCGCACGCTCTTCACCGTCGGCGACCGCAAGCAGGCGATCTTCGGCTTTCAGGGGACCGAGCCCAAGGCCTTCGCAACCGCGCGCGACATGTTCCACGCGATGGGCGAGATCGGCGGGCAGCCGTTCCGGCAGGTCGATCTCGTCTCCAATTATCGCTCGACCCCGGCGGTGCTGTCGGTGGTCGATGCCTGGCTCGCGGCGGGCGGTGCCGCGGCAATGGGGCTCGACGGCGAGGAGCCGCCGCACCGGCCATTCCGTGAGGTGCATGCGGGGCAGGTCGAGCTGTGGCAGCCGCTGCCGGTGGGCAAGGCGCTCGATGCCGCGGCCGACGACGACGGCGGCGAAGGAGAGGGCGACGGGAGCGCGCCCGCTTCGGATCCCGCCTCGATGCGGCTCGCGAAAGCGATCGCGGACGAGGTGCAGGACTGGATCGCGAACGGCAAGGACGGACGGCCCGTCCTGCCGGGCGATATCATGATCCTCGTGCGCCGCCGCCGCGATCTGGCGGCGCGGATCGTCGCGCGGTTGCAGGCGTTGCATGTGCCCGTCGCGGGCGTCGATCGCTTCGCGCTGACCCAGCCGCTTGCGGTACAGGACCTGATCGCAGCGATGCGCTTCGCGGTGCAGCCGCTCGACGACCTCAATCTCGCCTCGCTTCTCGTGTCGCCGCTGATCGGCTGGACGCAGGACGAGCTTTACGCGCGCACGCACGGGCGCGGCCGCGCGGCGCTGTGGGAGCATCTGCGAGCGAGCGAGGGCGATGTACCCGCGGCGGCGATGGCGGCGCTGCGGCACCTGCTCGGCATGGCCGACTTCACGACGCCGTTCCGCTTTCTGGAGACGGTGCTGTCGGGGCCGATCGACGGGCGGCGGCGGCTCTATGCGCGATTGGGGCGCGAAGCGCGCGATCCGATCGACGAGCTTCTGAATCAGGCGCTGGCGTTCGAGAGCCGTGAGACCGTGTCGCTGCTCGGCTTCCTGACGCAGGTGTCGGCGAGCGCCGCCGATATCAAGCGCCAGACCGAGGCGCGCAGCGACGTCGTGCGCGTGATGACGGTGCATGGGTCGAAGGGCCTGCAGGCGCCGATCGTGATCCTTGCCGATGCGACCGACGATGCCGGGGTGGGGCACCGTCCGTTCAGCGTCGATGTCGCGGCTTGGGAGAAATTGCCGGTGTTTGCCGTGCCCGCCGACGAGCGGCACGGCAAGCTGGCCGATGCGCATGCGGCGGCGGCGCGGGCCGCGGCCGAGGAGCATTGGCGGCTCTTCTATGTCGCGATGACGCGCGCCGAGGAAATCCTCGTCGTTGCCGGTGTGACGAAGAAGGCCGACCGATCGATCCCCGAGGGAAGCTGGCACGCGGCGGTCGAGGACGTGCTCGCCGGCATGGGCAGCGAATGGGAGGAGGCGGGGGCGTGGGGACAGCGCCGCGTCCACCGCGCAAATGCCGGCAAATGGGCTAAGAAGGAGAAGGCCGCGAAGGTCGCGGCGCCCGCGCTGGTGCTCCCCGAATGGGCGCACCGGCCCGCGCCCGAGGAAGCGCGGCCGCCTCGCCCGCTCGCGCCGTCGGCGCTGGGCGAGGACGATGTCGCGGTGCCGCCGCAGGGGGCGGCGCGCGTTGCCGCGGTCGAGCGCGGGTTGCTGCTCCATGCATTGTTCGAGCGATTGCCGCCGGTCGGGGCGGACAGGCGGCGCGAGGCGGCGCTGCGCTGGCTCGGCTTGCAGGCGCCGACGCTCGATGACGCGGCGCGGTCGGCGATGGTCGGCGAAGTGCTCGCGGTGCTCGACGATCCCGCCCACGCCGCGATCTTCGGCCCCGGCAGCCTTGCCGAGGTGCCGCTGTCGGCGGTGGTCGATGGCATGGTCGTTGCGGGGATCGTCGATCGGCTGCTGGTAACGGACGAAGCGGTGACGGTGATCGACTACAAGACCGGTCGACATGTGCCCGAAAGCGCGGGAGCGGTGCAGCCGGCGTATCTGCGTCAGATGGCGGCCTATCGCGACGCACTGCGCGTGATCTTTCCCGGCCGGCGGGTCGAGGCGGCGTTGCTCTACTCCGCTGCGCCGCGGCTGATCGTGCTCGATGACGCGCTGCTCGACGCGCACAAGCCCGGCTTGCTGGCAACCAAGGCGAATTTGCCGGGTTCGGCTCTTGAGCCGGACGCGCCGACGCCCTAGCTTGGGGCCAAAGGAATTTCAGGAGTTCAGACTATGGGTACCAAAGCCATCACCGACGCCAGCTTTCAGGCTGACGTGCTCGACAGCGACACCCCCGTCCTCGTCGATTTCTGGGCCGAATGGTGCGGTCCGTGCAAGATGATCGGCCCGTCGCTCGAGGAAATCTCGGACGAGCTCGCCGGCAAGGTCGTCATCGCGAAGATCAACATCGACGAAAATCCCGACGCGCCGGGCAAATATGGCGTGCGCGGTATCCCGACGATGATCCTGTTCAAGAATGGCGAGATCGCCGAGACCAAGGTCGGCGCTGCGCCGAAGAGCGCGCTCAAGGGCTGGCTCGAAGGCGCTCTCTGACCGAACATCGGGCCCCGGCGAAAGCCGGGGCCTTTTGTTTTCAGGTCAGCGGGATCATGACCTGTTCGGCGTAGCCCGGCCGCGCCCTGATACGCGCATACCAGTCCTCGACATACGGCAGCGCCGGCCGCTCGATATCGATCGAGAAATATGTGTGGGCATAAACGCCCATCGGAATGTCGCCGATGCCGAATTCGGCGCCCGAGAGCCAGGGCGATTGCGCCAGCGCCCGATCCAGTATCGCCATCTGCTTCGCACATCGCACCGCCGATGCGGCGACCGCCGCGGTATCGCGATCGGCCGGAGCCCTGCGAACCATGTTGAGGAACGCGTCGCGCTGGGCGTCGGCATAGCCCGCCTGCCAATCCATCCATTTGTCGGCGGCGGCGCGAGCCGCTGGGTCGGCGGGCCAGAAGCGCTCGCCGCCATGCCGTGCGGCAAGGTAGCGCAGGATCGCGTTCGATTCCCACAGGATGAGGCCGTCGTCCTCGATCGTCGGGATCAGCGCGTTGGGGTTCTTGGCCAGATAGGCGGCGTCCATCCCGAACTGCCCGCCGACGTCGTGGCGTTCGAAGGGAAGGCCGAGTTCGACCGCGAACCACGCGACCTTTTTGACGTTGTGCGAGTTGAGGCGGCCCCAGATGGTGAGCATCGGCCTAGCTCCGGTAATCGGCGTTGATGCTGATATAGCCGTGCGTCAGGTCGCAGGTCCATACCGTGGCGCGGCCTTCACCCAGACCGAGATCGGCACCGACGCGGATATCGAGACCCTTCAGATGCGCCGCGACGGGCGCTTCGTCGTAGCCGTCGACGGGCAGCCCGTCCCTCGCGACCCAATGGTCGCCGAAGCGGATCGCGAGCCGGTCGCGGTCTGCGGGTTCGCCGGCCTTGCCCACCGCCATCACGACGCGGCCCCAGTTCGCGTCCTCGCCCGCGATCGCGGTCTTCACGAGCGGTGAATTGGCGATGGCGAGCGCGACGCGTTTCGCGCTGTCGTCACTCGTCGCGCCAGTGACCTGGATTTCGATGAATTTCGAGGCGCCTTCGCCGTCGCGGACGACCTGATGCGCGAGGTCGAGCGCGACGGCGCGGATCGCCGCGTAAAGTGCGTCGGCGCCGGGATCGTCGCGCGTCGCGAGCGGCGTGTTGCCCGCCCGTCCGGTTGCGAAGAGCAGCACCGTGTCGCTGGTCGAGGTGTCGCTGTCGACGGTGATGCTGTTGAAGCTGCCGCCGGTCGCCTCGCTCAGCATCTCCTGCAGCAGGGCAGGCGCGACGGCGGCGTCGGTGAAGATATAGCCGAGCATCGTCGCCATGTCGGGGGCGATCATGCCCGATCCTTTCACGATGCCCGCGACGTGGACGGTCTTGTCGCCGACGATCGCGCTCGCGGTCGAGCCCTTGGCGAAGGTGTCGGTGGTGCAGATGGTCTCCGCGGCCGCTTCCCACGAGCAGGGCTCTGCCGTCAGCGCAGCCTCGACCCCGGCGCGGGCCTTGTCCTTGGGCAGCGGCACGCCGATGACGCCTGTCGAGCTGACGAAGACTTCGCTCGACGCGCAGCCGAGGTGGCCCGCGACCTGTTCCATGATCTGCTCGACCGCCTCGCGGCCGCGATAGCCGGTGAAGGCGTTGCTGTTGCCTGCGTTGACGATCAGCGCGCGGCCGGTGCCGCCCTTGACCTGTTCGCGGCCGAGCTCGACTTCGGACGAGCAACAGACGTTGCGTGTGAAGACGCCCGCGACGGTCGTGCCGGGCGCGAGCTCGACATAGGTGAGGTCGCAGCGGTCCCAGTTCTTGTACTGCGCGCGCGCAACGCGGCGCGTCACCCCGGCGATATCGGGGAGAGCCGGAAAAGAGTCGGGGGCGAGCGGCGAGCGGGTGGTCATGCCGCCCGCTTAACCGCTACGCCCCCGACGTCAATCAGGCTTTGGATGCGATCAGGCGGGGATGCCGCTGATCGACTTCACTTCCATGAAATCCTTGAGGCCGAACACGCCGCCTTCGCGGCCGTTGCCCGATGCCTTGTAGCCGCCGAACGCCGCGCCCGGACCGGGGCCCCACGCATTGACCGCGACCATGCCTGCCCGCAGCTTCGGTGCGACTTCGGCCGCCTTGGCGGGGTCGCCGGAGACGACCGCCGACAGGCCATATTCGGTGTCGTTGGCGATATCGACGGCTTCGTCGAGGTCGCCATAGGCCATGATCGTCGCGACGGGACCAAAGATTTCCTCGTTGGCAATGCGCATGTCGCGCGTGACGCCCGAGAAGACCGTCGGCTTGATGTAATAGCCGCGGTTGACGTTCGACGGCAGGCCGGTGCCGCCGGTTTCGAGCGTCGCGCCTTCGTCGATCGCCGACTGGATCAGGCCCTGGATCTTGTCATACTGCGCCTTGTTGACGACGGGGCCGATATGGCCGCCCTCGGCCTGCGGATCGCCCACCTGCGTGCCGTCGAACATCGCCTTGATGACGCCGATGGCCTCGGCCTCGCGGTCCTTCTGGACGAGAATGCGGGTCGGCGCGATGCAGCTCTGGCCGGTGTTGACGAGCACGCCCTGCACCGTCGGCGGCAGCACGGCTTCAAGGTCGGCGTCGGGCAGGACAATGTTCGGGGACTTGCCGCCGAGTTCCTGATGGACGCGCTTGACGGTGTCAGCCGCCGCCTTGGCGACGAGGATGCCGGCGCGGGTCGAACCGGTGAAGCTGACCATTTCGATACCGGGGTGCGACGAGATCGCGTTGCCGACGGTCGGGCCGTCGCCCTGGACGAGATTGAACACGCCCGGCGGGACGCCTGCAGCTTCGAGGATTTCGGCAAAGATCACCGCGTTGCCGGGGCATTCTTCCGACGGCTTCAGGATCATCGTGTTGCCGGCGGCGAGCGCCGGGGCGACCTTCAGCGCGATCTGGTTGAGCGGCCAGTTCCACGGCGTGATCATGCCGACGACGCCGATCGGTTCATAGGCGATGACGCCCGCGGCATATTTTTCGGTGAAGCTGAAATCCTTGAGCGCGGCGATCGTGCCGAGGAAGCCGCCGATCCCGGCGCCGACCTGTGCGGTGCCCGCGAAGCTGACCGGGGCGCCCATTTCGCTCGCCATCGACTTGGCGAGATCGGCGCCGCGCTTCTTATACTCCTCGACGATGCGGTTCAGCAGGTCGAGCCGTTCCTCGCGCGTCGTTTGCGAGAAGGTCTTGAAGGCCTCCTTCGCGGCGGCGACTGCGGCATCGACGTCGGCCGCGGTGCCGAGCACGACGGTCGAGGCCGCCTCTTCGGTCGCGGGGTTGATGACTTCGTGGAGTTTGCCGCCCTGGCTGTCGACCCATTTGCCGCCGATGTAGTGCTGCTTCATGTGCGTTTCGGTGCTCATTTTCATTCTCCCATCGGCGTGAATTTACGTCTCGGATTGCTACCTAATCACTGTGCCCGATGAATCAAGCACGGCCAACTGCGAAAACTGGCGGGTCAGCGCTTTTCAGCAGAAAGGCGTGACATCAGGATGGCAGCGCGGGTTGCCTGCCGGCTGATGCTCGGGATGTCGACCGCCTCGCCGGGCGCATGGTCGCCGGTGCTGTACGGCCCGAGTCCGGCGAGCCCGTCGACGTCGGCGGCGACGAAGCTGATGTCGCCCGCGCCGCGCTTGAGCGGATCGAGCGGCGCCATTTCGGCGAGGCCGAGGTCGCGGTTCACGCCGTTGAGCTTCACCAGCAGCGCGCGGTTGCCGTCGGTCGGCGCCATCGGCGGATAGCCGCCGGGGTCGAAGCTGATCTTCGCATCGGTGCCGGGCGCATGCTCGGCGACGATCGCGGCCATCTTTGCCTTCACCCGCTCGATCTGTTCGGGCGACAGCGCACGCAGATCTCCGCGGGCGACTGCGGTGCCGGCGATGATGTTCGTCTTGCCGCTGACGGTGGCGCGAATGCCGCCGGCGTCGAGGTCGGCCTGCTGCCCGCCGGCGATCAGCCCGACGTTGAAGGTCAGGTTCGGTTCGGGCAGTTCGGTGCGGAAGCGGTGGATGATGCGCGTCAGTTCATAGATGGCGCCGTCGCCCGCCGCTGCGCTGAAAATGCCCGAGCTGTGCGCGCTCTTGCCCGTTGCGGTGACGGTCCAGCTATCGGACGAGCGCCGCGCGACCGATCCCATGTCGGCGCCGTTGTCGCGGACGAGTCCCTCGAAATCGAGCGCGACGTCGGCGCGCTTGCCCGCCGCGATCAGGTCGGCGCGCGCTTTTTCGATCGGGGTGCCCGAGTCCTCCTCGTCGCCGGTCATGTGGAATTCGATGTTCGCGTCCTTCAGCGTGCCCGCCGCCTGCATCGCGCGCAGCGCCGCGACGACGACGACCATCCCGCCCTTGTCGTCGCCCGCACCGGGGCCTTCACCCATGTCGCCCTTGCGGACGAATGTCTGGAACGGCGAGTCGGGTTCGAACACGGTGTCGAGATGCGCAATGAGGAGCAGGCGCTTGCCGCCCTGCTTGCCGACATGCGTCGCGATCAGATGGCCGGCGCGGCCGGTGTCGCGCATGTCCTTCCACTCGACCTTGAAGCCGAGCGGTTCGAGTTCGGCGCGCATCATCGCGCCGACCTTTTCGACGCCCTCCAGATTCTGCGAACCGCTGTTCTGGTTCACGAGCTTCTCGAGCAGCGCGAGGCTGCGGTCCTTCTCGGCCTCGACGGTCTTCGCCATCTTCGTCTCGGCCGCGGTGAGTTTGGCGTGCGCGGTGGGCGCGAGCGCGAGCTGCAGGGCGACGAGAGCGGCGAAAGGCAATGATTTCATGGGGGACTCCTCTGGACATCCCCTTGTGGCGCGGCCGACGCGTTGCCGCAAGCGGTCAGCCGGGGCGCACCATGAAGATGTCGCCGCCGATGCTGACGATGAACAGATTGCCCGCGCTGTCCTCGCCGAACGAGGCGATCGAACTCAATGTGCCGGCGTCGGGCGTAAAATCCTCGTTGCGCCGCGCGAGGCGCGACGACGGCAGCGTCTGGCCCGCCGCGAAGCTGGAAAAGGGGATCGACCAGATATTGCCCGAGACGAAGTCGGCAAAGACATATTGCCCGGCGAGTGAGGTCACCGGGCCGCGATAGACATAGCCGCCGGTGATCGAATTGCCCTGCCGCGGGCCGCTGCCATGGCCATATTCGACGACGGGGTCGATGAGGCCGCCAGGCGGCGTGCCCGAATAGGTCTGCGTTCCTTCCTTGAAGCGCCAGCCGAAATTGGCGCCGGGCTGCGTCGTGGTGAGCAGGTCGACCTCCTCGACCGCGCCCTGCCCGACATCGCCGATGACGAGCGTAGAGCCGTTGAACGACGCGCGGAACGGATTGCGGAGGCCAGTGGCGTAGACATAGGGATCGCCGCCGCCGCCGAGGAAGGGATTGCCCGGCGCGGGGGCATAGCTGCTGCCGTTCGCGCCCACGGTAAAGCGCAGGATCTTGCCGAGCCGCAGATTGGTGTTCTGGGCGTTGTTGTTCGGGTCGCCGCCCCCGCCGCCGTCGCCGATGCCGACATAGACGAGCCCGTCGGGGCCGAAGCCGATCCAGCCGCCGTTGTGGTTGTCGGCGCCGGGATGCGGCACGCCGAGCACCGTGTCGTACACCGTCGAGCTGTTCGGCTGGCCGAGCGTGTAGCGGCGGACCTGCACCGTCCCGTCGGCGGCGGTCGCCACCGCGAGCAGCCGCTGCGACGTTGCGTGATCGGGATAGGCAGCTAGGCCGAGCAGCCCGCGCTCGCCGCTCGTCGAAATGTCGGTGATGTCGAGCACGCGCGTCCGGCTGCCGTTCGCGGGGTCGAAGCGATAGACGTCGCCGCCCTTCTCGACGACATAGACATTGGTGCTGCCGGGGATCGGCGCGACATAGAGCGGCTGGCTGAAACCCGTTCCGACGCGAACGACAGAAATGCCCTCGCGGCTGTTGGTGACGGTGATGTTGACCGGCTGGGTCGCGCTGGCGCTGCCGTCGCTGACGCGGAGGGTCACCGCATAGACATTGTCGCCATTGGCATCGCCGGGCAGGTCGTAGTCGGGCGCGGCGTTGAAGCGAAGCGCCCCCGCTGCGGTGATCGAGAAGAGCGCCGCGTCGGCGCCGCCGTCGATCGTGAAGGTCAGCGTGCCCCCGTCGGGATCGCTCGCCGTTGCCTGATAGGCCGCGGTTATGTTTTCGGCGATGCTCGCGGTCTGCGCCGAAGTGAAGCTGGGCGGCGAATTGTTGGCGGGCGGCGGATTGCCACCTCCGCCGCCACCCCCTCCGCCACCACAGGACGCCAGTAGCAGGATCAGGAGAGGAGCAGGGGAGACACGCAACCGCATGGCCGATCAGCCTTTCGCTACACGCGCCCCCTCGACCGGCAATGTGCCATCCGCGGTCCGGGGTCGCAACAGGCAAAGCGGACCACCGTTAATCGGGTTTCTTAACCTCCGTCGCCGCCGGGCTGTGTGTCAAGAGTTCTTGACAGACCGCATGGATGAGTGTAAAGAGTGTTTGACAGGCGAAAGGATGGTCGTTTGGAAAACCGGGTGCGTGATTGCCGCGAGCGGGCGGGGTGGAGTCAGGGCGAACTCGCTCGCCGGCTCGGCGTGTCGCGCCAGACGATCAATGCGGTCGAGACCGACAAATATGATCCCAGCCTGCCGCTCGCGTTGCGTATGGCACGGCTGTTCGGCCTCGAGGTTCGCGAGCTGTTTATCGACCATTGGCTGCCGGAGGACGAAGGATGAACGCGATGACGCAGGATGCCGCCCCGAAATGGAAAAGAACGATCCTCAAGCTGCTCGCGGGCGGCGCCTTCGGGGCGGTGATCGCGGCCGGGGCGCTCGGGATAGCGGGATCGGCGCTGCTCGATGCGATGGGGCCGTCGCGTGTCGCACTGGCGACGGTCGGTCTGGTCTATGCGATGATGGCGGCGCTCGTCGGCTTCGGCCTCGCGGCCCCGCGCGCCGGCGCGCGATTGCTGAACGTCGGCGATGTCGAGGAACTTCGCGAGGAACGGGCGGGCATGATGACCTCGGTCATCACGATGGGCACGCTGGGCCTCGTTCTGCTGCTGCTCGCGGTCGCACGGGCGCCGGGTTTCGATGCCGGTCCGGTTCCTGCAGGGGTCGCGATGGCGGCGCTGGCGGTCGCGGTCGCGGGCGGGATCGTCGCGAGCTGGGCGTGGCGCGACCGCTATGACGAACTCAATCGCCAGCTGGGGCTCGAGGGCTGCTTCTGGGCTTTCTGCCTCAGCTGGGTGCTGCTGACGCTCTGGGGAGCAGCCGACTTTCTGGGCTTCGGCTTCGCGCTGACGCCGATCGACGTCGTGACGACGCTGTCGGCGATGATGCTCGCGGGGTCGTTCGTCGCGATCGGCCGGCGCGGGATGATGAGCCGCTAGGCCTTGTAACCGCCAGATATTGAAAAGGCGTCCGATCCCCCCAGACCGGACGCCCCCCCTTGTAGCGCCTGCCAGTGATCAGGCGCTGTAGTACATGTCGAACTCGACCGGGCTGGGCGTCTGCTCGAAGTTGTAAACTTCGGCCCACTTGAGCTCGACATAGGCCTCGATCTGATCCTTCGAAAAGACGTCGCCCTTGAGCAGAAAATCATGGTCCGCGAGCAAAGAGTCAAGCGCTTCGCGAAGCGAGCCGCAGACGGTCGGGACTTCGGCCAGTTCCTCGGGCGGCAGGTCGTACAGATTCTTGTCCATCGCGTCGCCGGGGTGGATCTTGTTCTGGATGCCGTCGAGCCCCGCCATCAGCAGCGCCGAATAGCAGAGATAGGGGTTCGCCATCGCGTCGGGGAAGCGGAATTCGACGCGCTTCGCCTTGGCGCCCGCGCCGTAGGGGATGCGGCACGAGGCCGAACGGTTGCGCGACGAGTAAGCGAGCAGCACCGGCGCTTCGAAGCCCGGGACGAGGCGCTTGTAGCTGTTCGTCGTCGGGTTGGTGAAGGCGTTCAGCGCCTTGGCGTGCTTGATGACGCCGCCGATGAAATAGAGGCACATGTCCGAAAGGCCGGCATAGCCGTTGCCCGCGAAGAGCGGCTTGCCCTTTTCCCAGATCGAGATGTGCGTGTGCATGCCCGAACCATTGTCCTGACGGATCGGCTTCGGCATGAAGGTCGCGGTCTTGCCATAGGCATGCGCGACCTGGTGCACGACGTACTTGTAGATCTGCATGCGGTCGGCGGTTTCGGTGAGCGTGCCGAAGGTCAGGCCGAGTTCGTGCTGTGCGGCGGCGACTTCATGGTGATGCTTGTCGCAGGGCAGGCCCATTTCGAGCATCGTCGAGACCATCTCGGCGCGGATGTCGACGGCGCTGTCGACCGGCGCGACGGGGAAGTAGCCGCCCTTGGCGCGCGGACGGTGGGCAAGGTTGCCGCCTTCGTAAGCGCGGCCGGTGTTGGTCGGCAGCTCGATGTCGTCGATCTCGAAGCCCGACTTGTTGTAGCCCGTCTCGAAACGGACGTCGTCGAACATGAAGAATTCGGCTTCGGGGCCGACATAGACGGTGTCACCGACGCCGGTCGATGCGACATAGGCCTCGGCGCGCTTCGCGGTGGTGCGCGGGTCGCGGGCATAGCCTTCGCCGGTCGAGGGTTCGACGATGTCGCAGAAGATCACGAGCATCGGGGTCGCCGAGAAGGGGTCGTCATACACCGCGTCGAGGTCGGGCATCAGGATCATGTCGGACTCGTTGATCGCCTTCCAGCCCTCGATCGACGAACCGTCGAACATCAGGCCGTCTTCGAGCGCGTCCTCGTCGATCACGCCGGCGCACATCGTCAGATGCTGCCACTTGCCCTTGGGGTCGGTGAAGCGCAGGTCGACCCACTCGATGTCGTTTTCCTTGATCCGCGCGATGATATCCTTGGGCTTCGTAGCCATGGTAGATACTTCCTTCTTGCGATGATGTCCGGCTGGCGCCGGGGTCTGGTTGAACAGGATTGGAGAGCGTCGGGCCTCTTACAGCGCGTCCTCGTTGCGTTCGCCGGTGCGGATGCGCAGCGCGGTCTCGACCGGGATCACGAAAATCTTGCCGTCGCCGATGCGGCCGGTCTGCGCGGCCGCGGCAATCGCCTCGACGACGCGTTCGGCGAGGCTGTCCTCGACGATCACTTCCAGCTTCACCTTCGGCAGGAAGTCGACGAC
This sequence comes from Sphingopyxis sp. BSN-002, assembly GCF_022024275.1. Classification (NCBI taxonomy): domain Bacteria; kingdom Pseudomonadati; phylum Pseudomonadota; class Alphaproteobacteria; order Sphingomonadales; family Sphingopyxidaceae; genus Sphingopyxis; species Sphingopyxis sp. BSN-002. Next base: position 2,729,611 of record NZ_CP091804.1, read on the forward strand.
ATATTCGGCGCCGCGATAAAGTTCGGTGTGGCCCTTCTGCCGGCCGAAGCCCTTGGCCTCGGTCACGGTGATGCCGCTGACGCCGACTTCGTGCAGCGCTTCCTTCACCTCGTCGAGCTTGAACGGCTTGATGATCGCCTCAATCTTCTTCACGCGTCTTGTCCCCCACTGGGTCTGTCTCTCGTGCCTGCAGCCAAAGCCGGATCAGGGCCCGCCTGGTCCGGTTTGCTCCTCCTTGAGTCGCTGAGGCCCCATCATCTTGCACCAATCAAAAGCCGTGCCAATTGGCGAATCGCAAGCTTTCGGCAAGATTTGTGACAGGAGGTTGCGGCGTTGCCCAACCTGTGTGCAACGCCGCGGATTCGGTGTTCAAAAAATAGGCAATCGCTCCGGTCAGCGCCCGACGGGCGCCGCCGTGTCGGCAAGATTCGCCTTGGTCCAGTTCGACCGGTCGATGACATAGGCGCGAATCGCCTCGACGTCGGCGGGGGTCAGGACGCTGGAGAAGCTGACCATCCCGCGGTCCTTCAGCGCGCCGTCCAGAATCACCGACTTCCAGGCGTCGGCGTTGGCAAGGGCTCCCGAAACGCGCAGGTCGGGGGTGAAGCCGTTGCCGATCGCGCTGTCGCCGTGACAGACGATGCAATAGCGCCCGAAATGCGCCTTCCCCGTCGCGATCTGTGCCGGCGTGCCGAACTGCGGCGGCGGGTTCCATGCGAGCGGGGTCGCGGCAGCGAGAGCGGGCAGCTTGGCCGTGCCGCCGATCTTGAGCACCACGAGCCGCGGCAGGTTGGGGAGCTTGCGCGTCACGCCGCCCGCGACCCCCGCGACGAGCGGGAAGGCGCCGCCCTTGCCGGTCTGGAAGGCGATGTACTGGACGCCGCCGACGCGGAAGGTCGAGGGCGCGCTGACGATCCCCGACTGCATGTCGAGATCGAGCAATTGCTTGCCGGTGTCGGCGGTATAGGCGCGGAAGCGGCCGGTGCTCGTCCCCTGGAAGACAAGATTGCCCGCGGTGGTCATCGTCCCGCCGTTCCATGCCGCCGGATAGTCGACGCCCCACGCGACCTTGCCGGTGCGTGGATCGAAGGCCACGAGCCGCCCGGTCGTCGCGGCGATTGCCGCCTTGAACGCCGCCTTGTCGTCGGGGAGCATCGTCTTGTTGAGCGAGGTGCCGACGTTGAAGCCCAGCACCTTGCGCTTGTCGAGCTCGTCCATGTCCTGGAGATAGCCCTGCGGGATCTGCTGCGCGGGGATATAGACGAGGCCGGTCTTCGGATTGAAGCTCATCGGATGCCAGTTGTGCGCGCCGAGCGCGCCCGGAATCGCGATGAAGGGCTTGCCGGTCTTGTAGAAGCGCGCCTCGGGCTTCTCGATCGGCCGGCCGGTCGCCATGTCGTATCCGGTCGCCCAGTTGATCCCGTCGACGAACGGCTTGGCATCGATCAGCTTGCCGTTCGTGCGGTCGATCGTGAAGAAGAAGCCGTTCTTCGGCGCGTGGTACAGCACCTTGGTCGGTTTGCCGTTTACCGCCTGCTCGGCAAGGATGATCGGCTGGGTCGCGGTATAGTCCCACGTCTCGCCCGGCGTTTCCTGATAGTGCCACTTATACTTGCCGGTCGTGGCATCGAGCGCGACGACCGACGAGAGGAACCAGTTGTCGCCCTCGCCGTTCGAGCGCTCGCCATGATTCCACGGATTGCCGTTGCCGACGCCGAGATAGATCTGGTCGAGATCCTTGTCATAGACGATCGCGTCCCACACGGTGCCGCCACCGCCCGAAACCTTCCACTCGCCCTTGTCGGACCAGGTCGCATTGCCCTTTGACGCGAAGATATCGTCGCTGACCGCGCCGTCCTTTTCCTTGTTCGGGTTCGGGGCGGTGTAGAAGCGCCAGCGCTCCTTGCCGGTGTCGGCGTCATAGGCGGTGACGTAACCGCGCACGCCGAATTCGGCGCCGCCGTTGCCGATCAGCACCATGTCCTTCACGACGCGCGGGGCGCCGGTGATCGTATAGGGTTTCGAGGTGTCGAAGGTCTGCGTCGACCACAGCTCCTTGCCGCTCTTCCTGTCGAGCGCGATCAGGCGGCCATCGAGCGTTCCGACGAACAGCTTGTCGCCCCAGACGGCGACGCCGCGGTTGACGACGTCGCAGCACGCGCTGACCGCGCGTTCGCCGGGAACCTTGGGGTCGAAGGACCACAGCTTCTTGCCGGTCGCGGCGTCCCACGCGTCAACCTTCGACCAGGCGTGGCTGACATAGAGGGTGCCGTCGACGACCACCGGGGTCGCTTCCTGCCCGCGCGCGTCCTCCAGATCGGCGAACCAGGCGATGCCGAGTTCGCCGACATTCTTGTCGTTGATGTCGGTGAGCGGGCTGAAACGCTGTTCGTCGTAGCTGTAGCCGATGCCGGCCCAGTTATCGCCGTTGCCGCCGGTCTTGAGCAAGGCCTCGCTGGCCTTTTCGGCGTCGTCGAGCGATGCGCCCGAGATGCTGTCGTTCTTCGATGCGTTACACGCCGCCAGTGCCAGAACCGCGCTGCCCAGCAGTACGGCCGAAAAGACCCGTTTCGCCATATCCCTCTCCCACGCCTATCGTTGACGTTAACGTCAAGACTGCGCCCGAAGCGCCGGAGGCGCAAGCGGGAAAATGGGGGGTCGGAGAGGGGGTGGCCGCCCTTACTGCCAGGGCGGCGCGTTCAGGCCCTTGGGGCTGGCGGTGAAAATCTCGCAGCCGGTCTCGGTGATCCCGATGCTGTGTTCGAACTGGGCCGAGAGCGAGCGGTCGCGCGTTACCGCGGTCCATCCGTCGGGCAGCATCTTCACCGCATATTTGCCGGTGTTGATCATCGGCTCGATCGTGAAGAACATGCCGGGGCGGAGTTCGGGGCCGGTGCCGGGACGGCCGGCGTGGACGACTTCGGGCGCGTCGTGGAACATCTGGCCGAGGCCGTGGCCGCAGAAGTCGCGGACGACCGAATAGCGGTGACGTTCGGCATGGCTCTGGATCGCGTGCGCGACATCACCCATGCGGTTGCCGGGCTTCGCCTGCTCGATGCCGAGCATCAGGCATTCATAGGTGACCTCGACAAGCCGCTTCGCCTTGATCGGCACGTCGCCGACCAGATACATGCGGCTGGTGTCGCCGTGCCAGCCGTCGATGATCGTCGTGACGTCGATATTGACGATATCGCCCTCGCGCACCGGCTTGTCGTCGGGAATGCCGTGGCAGACGACATGATTGATGCTGGTGCAGCAGCTGTGCGTGAAACCGCGATAGCCGAGCGTCGCGGGGATGCCGCCGCCGTCGAGCATCATCGTGCGCACGAGATCGTCGATCTCCGCCGTGGTCACGCCCGGCTGGACGAAGGGGACGAGCGCGTCGAGGATTTCGGCCGACAGCCGGCCCGCCTTGCGCATCCCGGCAAAGCCCGCCGCGTCGTGCAGCTTGATCGTACCGTCGCGGACGCGGGCGGGTGCCGACGCTTCGTCGGCGGTTACGGAGACATAGTCGTACATGGGGACGATATAGTCGCTGATGCCTCAAAAAGCGAGGGGCGGCACCATGGCCGCCCCGTCACCTTTATCCGGCCTTATTCTGCCGCCTTTTCGGGCTTGGCCTTCGCCTTGCCCTTGGCCGCCTTGGGCGCGGCGGGGGTGATTTCGAAGGTGAGCGGGTTGCCGACCTTGGCGTCCTCGCCTTCCTTCATCTTCACCTTGACCTCGCCGCCATGGACCAGCTTGCCGAAGAGCAGTTCCTCGGCGAGCGGCTGCTTGATCTTTTCCTGGATCAGGCGGCCCATCGGACGTGCGCCATAGAGCTTGTCATAACCCTTCGACGTGAGCCATTCGCGGGCGCCGTCGTCGAGCTGGATGTGGACGTTGCGGTCGGCAAGCTGCAGCTCGAGCTGCAGGATGAACTTGTCGACGACGCGCGCCACGACCTCGGGCGGCAGATAGCCGAACGGCACGATCGCATCGAGGCGGTTGCGGAATTCGGGGGTGAACATGCGTTTCACCGCTTCTTCCTGCACATCCTCGCGCGTCGAGTTGCCAAAGCCGATGGACTCGCGCGCCATGTCGCTGGCGCCCGCATTGGTCGTCATGATCAGGATGACATTGCGGAAGTCGACGGTCTTGCCGTGGTGGTCGGTCAGGCGGCCGTTGTCCATCACCTGCAGCAGGATGTTGAACAGGTCGGGATGCGCCTTCTCGATCTCGTCGAGCAGCAGCACGCAATGCGGGTTCTGGTCGATCGCATCGGTGAGCAGGCCGCCCTGATCGTAACCGACATAGCCCGGAGGCGCGCCGATCAGGCGGCTGACCGAATGGCGTTCCATATATTCGGACATGTCGAAGCGCTGGAGCGGAATGCCCATGATCGACGCGAGCTGCTTCGCGACCTCGGTCTTGCCGACGCCGGTCGGGCCCGAGAAGAGATAGTTACCGATCGGCTTCTCGGGATCGCGCAAGCCCGCGCGGGAGAGCTTGATCGCCGACGACAGCACCTCGATCGCGGTGTTCTGGCCGAAGACGACGCGCTTCAGGTCGGTCTCGAGCGTTTCGAGAACCTTCTTGTCGTCGCTCGACACCGACTTGGGCGGAATGCGCGCCATCGTCGCGATCACCGCCTCGATCTCCTTCGCGGTGATCGTCTTGCGGCGCTTCGACGGCGGGACGAGCATCTGCATCGCGCCGACCTCGTCGATCACGTCGATCGCCTTGTCGGGCAGCTTGCGGTCGTTGATGTAGCGCGACGACAGCTCGACCGCGGCGTTGATCGCGTCGGCGGTGTATTTGACGTTGTGGTGGCTCTCGAACGCTTCGCGGAGGCCTGCGAGGATCTTTTTCGTATCCTCGATGCTCGGCTCGATCACGTCGATCTTCTGGAACCGGCGCAGCAGGGCGCGATCCTTTTCGAAGTGGTTGCGGAACTCCTTGTACGTCGTCGAACCGATGCAGCGGATGACGCCGCCCGACAGCGCGGGCTTCAGGAGGTTCGACGCGTCCATCGCGCCGCCGCTCGTCGCGCCGGCGCCGATCACCGTATGGATCTCGTCGATGAACAGGATCGCGTGCGGCAGGCCCTCGAGTTCGGAGACGACCTGCTTCAGCCGTTCCTCGAAATCGCCGCGATAGCGCGTGCCCGCGAGCAGCGCGCCCATGTCGAGTGAATAGATGACCGCGGGCAGCAGCACCTCGGGCACGTCGCCCTCGATGATCTTGCGCGCGAGGCCTTCGGCGATCGCGGTCTTGCCGACGCCGGGATCGCCGACATAGAGCGGGTTGTTCTTGCTGCGGCGGCAGAGAATCTGGATCGTGCGGTCGACCTCGGCGCTGCGGCCGATCAGCGGGTCGACCTTGCCGCCCTTCGCCTTTTCGTTGAGGTTGACGGTGAACTGGTCGAGCGCGGTTTCTTTCTTGGACTTGCCCTCGCTCTTGTCCTTCGTCTCTTCCTTTTCCTCGGGCTCGGCGGAGGGCGAGGGTTTGCCGCCCTTGCCGACGCCGTGGCTGAGGTAGGAGACCGCGTCGAGGCGCGTCAGATCCTGCTGCTGCAGGAAATAGACGGCATAGCTTTCGCGTTCGGAGAAAAGCGCGACGAGGACGTTGGCGCCCGTCACCTCGTCCTTGCCCGACGACTGGACATGCAGGATCGCACGCTGGACGACGCGCTGGAATCCGCTCGTCGGCGACGGGTCGCTGTGTCCCTCGACCTTCAGGCTGTCGAGTTCGGTGTCGAGATAATGGACGACCGCCGATTGCAGATCGTCGAGCGCGACGCCGCAGGCGCGCATCACTTCGGCGGCATGATCGTCGTCGATCAGCGCATAGAGCAGATGCTCGAGCGTCGCATATTCGTGGTGGCGCTCCGAAGCGGCCTTCAGAGCGTTATGGAGGGTCTTTTCGAGGCTTTCCGAAAAAGACGGCATGGTCATTCATCTCCTTGCGGGGACCAGGCCGGGGAGATGGCGGCCCCCTTAGGAACATAACGTGGCGATGCCGCCGCCCCACCGCAAGGGAAAAGCGGAGGCGTGTGTGAAATTACGATGACACCGTTGTTTTATGATTAATGAGAGGTTGAGATTCTGCGAGCGTGGAGTCTGCTTTGGGGTAGAAAGCGGTCATCCGACAGGTCGGGTAACCGGCGAGCCGGCACATCATCTTGAAAGAAGGTGCTGCAACCCCCATCTATGTTCTATCGTCGGCTTTGTTCTGCATGCCGATGCCTGAGAGACGATAGCGCTCCCGCAAAAAGGGAGGCTGACATGGATCTCAATCAACTTCTTTATCATCATCAGATGGCGCTCATGGCAGTGAGCCAGGCGCGGCGCGATGGCCATTTACTCCCGAACTTCGACTTGCCGCGCTATTATGCGAAGCGGATCAACGAGTATCGCGAGCGCCGGGGCCTTGCGGACGGCTTTGCTGCGCTTGTGGCGCCCGGACATGGTGGCCCAACGGCCGATCCGCCAGTTTCCGAGCCTGCCTCAGGCTATCCGGTTTTCCTTGGCGACACGCTGATCGCCGAATTACTTGTCAACGAGGCGCTTGCCATGACCGTGGAGGAAAGGGCGTCATTGGGCCTTGACGACATCGTCGGTCGGCTTGCGGAGATCCAAGAGGATATCTGGGTTATCGGACGCGACATCTATCGCGCGCTTGGCCTCGACGAGGACAAGCTGGCTGCGCTAGCGGCCAAGTTGCCTGACTTGCCCGATTTGCATCAAGGCGATGCCGTGCATCTCCAGCCGTTCAGATCGATATCGGACGAAGGCATTGTCCACACATATGTGGAACAGTTCCGGGTGGGGCCATTCCGGTATTCGAACATCGACGACGCGCGTGCCGCGCTCCGGCGCCAGAGCTCCGGAAGCGGAGCAGAAGGAGAGCAGGCCAATGACGCCTGAGCACGAGAAGCCCCGCATCGCCCTGACGAGCGCGCGCACAAACCCGTTTCGGCGAAATCGCAAGGTCACGCCGCTTGCGCCGGAGGATGCGCAGAGGCAAGGCGCGATCAGCGCGCTGGCGTTCCAGCTGCTCGGCGGGCGGGACGCAGCAATCGACTTTCTCAACACCGAAGACGCAATTCTGAGCGGGCGTCCCATCGTCGTCGCGACGCAAAGCGAGGCTGGCTATGCAAGCGTGGAGCGAGAACTCCGCGCACGATCCCTAGTTCAGGATGCGCCCCATGGAGGATGATCGCGAAGGTGCGAGCCATATCGTGCGCTGCTGGTTCGAGTGGGAAATCGACGGCCTTGCGCGAAAGATCATTCTCGTCGTCGAAACCGACCTTCCCATGCAGCCCGATGAAAACGGCTATGAAGCAATCGCTCTCGATGAACTTCGCGCCGCGGCCATCGCCCGGTCGCGTGCGTCCCCTGGCGCCATTGATCGGATCCGCATCGTTCCAGTCAGATACTAGATGTGACGCGAAACAGGATCGGACTTCAAGATATGGCCAGTTATGAGATTATAGCCGTCCGCGAAGGTGCCGGGAATGGCCGGACGCATCATATTGCTGCGGTAAAGGTGGGCGAGAGCTTGTTCCTCACCGATCAGATCGTTGACTGGATCAATGCCGGCACTCACCGTTTCTGGGTGTGGTTTCAGAATCAAGAGGTCGATGTCATCACAAAGGAGCAAGGCTCCTCGGGGCGCTATTATTTGACGATAGCGGGCGGAAGCTTTCCGCCCGTCGTCATGCTGGCCCTGCCAAGATTTTGAGCCTCCGGAATAACAAAGCGTGAAATCAACGCCCGCAATAGGTCGTTAGTCGTCACCCCTTGCGGAACAGCGCCTCGGCGCTCGCCTTGAAGCTGCCCGCGGCGGCCTTGTGCGCCTTCACGCGTTCGATCTCGCCTTCGAGGACTGCGACGCGGTCGTCGAGTTCGTCGACCGACAGCGGGTCGAGCGGCTGCTTGATCAGCGCCGCAAGTATATCGTCGCGGCGGCGGGGAAGGTCGTCATCGTCCATGGCACATCCTCTCTCGCGAGCCCTGATCGAAGGCGCGCGACTGTTGACCCGTGTCGCACCTCTGTCAATAAGGCGGGGCATGGGCGTTGTGGGGACGCCCGAATGAATGTGGGGGAATATCAGTGACTAGCCTGCCAGCGACCATGACCGCCATCGCGATCCGCGAACCGGGCGGACCCGAAGTGCTGGTGCCCGAGGCGCGGCCGGTGCCGCAGCCGGGGCCGGGGGAGGCACTGATCCGCGTCGCCGCGGCGGGGGTGAACCGCCCCGACGTCCTCCAGCGCATGGGCTTTTATCCGCCGCCGCCGGGCGCGTCGGACCTGCCGGGGCTCGAGGTTTCGGGCACCGTCGTCGCGGTTGGGCCGGGGGGCGATCCCGAGCTTCTGGGTCAGTCGGTCTGCGCGCTGATCGCGGGCGGCGGCTATGCCGAATATTGCGTCGCGCCGGTCGGCAGCTGCCTGCCGGTTCCCGCGGGCTTTTCGATGGCTGAGGCCGCAGCGCTGCCCGAGACCGTCTTCACCGTGTGGCACAATCTGTTCGAGCGTGCCTATGTCCGCGAGGGCGAGACCGCGCTGATCCACGGTGGCACCAGCGGGATCGGCACCACCGCGATCGGGCTGTGCAAGCTGTTCGGCATCCGGACGATCGTCACCTGCGGCAGCGCCGACAAATGCGACGCGGCGCGCGCGCTCGGCGCCGACCTTGCCGTCGACTATTCGTCCGAGGATTATGTCGAGGCGGTGAAGGCCTTCACCGGCGGCAAGGGGGTCGAGGTCGTGCTCGACATGGTCGGCGGCGACTATGTGCCGCGCAACCTCGAATGTCTGGCCGAGGATGGCCGCCACGTCACCATCGCGTTCCAGCGCGGCGCGAAGGTCGAGATCGACATATCGCAGCTGATGCGCCGCCGCCTGACGATGACCGGCTCGACGCTGCGTGCGCGCAGCAGCGAGTTCAAGGCGCTGCTCGCCGACGAGATCCACCGTACGCTCTGGCCGCGTCTGTCCGAAGGCGGCTGGAAGCCCGCGATGGACCAGAGCTTCCCGCTCGCCGAAGCCAGCGCCGCGCATGCGCGGATGCAGGCGGGGGCGCATGTCGGGAAGATCGTGCTGACCGTGGATTGAACCCGCGGCGATGCTTGCGATTGCAAGGCGCTGTCACGCGCGATAATCTTTGCCGATGCTGCTGTTCCTTGCCTGGGCCCTGTGCTGTGTCGTCGCGGTGATCGCGCGGCGGCATGTGGTCTGGGCCACGCTTTGCCTTGCGCCGCTCCTTCTCCTCTCGCTGATCTGGCTGGATCGCCCGGCGCATGATCCGTTCGGATTCTATCCTTGGGGCGCGATCGCGCTTTTCGCCGGGGTCGCGATTGTTGTCGCGGCGACCTCGGTACTCGGCGTCGTCAGGGGCCTGCTGGCCAGATAGGCGAACAATTCCTGGCATGACCGCTTGCGACGCTTCAGGGATCGCAGCATAGAAACGCGGCCGGCGCGTCGGGGGACGGCGGCGATTCACCAGATCCCGGGGGGCGCAATGAGCGACTGGCCGATCCTTCACGAATATGCCGCGAGCGGAAACTGCTACAAGATCCGGCTGACGGCGGCGTTTCTCGAAATGCCGATCGAGCGGCGCGAATATGACATCATGAAGGGGGAGACGCGGACGGCGGACTTCCTGACCAACGTCAATGCCAACGGGCGTATCCCGGTGCTGCAGATCGGCGACCGCTTCCTGCCCGAAAGCAACGCTGCCTGTTTCTGGCTCGCCGACGGCACGCACCTTGTTCCGCACGACCGCTTCGACCGCGCCGACATGCTGCGCTGGATGTTCTTCGAACAATATAATCATGAACCGAACATCGCGACGCTGCGCTTCTGGATGCGGTGGATCGGCGAGGCGAGTTTCACCGATCTCCAGCGCGCGCTCGTCCCGGCGAAGCAGGAAGCGGGCAAGGCCGCGCTGGCATTGATGGACGAGCATCTGGCGCGGCACGACTGGTTCGCGGGGCCCGACCTGTCGATCGCCGACATCGCGCTTTATGCCTATACGCATGTCGCCGAAGACAGCGGACTGTTTTCGCTGGGCGATACGCCCGCGGTGCAGCGCTGGATCGCGCGGCTCGAGGCCGAGCCGGGGTTCGTGGCGATGGCCGGTTGACGGGCTCGCGCTTTTGGATTCTATCTCGGGATATCAAGGGGATGGATTCAAGATGCTGCGACTTTTCCTGGTCTTCCTCATCGCTGTCGGTCTTGCGGCTCCGTTGCACGCGGCCAAGCGGCCGTGTCCGACGAAACCGCAGCGGATGCCGCCCGCGATCGAATCGGCCGACCTGCCCGAGGTCAGCCAGTTCAGCAATGTCGTCACCTTTGCGGCGGTGCCATCGCTGGAGTTTCCGCAGCGTGCGTGGGTGATCCGCCTTTTCCAGCGTACGCATGGCCAGCCGGCCACGCTGTCGGTCGTGCGTCTGCTCGGCCGCTATGACTGCAATATCTATGATGTCGAAACCCGCTGGGAAGTGCCGCTGACCGCCGCCGATTACGAGACGGTCGCCCGGTCCATCGTCCCGCATGTCACGCCGCCGCCCGGCACCTTCACGCCGGGGAATGACGGTGAAGGTATCAGTGTGGTGACGGACGGCACGGGACTGGACCTGCGGGTCCAGGCCGCGGGATGGCAGGTTACGCGGGGTCTCAACCATGGCCAGCGCGAGGGCGCCGAATTGTCGGCGATCTTCCGGCGTCTGCTCATGCTTGCCGTTCCCGCACCCGAACGGCCCGACGAAAGCTGGCGTACGCGTCGCTGAATATCGGGCCGCGAATCCCCGCACTTGCCCCTTTCGTCAATCCGGCATATATCCGCCGCCAATGTCCGGCCGCCCCGCGAGGGGCGGCCCTTATTATTTGCGCTTTTGGAGAGCAGTCATGGCCAATGCCGATGCCACCCCGTTGATGCCGCACGCGACCGCCGCCTGGCTGGTCGACAACACCGGCCTCACCTTCATTCAGATCGCCGAATATTGCGGCATCCACATCCTCGAGGTCCAGGCGATCGCCGACGAGACTGCCGCGACCAAATATACCGGCCGCGATCCGGTCCGCGCGCATGAACTGTCGATGGAAGAGATCGAAAAGGGTCAGGCCGACCCGAACTACAAGCTCAAGATGACCAAGCAGGCGCAGGACACGATCCGCCGCACCCGCGGCCCGCGCTATACCCCAGTCAGCAAGCGCCAGGACAAGCCCGACGGCATCGCCTGGATACTGAAGAACCATCCCGAAGTGTCGGACGGCGCGATCGGCAAGCTGATCGGTACCACCCGCAACACGATCGGCGCGATCCGCGACCGCAGCCACTGGAACAGCGCGAACATCGTGCCGAAGGATCCGGTCACGCTCGGCCTCTGCTCGCAGCGCGAACTCGACGCGCTCGTCGCCAAGGCGGCGAAGAAGGCCGGCATCAAGGCGCCCGAGGACAGCCGCCTCGAAGGCGATCGCGAAGCGCTGCTCGAAGAGCTGCGCGCCGAACGCACCGCCGCCGCCGAAGCACGCGCGGCCGAAGAGGCACAGGCCGACGGCGAAGCCTGACGTAAGCCGATGTCCGGGGCCGGAGCGAGCGACGAGGATAATATTCCGGCGGCCAGCGGCTCGCCGGACGCCTCGCTGACCCAGGACGACAGCTTTACCGCGACCAGCCACGCCGGGCTCGTCTATCCGTGGGGCGAGGCCGCGCCGGGTGCGGGCGAGACGATCCGCATCGCCGACGGGATCAGCTGGGCGCGGCTGCCGATGCCGGGCTCGCTCGGCCACATCAACAGCTGGCTGCTCGACGACCATGACGGCGTCGCGATCGTCGACACCGGCATCTGCCTGACGATCTGTTCGGATGCGTGGAAGGCGCTTTATGCCGGCGCGCTGAACGGCACGCGGATCACGCGCGTTTTCGGCACCCACCTGCATCCCGATCATATCGGCCTCGCCGGCTGGATCGCGAAGAAGCAGGGCGTGAAGCTGTGGATGACGCGCGGCGAGATGCTGACCGCACGCGCGATCGTCGCCGATTCCTCCGACACCGCGCCCGACGAAGTGCTGACGCAAACACGCGCCGCGGGCTGGGACGAGGCCGTGATCGAGGAGCAGCGCGCGCGCGGCTGGAACATGTTCCAGCGCATGATCTTCACGCTGCCGCGCTCCTATGTCCGCATCGGTGACGGCGAACGGCTCGACTTCGGCAAACATCAATGGCGCGTCGTCACGGGATCGGGGCACAGCCCCGAACATGCGTGCCTGTGGAACGAGCGCGAGGGCGTCCTCGTCTCGGGCGACCAGGTGCTGCCGCGGATCAGTTCGAACGTGTCGGTCAACATCACCGAACCCGACGCCGATCCGCTCGGCGAATGGCTGGCGTCGATCGACAAGCTGATCGCGACGATCCCGGGCGACGTGATCACCTGCCCCGCGCATGGCGAACCCTTCCGGGGGCTTCATGTCCGGCTGATGGCGCTGCGCGACGAGCATCGCATGCGGCTCTACAAGCTCGCCGAGGCGATTGCCGAAAAGCCGATGCGCGCGATCGACAGCTTTCCGTTGCTGTTCAACCGCCCGATCGGCGGTCACAACCAGAATCTGGCGACCGGCGAGGCCTTCGCGCATCTGAAGCGGCTCGAGGTCGAGGGACGCGTGAAGCGCGAGGATCGCGATGGGGTGTGGTGGTACCACGGGGTCGCGTAAGGGCGGCGCTGGTGGCGCTGTTGCTGGCCGCAGGAGCGCCCGCGGCATCGCATGCCATTGCCTCCGACCCCGTGGCCGAGGCCGATGCGGGCGAGGATATCGTCGTCACCGCGCGCCGTTCGGGTGCGCCGATGTGGACGATCCGGACCGCCGCAGGCACCGTCGTCCTGGTCGGCGAGATTGCGGGGGTGCCCAAGGCGACACCGTGGCGTCCCGAACGCCTCGAAGGCGCGACCGATCGCGCGCAGCGGGTCATTCTGGGAACGAAGGCCAAGGTGTCGCCAGGCGACATATTGCGCCTAATCTTCAAGGGCGGCGGGCTTGTGAAATTGCCGAAGGGACGCGTCGCTTCCGACTATCTGGATGCCGGTCAGATGAAGCGGCTGCAGGCGCTCGAAACGCGGTTCGATCAGGATTATGCACGCTCGAACTTCCTGATGACCGCGTTCGACCTGCTGTCGAAGCGGCTTTCGTTCAACAGGGACACCGCCGACGACGCGTCCGATGTCGTGCGCAAGGCGGCACGCCAGTCGAAGATTCCGACCCAGCCCGTCGGCGAGGTGCGCGGCGAAGACATGCTCGACAACCTGTTCGCCGCGGCGCCAGAAACGCACATTCCCTGTCTCGAGGCGGCGATGACGGCGACCGAGGCCGGGCCGGACATAGTGACGGCGCGCGGCGAGGCCTGGACCCGCTTCGACGTGCCCGCCGTCATGGCCAATCCGCTCGAGGAAGCGCTCGGACGCTGCTGGCCGTGGACAAACGACAGCTTCGGCCCCGAACTGCGCCAGCAATGGGTCGGCGCGATCCGCGATGCCACCGCGCAGCCGGGGGTGACGCTCGCTGTCGTGCCGCTGCGGATTCTTGCCGAGAAGGACGGCGTTCTCGACCGGTTGCAGGCGCAGGGCCTGCCGATCGACGGCCCCGCCTGGCACTTCAGCGCGGCCGGTGCATCACCCAGCTGAACGCCATCGCATTGAAGATGGTATAAAGCCCATAGAGCAGCAGGCCGGTGAACCAGTTGCGCGTCGCGATCGCCATCGCGCCGACCAGCAGCAGGAATTCGAAGATATAGGTGATGTTCGGCCCGACCCTGTCGGCGAGCGGCTTCACCATCTGCTGTACCAGCGGATCGTCGCTTTCCATGAAGGCCCGGTGCATGGCGAAATTGCCGACGCCGGCGCAGAAAATGGCGATGATCGCGATGAGCATAGGTTTGCAGATGGGGCAGGCGGGGTGGAAATGCCAGCCTCTTTCAGGTTATGGACACGCCGGATGTGGCGTCGTGCACGCCTGCGCCGGTCGAACGAACCCGATCCCCCGAAGAAGGAACCTTCGATGACCTCTCTCCCCCGCTTCGCGGCCCTCGGCCTGCTTGTGCTGGCGGCGGCCCCGGCTCATGCCGCGCAGGAGCCCGGGGATTCGCTGCAGCCGAATCCCGCGCTCGTCGACCCGGTGCTGGCCGGTCCGCTCCCCACGATGCTGGTGCCGCCCGACCCGCCGCTGCCCGATGCCGTGCGTGCGATGATCGACGCCGCTTTTGCCACCGGCGAGGATACCGATGTGGAGGCGGTGGTCAGGCTGGCAAGACAGACCAACCCCGCCAGCCTCGGCGAAATCAATGCGATGGTCGCCTATTATCGGAGCGCGTACCGCGTGGCGCTTCCCCCCGACCCGATCGGCGAACTGCTCGCCGCCGCCATCGCGAGCGGTAAGGACGGCGATGTCGAGGCGGTCGCCAAGCTGGCGAAGGAAACGAATCCCGAGCAGGCGGCCGAGATCGATGCGCGGGTGGTCGCCTATCGGGCCGAGAAACAGCGGATCAAGGACGAAGCGGCCGCAGCGGCGCGCGCGAAGCTGGCGGCGGCGAAAATCTGGCAGAACTGGAAGGGCGAGGGGCAGATCGGCGCCTCGCTCGCCACCGGCAACACTCGCTCGAAGGGATTGAGCGCGGGGCTGGCGATGACGCGCAAGGGGCTTGAGTGGGATTACCGGTTCCGCGCGCAGGCCGACTATCAGCGCACAAACGGCCGAACCTCGGTCGAGCGCTTTCTGGTCGAGGCCGAGCCGCAGTATAAATTCAGCGATCGCGGCTTTGCCTATGGGCTGGGCCGCTGGGAACAGGACCGCATCCTGGGATATGACGCGCGCTGGAACCTGTCGGCCGGGCTTGGCTACAAGGTGATCGACACCAAGGGCCTGACGCTCAGCCTCAAGGGCGGGCCGACCTGGCGGCAGACCGATTTCACCAGCGGCCGGAACGAGAGCGAGATCAATGCGCTCGCCGGCCTCGACTTCGGCTGGCAGCTGTCGCCGACCGTCCGGCTGACCCAGGTCGCCTCGACCATCGTCGGCGAACGCAATACCACGGCGAGTTCGCTGACCGCGCTCAATGCGAAGCTGACCGGCGCGTTGTCGGCGCGGGTCGCCTATTCGGCCGAGATCGACAGCAACCCGCCGCCGGGGATCGAGAAGGTCGACACGCTGACGCGCTTCACCCTCGTGTACGGATTCTAGCTGCCGTCGAACGCGTCGGCGCCGCCGATCTCTTCGCCGTCGACGAGCAGGCCCGCGCCGGGGACATGGTTGAATTCGATGCGGATGCCGTCGGGGTCCTCGAACAGGATCGAATAATAGCCGGGCGCCCACGGCTCCTCCTGCGGAGCGTGGACGATATGGATATCATCGCGGTCCTTCAGGAAATCATGAATCGCCTCGACCGCCGCGCGGTCGCGCATCCGGAAGCAGGCATGATGCAGCCCCGGCGCGCCCTGGTCGAAGCGCTTTCCGGCATTTTCGGGGCTGGGCGTGCGGATGCCGATCGCGGTGCGGCCGCCGACGCCGTAGAGCATATAGTCGCTGTCGAGCACTTTCTTGAGCCCGAGATAGGCGATGACGTCGCGCCAGAACGCCGTCGAGCGGGCGAAATCGCCCGCCGTCAGGATCACATGCGCGACGCCGTTGAGCCCGCTCATTTTCTGCCTCCTACTTGATCGCTGCGAGCGTGTAGAGGAATTCGACGAAGCCCATCGTCGCGTCGACCATCCCCGCGACGTTCGGATTGGTCGAATCGATCAGATAATATTCGTTGGGTGCATGCGCACCCGATCCGTGGCCGATTCCGTAGTGCGCGGCGGGGATCGACACCGGCGGGGCGGTGAAGGTCGCGCCGGGCCAGCTTCCCGCGAGGCGCGCGTTGATGTTCGCCTTGACGCCCAGCGTCTTGTAGGTCGCAAGCTCGGTGCGGACGAGGCGGCTGTCCTCGGCGACTTCGGTCGGGTCGTAGCCGCCCGACACATTCATCTCGACGTCGGTGAAGCCATGTTTGTCGAGATGCGCGCGCAGCTTCTTCTCGGCTTCGGCGCGCGTCTGGTTGGGGACGAGGCGGAGGTCGAGTTTCGCGACCGCCTTGCCGGGCAGGATCGTCTTGCCGCCGGGGCCGGTATAGCCCGCGACCAGGCCCTCGATATTGACCGTCGGCTCCTGCGCGAGGCGGATCAGCGCGTCGTCATATTTGAGATTGTCGATCCAGACGTTGACGCCGAGCGCCGCCTTGTCGGCCGCCTCGTCGGCGCCCTTCGCGGCTTCGCGGATCAGCGCCTTTTCGCGGTCGGTCAGCGGGCGGACATTTTCGAACCAGCCCTCGATCGCCGGGGTGTTGCCGTCCGGGGTGACGAGCGTCTGGAGCGCCTGCACCAGCCGCCACGCGGGCGAGTCGATCATCGCCTTCAGGCTGGAGTGGACGTCGCCCTTCGGCCCGCGGCCCCATTTCGCACCGCTTGCGATCAGTTCGAGCTCGATGATCCCCTTCGATCCCAGATTGACGTCGACCGCGCCGGTCTTGTCCTGCGAGGCGAAGGGAATGAAGATGCCGTCGCACTTCTTGAGCGCGGCAAGGACGTTCGGCTTGGTAGCGACCTGCCGGAAGTGCGGCGAGCCGATCTCTTCCTCGCCCTCGCAGACGAGGACGATGTTCACCGGCAGCTTCGCCCTGGCGGCGCGGATCGCGTGGAGCGCAGCGAGGAAGGTCGATTCGGGGCCCTTCTGGTTCACCGCGCCGCGACCGACGATCGACATACCGAAGCCGGGCTTGTCGACCATCTTGCCTTCGAGCGGCGGTGACGACCATTCGGCGGGATCGAACTGCTTCACGTCGTACATGAAATAGATGCCGAGTGTGCGCTTCGCGCCGACGTCGATCGTGCCGAAGACGCCGGGATGCCCGTCGGTCGGGACGATCTCGACATTGGTGAAGCCGGCGTCCTTCGCCAGCTCGGCCATATAGGCCGCACCCTCGGGCATGTTGCGGTTCTCGGCGGCGATCGAGGGAAGGGCGATCCAGTCGCGCAGCCGCTTGATCGAGGCTTCCTTGCCGGCTTCGGCGGCCTTGCGGATCGCGGCGCTCTGGCTGCTCGCGGCGAGCGCGGGAAGCGGGCTCATCACCGCGGCGCCGGCGCCGAGCATCGCGGCACCGCGCAGCAGGCCGCGCCTTTCGAACATCGTCTGGAAAGCCTGATCGTCGTCGCGCATGCTGAACCCCTTTTCGCTGTCGTTACGGTTTGACCCAATATCCCTGCATCAATTCGTGCGACCAGTCGGGCTGCCGCACATCCCCACGCGGAAGAAACTCCACCATCACCGGCTTGATGTCGAGTACCGGCGTGCCGTCGATCGCATCGAGCCCCTCGACCTCGACGCTCAGCCCGTCGACCGCGACGATGCGGCAGGTGGTGAGGCCGATGCGGTTGGGGCGGTTCTTGCCGCGCTGCGCGAAGATGCCGACGAGCGGCCAGTCGGCGCGGTTCCGCGGATGGCGCGCGCCGGTCTCGATTTTTTCGTCGGGCACCTTGTCGAACAGGAAGATCACCTCGGCATGGCTGAAATCGGCGAGCCCCGCGAGCGCGTCGGGCGTGAAGTTCGCGGCGTCGAGCGCGATCGTCGCGCGGCTCGCGCCCCAGTCGTCGTCGATCGCGTCGGTGCGGCCGCCGCGGACGTGGCCGATGGGGGTGAGGGTGAAGGTCATATGGGATCCCCTGCTGCGTTGACGCTGATGGCGCAGCGCGCCTAGCCTTGCAAGGAAGGAGAGGGGTCATGGACTTTCAGGGCAAGAGCGTCGTCATCACCGGCGGGGCGACGGGGATCGGTTTTGCGCTGGCAAAGCGGATCGGCGGCGCGGGCGCGCGGATCATCCTGTTCGAGCCGCGCGCGGACAAGCTGGCCGAGGCGGTGAAAGCGCTGGGCGTGCTCGGGATCGATGCGTGTTCGCTTGCCGGCGATGTCACTGACGCGGCTGCCGTGGATGTGCTCGCAGATTTTGCGTGGGAGCGACATGGACGCGCCGATGCCATCATCGCCAACGCGGGTGTCGGCGGGGTGCGCAGCGAAATCCTCGACACCGACGATGCGGCGGCGCGCGCGCTGATGGAGGTCAATTTCTGGGGCGTGTGGAACTGTGTCCGGACCTTCGGGCGGCGGTATCGCGACGACGGGCTACCGTCGGCCATCTACGCGACCGCGTCCGAGAACGGCCTGTTCAATGCGGTGCGCCGGAACGGCGGAATTTACGTGGCGAGCAAGCATGCGGTCGTCGGCCTGATGGACACGCTGCGCAACGAGGCGCCCGCGAATGTCGAGGTCGGGGTCATCATCCCGGGCTGGGTCAAATCCGACATGACGCGCCACGCCGCGCCAGCGATGGACGCCGATGTCTTCGCGGAGCGCATCGTGCCGCAAATGGAGGCGGGCGGGTTCTACCTCGTCAGCCATCCGTACAATGTCGTGCGGATGGAGGAGCGCTGGGCCGAGGCCTATGCCGCCTTTGCCGAATATGCGCCGCGCGAGCCCGGCGACGAGGCGATGGATGTCGCGCTGTTCGTCGAGCGTATGCGCAGCCAGCGCTAGGCGGCTGGCCTCGCGTCGAGTTCCTTGGTCAGGAAGCGCAGGATTTCGCGCCGGTCCTCATTGTCCTTTGCCGCGCCTGCGCGAAAGGAGACCGCGCCGATGACCATCATGAAAAGCGGAATGCCGGCAAAGATGGCGCCGAAAAGCAAGGCGTCGGGCACGAACCAGGCGACGGTGGCCCCGACGATGACGAACAGCGACAGGAAGCCGTGCCAGACGAAGGGGAAGAGGCGGCCCGACCGTGTCTGGCCGAGCGTGCCGGTGATCCGCGTACCCTCGCCCTGCGGCTCCATCGCGGCTTCGAGGGTGGGCGCCATTGGATTCTGCACATTGCGGCGCGCATAGCGCAGCGTCATGTCATACTGGCTGCCGTTGCCGAAGACCCGCGCTGTCGCGGTCGGCATCGGATCGTCCATGATGACTTTGAGCTTGCGCGCGATCTCTTCGGGCGGGAGCGGCGAGTAAAGGTCGATGTCTTCGCTCTTCGCCATGATGTGATCCCTCCAACGTCATCCCGGCGAAGGCCGGGATCTCGCCAGTTATGCATCAAGCCAACAGCTTGTCGAACAAATCCTCCCACTCCGGATTGCTTTCGGTGATCAGCCGTCGCTTCCAGTCGCGATGCCATTCCTTGAGGGCTTTCTCGCGCGCGATGGCTTCATGCATGGTCGCGTGAAACTCGGCATGGACGAGCTTGTAGATCTTATAGCGGCGGCAATGTGAAGAGCCTTCTCCAGCGCGATGCTGCGTCATGCGCGTCGCGATGTCGCTCGTCACGCCGATGTAGAAGAGCATATTGCTGCGATTCGTAAGAATATAGGTGCAGGGTCGGCGCATTGCGCGACCCTACCCGGCATCGTCATCCCGGCGGAGGCCGGGATCTCACCGTTTCGGAGGTTTCGGGTCGAGAAGGCGGGACCCCGGCCTCCGCCGGGGTGACGGCGAATTTTTGAAACGATGCTTGCGATTTCGTTGTGACCGGGCCTTCAGCAAAGCCGCTTCAGAGTTATCGCCCATGGGGTAGATCCTTTCGACAGGATCTGCCCCATAGTGATCAATTCTGCGGCTGTTACCGCCGTCACCTTGTATCGGAGCGCCTTACAAAGAAAGCCTCACGCCTTCTCGAGTAACCCCTCGTCCGCGATCCGCTTCTGCCACAGCTTCGGCGCGTTGACGTGGACGTTCTGGCCTTCGCTGTCGACCGCGACGGTGACGGGGAAGTCCTTGACCTCGAACTCGTAGATCGCCTCCATGCCAAGGTCGGCGAAGCCGACGACCTTGCTGCCTTTGATCGCGCGCGCGACTAGGTACGCCGCGCCGCCGACCGCCATCAGATAGGCGCTCTTGTGCTTCGCGATCGCCTGTGTTGCGGCGGGGCCGCGTTCGGCCTTGCCGACACAGGCGAGCAGGCCCTGTTCGAGCATCATGTCCATGAACTTGTCCATGCGCGTCGCGGTCGTCGGGCCGGCGGGGCCGACGATTTCCTCGCCGACCGGATCGACCGGGCCGACATAATAGATGACGCGGCCCTTGAACTCGACGGGCAGTTCTTCGCCCTTCGCCAGCATGTCGGCGATGCGCTTGTGCGCGGCGTCGCGGCCGGTGAGCATCTTGCCGTTCAGGAGGATGCGGTCGCCCTGCTTCCAGCTCGCGACCACTTCGGGAGTCAGCGTGTCGAGGTCGACGCGGATCGCTGCCTTGTCGGGCGCCCAGTCGATCTGCGGATAGTCGGCGAGCACCGGCTGTTCGAGGAACGCCGGGCCGCTGCCGTCGAGTGTCACATGCGCGTGGCGCGTCGCGGCGCAGTTGGGGATCATCGCGACGGGCTTCGACGCGGCGTGCGTCGGCCAGTCGGCGATCTTGACGTCGAGCACGGTCGCGAGGCCGCCGAGTCCCTGCGCGCCGATGCCGAGCGCATTGACCTTTTCATACAGCTCGATGCGCAGTTCCTCGGTCGGCGACGAAGGCCCGCGCGCGAGAAGCTCGGTCATGTCGATCGGATCCATCAGCGACTGTTTCGCGAGCAGCATCGCCTTTTCGGCGGTGCCGCCGATGCCGATGCCGAGCATGCCCGGCGGGCACCAGCCGGCGCCCATCTGCGGCACCATTTCGAGCACCCAGTCGACGATCGAGTCCGACGGGTTCATCATCTTGAACTTCGACTTGTTCTCGCTGCCACCGCCCTTCGCGGCGACGTCGATCACGACCTTGGCGCCGGGGACCATCTCGACGTTGAGCACCGACGGCGTGTTGTCCTTGGTGTTCACGCGGCTGAATGCCGGGTCGGCGAGGATCGAGGCGCGGAGCTTGTTTTCGGGGTGGAGGTACGCCTTGCGCACGCCCTCGTCGACGACCTGCTGCAGGCTGCGCGGACTGTCGAGGCGGCAGTCCATGCCCCATTTGATGAAGACGGTGACGATGCCCGTGTCCTGGCAGATCGGGCGATGCCCCTCGGCGCACATGCGGCTGTTCGAGAGGATCTGCGCCATCGCGTCCTTCGCGGCGGGCGAGACCTCGCGCTCATGGGCCGCGGCGAGCGCGCGGATATAATCCATCGGATGGAAATAGCTGATGTACTGGAGCGCGTCGGCGATCGTTTCAATGAGATCGTCCTCGCGGATGACGACGGTGTTCATGGGTGCAGCCCCCTTCAATTCCTGTGTCAGGATTCGCCGACTCCCTAGACCCGGGCGGGCGGGGTGGGAAGGGGTTAGCTCTTGCGCTTGCCGAACATCCTGCGCGGCGTTGCGGCCCCGGCCGGTGCGGTGCGGGGCCGCGATGCCGCTGCTTCGGAATCGGCGAGCGGCCGCTTCTTCGCGAGCGCCCTCCAGCTGGCGATCGCTGCGGTTGCAAGCAGCGCGACCCAGCCGCCGCCCGCCGCCGCGATCAATGTCCAGCCGAAACTCTCCGGCGCGGTGACGGCCATCACCGTCGGGACCGCAGCGACGATCACGAGCGTCCCGGCGAGCAGCCACCAGCGCCCGAGCTGCGCGAGCGCGAAGCCGATCGCGACATTGGTGACGGCGAGCAGCAGGAATTTGGCGATCACAGGGTAAGGCAGGCTCGCCATCGCCGGCGAATAATCGCCCGCCGTGAAGGCGGCCTGGATATCGAAGAGCAGCCAGTTCTCGTAGGCGTCGCACAGCGCGGCAAGGATCGGCAGCCCGGCCGCGGCGAGCAAGGGGCGCGACCGCAGCTCGCGGCCGAGCGCCACAAGTCCGCTCGCCAGAAAGCCTGCATAGAGCAGCATATAGAGATAGTCGCGTTCGTTGCCGGTACGCATCGCGGCGAGCCGTGCGACCTGCATCGGGTCGGTGTCGGGGCCGAAGACCCGGAGCAGATCGTCCTGTCCGCGCACGAATTCGAATGCGAGCACCGGGGCTCCATAGCCCGGATCGGCGGAATGGCTTGCCTGCGGAAATGTGTAGCCCAGGACCGCGCCGACGATCAGGACACCGATGCCGAACAATAGCGCCGCGAGCCACCAGCGTGCTGCCGGCAGCTCGTGCGGATTCAACTTACTGGCACTCGGTGCATTTGCCGCGCACCTCGATCACCGGGCGCTCGGCAGCAAAGCCGGTGGCTTCGGCAGCGGCGCGCACGCCGTCGGACAGCTTGTCGTTGTCGACATGCACCGCGGTGCCGCAGCTGTCGCAGATCAGGAAGATACAGTCGTGGAGGCAGCCCGGATGGCTGTTCGCGACAAAGGCGTTCGCGCTCTCGACGCGGCGCACGAGGTTGTTCGCGACGAACAGGTCGAGGATGCGATAGACGCTGTTCGGCGCGACCCGCTTGCCGCGCTTCTGCGACACGATGTCCGCGATTTCATAGGCGCTTGCGGGCTTGCCGATCGCGGCGACCGCGTCGAAAATCTCGGCGCGCATGTCGGTCCACGCTTCGCCGCCTTTTTCGAGCGCGGCCTGTGCGGCGCTGGCGAGCGAGGCGCCGGTCGCCTCGACATGCGGATGTTCATGCTTGCCCATCGGCGTTTCCTTATGCGCGGCACCCGCGCCTGCTTGCCCCAGTCGGGAACAATGTATGTTGTTTGGAGGGCACCCGCAAGCTGCGGGCGCTACCTAGTTCCGCGCGCGGCGGTTGAGGTCGTGACCGAGCGCGACGACCGCGACGCCGATCATCGTCGCGAGAATCTCGCTGCCGTCGTGCGGGCGCGACAGTGCGCCGGCCATCATGCCGAGCCCGAAGCAGCCGACGGCAAAGGGCATCATATAGCCGTGGCTGAGCACGCCCGAGACGAGCGTGACGAGCGCGAAGCCGATCGCGATGACGAGGCCGACTTCGTGAAAGGCGGGATTGAGCAGCGCCCCGCCGACCGAGGCGACCGACGCGAAGAAGATCGTGCTGGCGAGGCAGTGGACGAGGCAGAGTCCCGACAGGCCCATCGCAAGCTGGTCACCGGTGAGCGAGGTCAGCGGCCGCGAATCGCGCGCAGCCCGAACCAGCGCACCGAAGCGCGGCCAGGCATGACTATGATCGGCGACTCGGGTCACCCTCTACTCCGTTGGTCCAACTACGAGGATTGATATGGCATAACATGGCCAAGGTTACAATATCTCATTGCAACATTTGTTCGCCATCCGTCGTCACCCCCGCGAAGGCGGGGGTCCAGCTTTTTCAACCGTTGAGAGTTTCGAAGAGATCGAGCCAATCGGGATTGCCCTCCTCGATCAGGCGGAATTTCCAATCGCGATTCCATTTCTTCAGCGCCTTCTCACGGGCGATGGCGTCGCGGATGTCCTCGTGTCGCTCCATGTAGACGAGCCGTTTCAGGCCATATTTCAGGCAGAACTCTGCGCCTTTGTCATCGCGATGCTGGACGATTCGATGCGGGAGATAGGCGGTGACGCCGATATAGATTGTGCCGCGGTAGCGATTGGCCATGATGTAGACATATCCGCCTTTGGCCATGGTCTATCCCATCAAGAAGCTGGACCCCCGCCTTCGCGGGGGTGACGGGAGGGGTGTGCGGGAGCTCAGATCCCCGCCTCCGCACGCAGGGCTTTCCGGTCGAGCTTGCCGATCATCGTCTTGGGCAGGTTCAGTCGCACTTCGACCGCGCTCACGCGCTCATGCTTGCCGAGCTGCGGATTGAGCCAGGCGGCGAGCGCTTCACCCGAGACCTGAAAGCCTTCCTCCAGCGTCACGAACGCCTTGGGTACCTCGCCGCGGTAGCTGTCGGGTACGCCGAGGACGATCGCCTCCTTGACCGCGGGATGCTCGTGCAGATGCGCCTCGATCACGCTCGGATAGACCTTGAAACCGCCCACCGCGATCATGTCCTTCAGCCGGTCGACGATGCGGATATAGCCATCCGCCTCGATCGTCGCGACGTCGCCGGTGCGCAGCCAGCCGTCGGCGGTGAAGCTGTCCTTGTCCGCGTCCGCCCGGTTCCAGTAGCCCTGCATGATCTGCGGCCCCTTGACCGCGAGTTCTCCGGGTTCGCCGGCGGGCGCGTCTTTCGTCGGGTCTTCCTTGTCGAGCAGGCGGATGTGCGTCGCCGGAAGCGGCTGGCCGATCGTGCCGGGCTTGACCGGACCGTCATAGGGATTGGTGGCAACGACGCCCGAGCTTTCGGTCAGGCCATAGCCTTCGACGAGCGACGCGCCGGTTGCGGCGATGAATTTCTCGCGCAGCTCGGCGGGCATCGGCGCGCCGCCCGAGATGCAGACGCGCAGCGAGGAGAAATCGGTCTTCGCAATATCGGGATGATCGAGCAGCGCCTGATACATCGTCGGCACCCCGGGCAGCGCGGTCGCCTTCGTCCGCGTGATCGTCTGCAGCGCGGCCTTCGCGTCGAAACGCGGCAGCATCGCGATCATCCCGCCGTTGAGGACGGTGCGGTTGAGCACGCAGGTGTTCGCGAACACATGGAAGAAGGGAAGGACGCCGAGGATGCGGTCGCCGGCGTCATGATCGGGGTCGATGGCATTCACCTGCCGCGCATTGGCGGTGAGGTTCTGGTGCGTGAGCTTCGCGCCCTTTGGCGTGCCGGTCGTGCCGCCGGTGTACTGGATCAGCGCGATGTCGGTTTCGGGATCGACCGCAACCGGCTCCGGCTTGCCGTCATTGTCGGCCAGCGCCGAGAAGCGGATCACGCGCGGATCGTCGGGAAGCGCCGCGACCTCGCTCTTCTTGAACAGGCGGTAGAGGACCGATTTCGCGGCCGGCAGACCGCCCGCGACTGACCCCACGACCAGCCGCTTCAGGCTCGACCCGTCGAGCACCGCGAGCGCGGTCGGAAGCAGCGCGGCGGCGCTGATGGTCACCAGCGTGTCGGTGCCCGAATCCTCGACCTGCGCCTCGAGTTCGGCGACGGTATAGAGCGGCGAGAAATTGACGACGGTCGCGCCGACAGCGAGCGCGCCATAATAGGCCGCGACATAGTGCGGGACGTTCGGAAGGAAGAGGCCGACCCGGCTACCCTTGCCGACCCCCTGGAGCTGCAGCCCGCGGGCAACCCGTGCGACGCCGCTTGCGACTTCGGCATAGGAAAAGCGCCGACCCATGAAATCGAGCATCGGCGCATCGCCCTTTCTTGCGACGCTGGCGGCAAGCATGTCCGGAAGCGACAGCGGCTCGAACGGCTGGTCCCACGGCGTCGGATGGCGGTAGTCGTGCGACCAGTCGTGGAGGCTGTTCATCGAGGTGGGGGACCCTTCGTGCGCGTTATTGACATCACTCTAAGCAAGCTGCGGTGCAGGCGCAATCGGCGCGGCGCGATTGCCTCTGGCCAAGCCGCGGCGGGCTGCGTACGGATCGGCAGGGGTCACAGGTTGGGGGAAACAGAATGACATTCCGGTCCTGCTTTTTGGGCGTCCTGCTCGCCGTTGCCGCGTTCGCCGGGGCTGCGCCCGCCAGCGCCGCCGACCCTTCGGCCGATGCCGAGGGGCTGATCACATCGGCGGAAACGCTGATCAAGCGCCTCGACGCGACGACGGCAAAAGGCAATCCGCCGACCCTGAGCAACGATGGCGCGGCGCTGGTGCGGACGGCCTATGACGCGAATGTCCTGCGCGCGATGCCGCTCGATCTCGGCATGGTCAGCCGCGCCTGCGTCGCCGTCGGCAATTCGATCGTCGCCTATGTGGGCTTTGCCGATCGGTCGGCGGCAGGAGCGCCCGACCGCGCGGCCGTGTCCGAAGCCAGGCTGGCACAATTGCAGGCGGAGCTGACCGCGGGATCGGTCGCGGCAAATCTGTGCGTGCAAAAGGGCTTTCGGGCGGTGAACAGCTTTGCCGGAACGCTGACGGCCGACCAGCGCGCGAATATCGGCGGCGCGCTGGCACAGATGCGCGAAGGCGGCGCGCAGACGATTGCGAGCTCGGTCGAGACGGCGACTGCGGAAACGATGAGCGTTGCCAATCGCGCGAAGATCCTGTCGGCGGTACTTGAGGATCTGCGCTTTGCCGCTTCCAATTTCCCGCCGGCCGAGCGGAAAGCGCTGCGCGGCCGCGTCGTCGCGGTCATTCCGCGCCTGCCGCCCGCGCTGGCCAAGCAGGCGCAGGAAATCGCGGCGGTTCTTGCCGGAACCGACTGCAACCTGATCTGCGAGTTGGGCAGCTAGTCACTGGTTCCGCGCCACGCGCTTGCGGCGCGTCGGCGCGGCGGCTAGTCAGGGCCATCTTTCTCGCCGGGGGTTTTCCATGTTGCAGCCTGCTTCGCGTTTCGTCGCGCCGATCCTTTTCCTGAGCCTGGCCGTTGCGACGCCTGCGGCCGCCCGGGACAAGGACAAGGATCCGCCGGCACGCCCCGCGCAGATCCAGGAACTCTATGCGTGCCGCGACATCGCCGATCCGTCGGCGCGTCTCGCCTGCTTCGACCGCGAGGTCGGCGAACTGGCGAACGCCGACCAGGCGCGGGAGATTGTCTTCACCGACAAGGAAACCGCGAAAAAGACGCGGCGCGGCCTGTTCGGCTTTTCCTTTCCCAAGCTCGGCGGAATCTTCGGCGGCGACGAGGACGAGATCAACGAGATCGATACGGTCATCCGTTCGGTCAGCATGGACCGGTCGGGCAAATATACGCTCGTGATGGAAGACGATGCGGTGTGGGTCCAGATCGACACCACCAAGCTGCCGCGGCAGCCGAAACCCGGCCAGAAGATCCATATCAAGACCGCGACGATGGGCAGCTATTTCGCGACCATCGAGGGCGGCCGCGCGATCCGCCTGAAGCGCGACCGCTGATCGTCCTCGATTAGTCCGGGATAGTCATGGCGGGCGCGGCGGCGATTCCGGTTCCGGGTCCCGGATGTCCGCCGTTCGTGCTGCTCGACGATGCACGCGCCGAGGGCGCGGTTCCGGCGCGGCTGTTCCTTAATCCCGTCGAGATCGTCACGGCACATTCGCCCGGCGAGGTGACCGCGCTGCTCGCGAAGCTGGAAGAGGCGTCGGGGCGTGGCCTCCACGCCGCGGGCTATCTTGCCTATGAAGCGGGGAAGGGACTGTCCCCGGCCTGGCGCGGTGCGGTTGATGCCGGCCGCGAGGATGCGCCTCTCGCTTGGTTCGGGCTGTTCGAGCGCCTCGAACGCATCGACGCCGATGCAATTCCGGCGCGGCTGCCCGACCCTGCAAGCGGCTGGGTGGGCGAGGTCGCGCCGCGCGTCGGTCGCCGGGATTACCTTGCCGCTATCGAAACTGTGCTCGGCCTGATCGAAGCGGGCGATATCTATCAGGCGAATTACACCTTCCGCGCCGACGTGCCGTTCGCGGGCAATGCGCTTGCCGTCTACGCCCGGCTGCGACGGACGGCGCGCGCGGGCTATGGCGGCTTCATCTGGACCGGCGAGCAGGCGGTCGCCTCGTTGTCGCCCGAGCTTTTCTTCGCGCTGCGCGGGCGGCAGGTGATGGCGCGTCCGATGAAGGGGACGGCCGAACGGCAGCGCGATGCCGAAGCCGACGCGGCCGCAGCGCGCGACCTTGCCACCGATCCGAAGCAGCGCGCCGAAAATCTGATGATCGTCGACCTGATCCGCAACGACCTGTCGCGCGTCGCCGAACCGGGAAGCGTTGCGGTGCCCGACCTCTTCCGGGTCGAAAGCTTTCCGACGATCCACCAGCTCGTCTCCGACGTGTCGGCGCGGTTGCCGGCGGGGGCGACGGCGATCGACATCCTGCGGGCAGCCTTCCCGTGCGGTTCGATTACCGGCGCGCCGAAAGTCCGCGCGATGGAAATCATCGACGAGCTCGAGGCCGATCCGCGCGGAATTTACACCGGATCGATCGGTTTCATCGAGGCGAGCGGTGACGCGGCCTTCAATGTCGCGATCCGCACGCTCGTTTTTCCCGGCGTCTTTCCGTCGCAGAGCGACTTGCGGCAAGGCGCGGCTTGCGCCACGCTGGGTCTGGGTTCGGGAATCGTCGCCGACAGCCGACCGGCTGAGGAATGGCGCGAATGCCTTGCCAAGGGGGAATTTGTGGGCGCAGCGGGCGAAAGCTTCGACCTGATTGAAACGATGTTTTTCGATCCCGTCGAGGGTGTCCAGCGGCTCGAGGGGCATCTGGCGCGAATGAAGGCGAGTGCTGCGGCGCTCGGCTTCGCCTTCGACCGCCATGGCGCCCGCAACAGCCTGCAATCGGCGACCTTCCGCCTCCGCAATGCCGCGCGGGTGCGGATGCGGCTTGCGCGCTCGGGCGCGCTCGCGGTCGAGGTCTCCCCCTTGCCGCGCCTTGCCGAACTGCCGGTGCCCGTCGCGATACGGCCTGCGCCGATGGCCGCCGATGATTTTCGCCTCGCGCACAAGACGAGCCTGCGCGCCGTCTATGACGAGGAGCGCAAGGCGGCGGGCGTTCCCGAAGTCGTCTTCGTCGACGAACCGGGCTTCGTTACCGAAGGAAGCTGGAGCAATATTTTCGTCGAGCGTGACGGGCAGTTGCTGACTCCGCCGCTTTCGCTGGGACTGCTTCCGGGCGTGCTGCGCGCCGAGCTGATCGAGAAGGGGCGCGCCGTCGAATCGCATTTGCGGGTCGCCGACCTGAACGACGGATTTTTCATCGGAAATTCGCTGCGCGGGCTCGTTCCAGCGCGGCTTCAGGAGATATAGGATGGTGAAACGGCCTGCGATGCGCCTTCTTGCGTTTTTCCTCGCCGCCTTCACCCTCCTTGCCGGCCCCGCATCAGCGGCGGCGCAGACCCCTGCGGGATCGACGCTCAGGGGCTATTGGAACGGGATCGATGACGGAGAGCCGGCGGGGGCCGGCGACCTCGCGATCACCAGGCTGACGGTCGAGATCAGGCAGCGCGGCGGAATGGTCGATACCAGCGTCGAGGCCGAATTGTCGCACCGCAGCCAGCAGAACGACGATCCGATCGAGGCGCGCCTGTCGCTGCTGCTGCCGCAGCAGGCGGTCGTCACCGGTTACGAGCTCGATATCGGGGGCGTGATGGTTGCCGGCACGCTGCTCGACCAGCCCAAGGCACGGCGCGTCTATGAGGCCGAAGTGCGCAAGGGCATCGACCCCGGCCTCGCCGAAGTTTCCGGCAACCGCTTCAGCACGCGGGTATTCCCGATCGCGCAGGGCAAGTCGCGGACGATCCGCGTGCATTTCTCGGCGCCGATCGATGCGCTTGCAGGCTTTGTCCTGCCTTGGCCCGATGTTCCGGTTACCGGCCCCGTCACGGTTCGCTACGCGGGAACCGCCATCGACGGCCAGCCGCAACTGTCGCTTCCCTGGGGCCAGCCTCTCGCGGCGAAGAGTGTCGGTAACACGTGGAAAGCGGAGGCGTCGGTGCCTGCGGTCGCGGTGGCCGGCGGTACGCTGGCGATCAGGAACGTCCGGCTACCGCGGAAGCTGGTGGTCGCCGAGCATGCGAACGGGCAGGCCTTTTTCGAACTCGGGTCGGAGCCCGCCGATACCGTCGCCAAGACGCCCGCGCCCCCGGGTCGGCTGCGTATCTATTGGGACCGCAGCTGGTCGCGCAGCGACGATGCGCTGGACGCGGAAATGGCGTTGCTCGACGCCTATCTGGAAGCGCGGCCGGTGAGCGGGATCGACCTCGTGAGCTTTGCCGAGGATACGCCGGTCGTCACAAGCGTGGCGAGCGCGGCCGATCTTCGCGCTGCGCTCGCCGGGCAATCCTATCTTGGGGCAACCCGCCTGGCCGGACTCGACGCGCTTCGGCTTGCCGACGCGGCGCAATGCCTGCTCTTTACCGATGGGGCACGGACCCTCGATCCGGCCGCGGAGTTCGCGCCCGATTGCCGCCTGTCGATCATCGCCTCGGCGCCGGACGCCGACATCACCTATCTTGGCAATCTGGCGCAGGACAGCGGCGGGCGATTGCTGCAGCTGGGCGCCGACAACAAAAGCGCCGTGCTGGCGGCCCTGCTGAATCCCGGACCGGGGGTCGTCCGCGTTCGCAGCGCGTCCGGGCGGCGGGTGCCTTTCCGTGCCCTCGCAACAACGGGCGGCGGCTGGCACATCGTCGGCCCGATGCGTGGCGAGGAAGGATTGTCGTTGTGGATCGCCGACGCCGGCGGGCGCGTGACGATCGAGCGTTTCGACGTGGAAGGTGCGGGCAGGGAACGGCATGACGGCGCGGCTGCCCTCTGGGCCGCCGGCGAGGTCGCGCGGCTTGCCGACGATCCCGCCGATCACGAGGCGATGGTCGAGCTGGCGCGCAAGTTCCAGGTGGCGAGCGCCTCGCTGGCTTTCCTCGTCCTCGAAAGCCCCGGACAATATGTCGATGCCGATGTCGCGCCGCCGGCGGGTGGGTTCGACGATACGTGGCGCGAAGAGTATCGCGAACTCAAAAAGGAAAAGGATGACGCGGCGCAGGAGCAACGCGCCGGGCATCTTGCGATGGTCCGCGAAAACTGGGCCTCGCGAAAGCAATGGTGGGCCACGCGCTTCAATCCCGACAGCCGCGCGAAGAAGGATCAGGATGACGAAGGCGCCGATGCAGCGGCGGCATTCGCACCGCCCCCGCCGCCGGCCGCACCGCCGCCGCCTGCATCGGCAGATGCGCTGTCCGAATTGCCGGGTGTGGTCGACTATACCGCCGCAACCGAGCCTGCCGGTTCGGGGTATCTCGAGGGCGAGGCGGGCGAAGTCGTCGTGACCGCACAGCGCCGCGCGGAGCGGACGCAGGACGTTCCGCTGGCGATTTCGGCGCTTTCGGGCAGTGCGATGGCGGACAGCAAGGTCGAGATTTCCGACCTTCTGTCCGACGGCCCCTATATCAAGGCGCTGGA
Source organism: Sphingopyxis sp. BSN-002 (assembly GCF_022024275.1). Classification (NCBI taxonomy): domain Bacteria; kingdom Pseudomonadati; phylum Pseudomonadota; class Alphaproteobacteria; order Sphingomonadales; family Sphingopyxidaceae; genus Sphingopyxis; species Sphingopyxis sp. BSN-002. The sequence continues at coordinate 2,760,422 of NZ_CP091804.1, forward strand.
TGCGGCCGCTCCTGCCGCGCGCGAAACGGTGCTTCGCGAACAGGCGAAGCAATATGGCAGCCTTGCGGGCTTCTGGCTCGACGTGGCCGAATGGTATCGCGTCAAGGGCGACGGCCCGACAGCCACGCGCCTGCTGCTGACGGCGCTCGACGCGCCAACGGCCGACGACGAAACGCGCCAGATCGTGGCTTTCCGGCTCGAACGCGACGGGCGGATCGACGACGCGATCGCGATCCTCGAGCGCCTTGCCGCGCTCAACGCCGAACGCCCGCAGCCTAAACGCCTGCTTGCGCTCGCGCTGGCGAAGCGTGGTCGTCCTGCCGATCTCGAGCGTGCCTTCGCGCTCCTGACCGAGGTCGCGCTCGAACCCTTCCCGAATGCCTTCGAGGGGATAGACACGATCGCCCTGATGGAAGCGAATGCGCTGGTTCCGGCGCTCGACAGGGCCGGCATAGCCTGGAAGCTCGATCCCGAATTCGTGGCGCTGCTCGATACCGACGTAAGGCTGGTCATCGAATGGACCAACGATGACGCCGACATCGACCTGTGGGTGATCGAACCCAATGGCGAGCGGGTCTATTATGCGAATGCCCTCAGCGCCGCGGGCGGAACGATCTCGAACGACATGACCGACGGGTACGGACCCGAAGAATATGTCATTCGCCGCGCCCGCGGTGGCGACTACAGGGTGCGCATTCACGGCTATTCGCCCGACCGCATCAATCCCAATGGAACGGGGCGGGTGACGGTCCGGCTGATCCGCGACTTCGGCCGGGTCAGCCAGAAGGAACAGCTCGTCGATGCCGAGATCGGCTTTGGCAAGGACGAGGAGCAAGGCGATGGCAGCCGCGGAATTGCGACGCTGACGGTGCCTTCGCGACGCTGAATCACGCGCCTACGTATTCGCGGGCACGGTAATTCTGTTTTTTGGCCGGCGGCGGTTGCGGCAATGCCATGTCGCGGCTATGCGCGGCGCGCGCAATTTCCTTATCGAACAGGGGACGCCTTTCATGTCGCTGAAGCCGCATACCTCCGCTGCCCTCAACCGCATCCAGCCGTCGGCGACGCTCGCGATGACCGCGCGCGTGACCAAGCTGAAAGCGGAAGGCGTCGATGTGATCGGGCTCAGCGCAGGCGAGCCCGATTTCGATACCCCCGATTTCGTCAAGGAAGCTGCGATCGAGGCGATCCGCAACGGTCAGACGAAGTATACGCTCGTCGACGGCACCGTGGCGCTGAAGGAAGCGATCCGTGGCAAGTTCCGCCGCGACAACGGAATCGAATATGGCCTCGACCAGATTACCGTGAACGTCGGCGGCAAGCACACGCTGTTCAACGCGCTCGTCGCGACGGTCGACGCTGGCGACGAGGTCATCATCCCCGCGCCATACTGGGTAAGCTATCCCGATATCGTCGCCTTCGCCGGCGGCACGCCGGTGATCATTGAGGGCACCGCGGCGCAGAACTATAAGATCACCCCCGCACAGCTCGATGCGGCGATCACGAAGAAGACGCGCTGGGTGATGTTCAACTCGCCGTCGAACCCGTCGGGCGCCGCCTATTCGCCGGAAGAGCTCGACGCGATCGGCGACGTGATCCGCCGCCATCCGCATGTGATGGTGATGACCGACGACATGTACGAGCATGTCTGGTACGCCGATTTCGAATTCTCGACGATCGCACAGCGCTGCCCCGACCTGATCGACCGCATCCTCACCGTGAACGGCTGTTCGAAAGCCTATGCGATGACCGGCTGGCGCATCGGCTATGCCGGCGGTCCGGCGTGGCTGATCAAGGCGATGGGCAAGCTTCAGTCGCAGTCGACCTCGAACCCCTGCTCGATCGCGCAGGCTGCCGCGGCGGCGGCACTTGGCGGGCCGCAGCAGTTCCTCGACGACCGCAACGCCGCCTTCAAGAAGCGCCGCGACATGGTGGTCGCGATGCTGAACGATGCGCCCGGGCTGTCGTGTCCGGTGCCCGACGGCGCCTTCTACGTCTATCCCGATGCTTCGGGCTGCATGGGCAAGAAGACCCCCGACGGCAAGCTGATCGACACCGACGAGGCGCTGATCGACTATTTCCTCGACAGTGCGCGCGTCGCTGCGGTGCATGGCGGCGCCTTTGGCCTGTCGCCGGCGTTCCGCGTCTCCTACGCGACGTCGGAAGCGGTGCTGAAGGAAGCGTGCGTGCGTATCCAGCAGGCGTGTGCGGCGCTTAGCTGACGTCTTTTGGACGGCGCCGGCCCGCTTCCTGAACGCCGCACAACCAACCGGTTCACCGGATAGTAAGCAGTCTTCCGTAAGGGTGACTGCCATCACTGCACGTCTGGTCGGGGCGCTCCATATCGTCGGTGTAACCAAAGCGGCTTCGCCCGCGAATCGACATGATATGAGAAGAGATCTATATGCTGTCCATGCTTCGCTCCGACTGGTTTCCGACCATGCTCGCCGGCTTCGCGATTGGCGCCGTAATCGTCGTCATGCAGCAGCCCGCGATGGCAATGCCGCTCTGATGGTGGTGCGCCGTTCGCTCGGCGTGATCCTGGCGGCGGTCGTCGTCGCGCAATGCACCGCGCCGGCGCAGGCCGAAAGCGTCATCAAACTCCCCGCCGCTGCCTATGATCCGGCGGTCAACGCGAAAAAGGCGACCGCCGTGCTGGCGGGCGGCTGTTTCTGGGGCGTCGAGGGCGTCTTCTCGAACGTGAAGGGCGTCATCTCGGTCGAGTCCGGCTATCATGGCGGCAGCAAGGCGACCGCCAAATATGAGCTGACGCATGATGGCACCTCGGGCCATGCCGAGGCGGTCCGCATCGTCTATGACCCGACGCAGGTCAGCTACGGCACATTGCTGCGCGTCCTATTCTCGGTGATCGCCGACCCGACGCTCAAGAACCGGCAGGGCCCCGACAGCGGACCGCAATATCGGGCCGCGATCGTTCCGCTCGACGCGACGCAGCGGCAGGTCGCGACAAGCTATCTGGCGCAGATCGCCAAGGGCAAATATTTCGCCAAGCCGATCGTCGTACCGGTCGAGGCCTACAAGGCCTTCTATCCCGCCGAGCCGGGGCATCAGAATTTCATGCAGCGCAATCCGAAGAACAGCTACATCGCCTATTGGGATGCGCCGAAACTTGCGGCGCTGAAGCGGCTGTTCCCCGACCTTGTTCGCGCCAAGCCGGCACCCTGAACGCGGCCGTTCCCCCGCTTGTCGCGACATTTGAATCGTTCATCGCAAATCGCTGGTCCGACCCGTGGACCTGCGGGACGACCGATCCGGGCCTGTAGGGGCCGGGAATAAAAGACGGTCGCAACCGCGGGGTGTAAATGAAGTTCAGTTTTTCGGGCAGGTCGCTGCTCGGCATCAGTATTGGCGCAGCCCTGCTTGCGGGCTGCGTAAGCAGCGCGGCCATCGTGCCGGCGCCGCGCCAGACGCAGACGATGCACGGGACAAACCCGGTCACCGTTCCCATCGGCCCGCCGGTTCGTACATCCGCCGCCACCCCGCCGCCGCGCGGCACGCTCGATCCGGGCTTCCGCCGCCCCGCTCCGGGTCTCAGCGAGCGGATCGCCGGTCTGTGGCGCGCTTTTCCGGGCAAGACCGGAATTGCGGTCCAGCGCATCGACGGCGAATGGGCGATCGCCCAGCGCGGCAACGATCTGTTCCCGCAGCAAAGTGTGTCGAAGCTGTGGGTGACGATGTCGATCCTCGACGCGGTCGACAACGGCCGCATCAGCCTCGACCAGAAGGTCCGCATCGGCCCCGAGGATCTGGTCGTCTTTCACCAGCCGCTGGCAAGCCGTGTTCAGGCCGAGGGCTCGGTCAGCATGAGCGTGCGCGACCTGATCGAGACCGCGATCACGCAGAGCGACAATCTGGCGAATGACAGCCTGCTCCGTACCGTCGGCGGCCCCAATGCGGTGCGCGCCTTCGTGTCGAAAAAGGATCTGGGATCAATCCGCTTCGGCCCCGGCGAACGGCTGCTGCAGGCCGGCACCGCGGGGCTGACCTGGCAGCAGAGCTATGCGACCGGCCGCAATTTCCAGACGGCGCGCGCCGCGCTCCCTATGGCGACGCGGCAGGCGGCGATGAACAAATATCTCGCCGACCCCGTCGATGGCGCAAGTCCTTCGGCGATCGCCAGTGCGCTGACGCGGCTGGCCCGCGGTACATTGCTGTCGCCCGAATCGACCGACTTTCTGCTTGGCGTGATGAGCCGGACCAAGAGCGGGCCGAAGCGGCTGAAGGCGGGGCTGCCGCCGGGCTGGACCTTCGTCCACAAGACCGGCACCGGACAGGACCTGAACGGCATGACCGCCGGCTATAACGATATCGGCATCGCGACCGCCCCTGACGGAACGCGCTATGCGATCGTCGTGATGATGGGCAGCACGACATCGTCGATTCCCGCTCGCATGGCGTTGATGCAGGCTGTATCGGGTGCCGTTGCAGAATTTCACGGAAGATAGACGATGCGGCTTCTCGTTATTCCCCTGATCGCGGGTTCGCTGATGCTCGCGGGCTGCGCGACGCCCGAGACGCGGCTGCGCAACGGCCTTCACAACGCAGGTTTGTCGGAAGGCATGTCGGCGTGCATGGCCGAGCGCATGGTCGACCGGCTGTCGCTGGTCCAGCTTCGCCGCCTGTCGGCGCTCGGCAGTCTCAAGGACAAGCGGATCACCGATCTGTCGCTCGACCAGTTCCTGCACAAGGTCCGGGCGCTGAAAGATCCCGAAATATTGACGGTATCGACCAGCTCGGCGGCGCTTTGCGCGCTGCGCTAACGACTTAGCTCGCAGTTTCGACAGCCCAAGTTTTTCTGGGCGCGGCAGGGGTAGCCTTGCCGTGCAACTTGTGCTTATGCGGCGCCAAACTTCTCCCGCTCCAGAGTCGAAAGGCCCGGCAGACCTCATGAACATCCACGAATATCAGGCGAAAGAACTGCTCGCGAAATTTGGCGTCGCTGTCCCGAAGGGCATCGCCGCGATGAGTGTCGAGGAAGCCGTCGCCGCGGCGAAGCAGCTCCCCGGGCCGCTCTATGTCGTGAAATCGCAGATTCATGCCGGCGGCCGCGGCAAGGGCAAGTTCAAGGAACTCGGTCCCGACGCGAAGGGCGGCGTCCGCCTCGCCAAGACGCTCGAAGAGGTCGAAGCGCACGCGAAGGACATGCTCGGCAACACGCTGGTGACGATCCAGACCGGCGAGCATGGCAAGCAGGTCAACCGTCTCTACATCACCGACGGCGCCGACATCAAAAAGGAATATTACCTCGCTCTCCTCGTCGACCGCGCCACCAGCCGCATTGCGGTGGTCGCCTCGACCGAAGGCGGGATGGACATCGAAACCGTCGCGCACAACACGCCCGACAAGATCCACACCATCACCATCGACCCCGCGACGGGCCTGCAGCCGCATCATGGCCGCAGCGTCGCCGCTGCGCTCGAACTCGAAGGCGACCTCGCCAAGCAGGCCGCCAAGGTTCTCGCCGGCCTCTACAACGCCTTCCTCGCGACAGACGCCGAGCAGATCGAGATCAATCCGCTCGCGGTCTGCGAAGGCGCGAACGGCGACGAGCTGCTCGTCCTCGACGCCAAGCTCGGCTTCGACGGCAATGCGATGTTCCGCCACAAGGATATCGCCGAACTGCGCGACCTGACCGAGGAAGACCCGGCCGAGGTCGAGGCGTCGGAATATGACCTTGCCTACATCAAGCTCGACGGCAACATCGGCTGCATGGTCAACGGCGCCGGCCTCGCGATGGCGACGATGGACATCATCAAGCTCAACGGCGCCTTCCCGGCGAACTTCCTCGACGTTGGCGGCGGCGCCTCGAAGGAAAAGGTCACCGCGGCATTCAAGATCATCCTCAAGGACCCCGCGGTCGAGGGCATCCTCGTCAACATCTTCGGCGGCATCATGAAGTGCGACATCATCGCCGAGGGCATCGTTGCCGCGGCGAAGGAAGTGAACCTGTCGGTTCCGCTCGTCGTCCGCCTCGAAGGCACGAACGTCCAGCAGGGCAAGGACATCCTCGCCAATTCGGGGCTGCCGATCGTGGCGGCCAACGATCTGGGCGACGCGGCAAAGAAAATCGTCGCCGAGGTTGCCAAGGCGGCGTGATAATCCACATCCCCTCCCCGCGAGGGAGGGGAGGGACTGCTAGTTGACGTTTACGTAAACCGCAACTATGACGCAGTGCACAATTTGTTGAGAGGAGCTTTTAAAGCCATGAAAATCCTCGTCCCCGTAAAGCGGGTGCTCGATTACAACGTCAAGCCGCGGGTGAAGGCCGACGGCACGGGCGTTGACCTGGCCAATGTGAAGATGTCGATGAACCCGTTCGACGAGATCGGGGTCGAAGAGGCGATCCGCCTGAAGGAAAAGGGCGTCGCGACCGAGATCGTCGCCGTGTCCGTCGGCCCGGCGAAGGCGCAGGAAACGCTGCGCACCGCGCTCGCGATGGGCGCCGACCGTGCGATCCTCGTCCAGACCGATGACGACGTCGAACCGCTCGCGCTCGCCAAGATCTTCAAGGCGATCGCCGATGCCGAAGCCCCGGGTCTGGTGATCCTCGGCAAGCAGGCGATCGACGGCGACAACAACCAGACCGGCCAGATGCTCGCAGCCCTCACCGGCTGGGCGCAGGGCACCTTCGCCAGCGCGGTGAACGTCGAGGGCGATCATGTCAGCGTAACCCGCGAAGTCGACGGCGGCCTCGAGACGGTGAAGCTGAAGCTTCCCGCGATCGTCACCACCGACCTTCGCCTGAACGAGCCGCGCTATGCCTCGCTGCCGAACATCATGAAGGCGAAATCGAAGCCGCTCGATACCAAGTCGCCCGCCGATTATGGCGTCGACACCACGCCGCGCGTCAAGACGGTCAAGGTCAGCGAACCGGCCGCGCGCTCGGCCGGTATCAAGGTCGCCGACGTCGATGAACTGGTTGCCAAGCTGAAGGCGATGGGAGTGCATTCATGAAAACGCTCGTTTGGGTCGAACATGACGGCAGCGCCGTCAAGGATGCCACGCTCGCCGCGGTGACCGCCGCCTCGAAGCTCGGCGAAGTCCATCTGCTCGTTGCCGGTAGCGGCGTCGACGGCGTTGCCAAGGCTGCGGCCGGCATTGCCGGCGTCGGCAAGGTCCATGTCGCCGACAATGCCGCTTTCGGTCACAACCTGCCCGAAAATATCGCGCCGCTCGTCGCCGAGCTGATGGGGTCGCACGACGCATTCGTCGTTCCCGCCACCACGACCGGCAAGAATGTCGCGCCGCGCGTCGCCGCGCTGCTCGACGTGATGCAGATTTCGGAAATCCTGTCGGTCGAGGGTCCGAAGACCTTCACCCGTCCGATCTACGCCGGCAACGCGATCGCGACCGTTGAAAGCTCGGACGCGAAGCTGGTCCTGACCGTTCGCGGCACCGCCTTCGAAAAGGCTGCCAGCACTGGCGGTTCGGGTGCGGTCGAGGCCGTCTCGGCTGGCGGCGACGCCGGCATCTCGAGCTTCGTCGGCGCCGAAATCGCCAAGCAGGATCGCCCCGAGCTCACCTCGGCGAAGATCATCGTGTCGGGCGGCCGCGCGCTGGGTTCGAGCGAGAAATATCAGGAAGTCATCGTGCCGCTCGCCGACAAGCTCGGCGCCGCGCTCGGTGCCAGCCGCGCTGCGGTCGATGCGGGCTATGTCCCCAACGACTATCAGGTCGGCCAGACCGGCAAGATCGTCGCGCCGGAAGTCTATTTCGCGATCGGCATCTCGGGCGCGATCCAGCATCTCGCGGGCATGAAGGATTCGAAGACGATCGTCGCCATCAACAAGGACGAGGACGCCCCGATCTTCCAGGTCGCCGACTTCGGCCTCGTCGCCGATCTGTTCAACGCCGTTCCGGAGCTGACCGGCAAGATCTGATCGTCTGACCGAATAGCAATGCAAAGGGGCGGTCCCGTCGGGGCCGCCCTTTTTCTTTGCCCGCGCGCTGCTAGGCTCACCCGAAAAGGGAGAGAGGCATGCGCAACCGTCTTTTTGCACTCGCTCTGGCGCTCGCGCCGGTGGTCATCCCGGCAACGGCGGTCGCCAAGCCTGCCGCCCCGGTCGAAACGCTACACATCGACAAGGCGCGCATCGACGCGGCACTGAAGCAGATGGTCGACAGCGGCCGCGCTGCGGGCACGTCGGCGCTGATCTGGCAGGACGGGCGCGAGGTCTATTTCGGGACCGCCGGCATGGCCGACCGCAATGCGAAGCGTCCGATGCGCCGCGACACGATCGTCCAGATTTTCTCGATGACCAAGCCGGTGACCGGCGTCGCGCTGATGCAGCTCTGGGAACGGGGCAAGTTCCACCTCGACGATCCGCTGGCGAAATATCTGCCCGAATATGCGTCGATGCGCGTCTATGCCGGCAAGAATGCCGATGGCACGCCGCGCTATGTGCCCGCCGAGCGGCCGATCCTGGTGCGCGACATCCTGCGCCACACCGCGGGCTTTGCCTATGGCGCCGGCCCGACGCCTGTCCATGACGCCTATGTCGCAGCCGACCCGCTCGCGCTGACGGTGCCACTGTCGGAGGCGAGCCGCCGCCTCGCGGGCGTGCCCTTGCTCTTCCAGCCGGGAACGCAGTGGGAATATAGCATGGCGGTCGACGTGCAGGCCGGGCTTGTCGAGAAACTGTCAGGCGAGCGTTTCGCCGATTATGTCCGCGGGCATATCTTCGAGCCGCTGAAAATGACCGAGACCGCGTGGCGCCAGCCCGATGCGCGGCTGCCGCGCTTCGCCGCGATGAACGTGATGAAGGACGGCAAGCTCGTCCAGCAGAGCGACGCCGAGGCGCGCATGCTCAATTTTCAGGACCATGCGCTGACCCCCGGCGGTTTCGGGCTCGCCTCGACGCTCGACGATTATCAGCGCTTCGCCCAGATGCTGCTGAACAAGGGTGAACTCGATGGCGTGCGCATCCTGAAACCCTCGACCGTACGGTTGATGGCGACCGACCAGCTCGACCCGTCGATCACCGAGCGCGCGTGGCTGCCGGGCAAGGGGGCGATGGGCTTCGGTTTCGACTTCGCGGTGCGCAAGGCGCAGCCGCAGACGCCGCAGGAAAATCGCGGCGCGGTCGGCGAGTTCTTCTGGGACGGGCTGCCTTCGACGCTCTTTTGGGTCGATCCGGCGAACAGGCTGACCGCGGTCTTCTTCGTCCAGAGCATCCCCTTCGACGGGACGCTCCACCGCGATTTCCGCGCGGCGGTCTATGGCCCCGACTATAAGGGACCGCCGGGGGACTGACCGTCATTTTCCTGTCATCGACTTGCGCTTGAGCCTCGGGCTTTGTCCGCTAGTCTGCGGCGGTTCCAGCGGAGGTCTTCATGTCCCAGCCCGACAAGCGTGCGATCCTTGCCGAAGGACTTGCCGCGGGCGACGATGATGCCGCCCTGCACGTCCGGCTCGTCTGCGCGGGCGTCTCGGCAGCATCGGCAAAATATGAAATCGACCGGGTCGGCAAGGATCCGATGGCAACGATGCTGCGGCGGCAGGCCGCGCGGATGGCGAAGCAGGGCTGGCTGCTTGCGAACCAGCAGCGGCTGGCGTTCGAGGCCGAGGGCGGATTTGCGCTCGATACGCTGGGCAACCCCGACCCCGACTTCTTTTATCGCCACTATTATGAGGCGAACCGTCCCGCGAAGCTGACCGGCATTATCGACCATTGGCCCGCGCTCGCGCGCTGGTCGCTCGATCATTTTGCGGCGGTTGCGGGAAACAACGCGGTCGAAGCGCAGGTCGGACGCGAGCGCGATCCGGACTATGAGCTCGACAAGGACAGCCATCGCCGCCTCGTCCGCTTCGACGAACTGATCGACTGGCTCCGCAAGGACGAGGCCAGCAACGACATTTATCTGACCGCCTATAACAGCGGGACCAATGCGGCGGCGCTGACGCCGCTGCGGGACGACATGGCGCCGATCGCGTTGCTCGATGACAGCCGCGAGCGCGACGGCTTCTTCTGGCTCGGCCCGAAGGGCACGCTCACCCCTTGGCATCACGATCTCACCAACAATCTGCTCGTCCAGGTGCTCGGCCGCAAGCGCGTGCGCATGGCGCCGCCCTGGGCCTTTGCGCGCATGCGCAACAGCCGCCATTGCTTCTCCGACTGGGGCAATGACGCGCTGCCCGCGGGCGAGGGCGATGCCGCGACGCCGCCCGTTCTCGAAACGGTCATCGGGCCCGGCGAGGGGGTTTTCCTGCCGGTCGGCTGGTGGCATCAGGTCGAAGCGCTCGACCTGTCGGCCAGCATGAGCTTTACCAGCTTTCGCCGGCCCAACGTACATGTCGAGGATTATGCCTCGTGGGGAGAAATTGCCTGATGGCGCTCGTTCTGGTTGCACGCGACGAGGGTGTCGCGACGGTCACGCTCAATCGCCCCGAAGCGATGAACGCATTGTCGCGGGCGCTGCGCAGCGAACTGGCGCAGGCAATGCGCAAACTTGCCGTCGACGGGAGCGTCCACGCAATCATTCTGACCGGGGCGGGCGAGCGCGCGTTCACGGCCGGGCTCGACCTCAAGGAGCTTGGCGCCGATACGGGCAATCTCGGTGCGGCCAATGCCGAAGATGCGGACGAGAATCCGGTTCGGGCGATCGAGCTTTGCCCGCAACCGGTGATCGGCGCGATCAACGGCGTCGCGATCACTGGCGGGTTCGAGGTCGCGCTCGCTTGCGACATCCTGATCGCATCGACCAACGCCCGCTTTGCCGACACCCACGCGCGGGTCGGCATTTTGCCGGGCTGGGGCCTGTCGCAGAAACTGTCGCGAATCATCGGCATCAGCCGCGCGAAAGAATTGTCGCTGACGGGAAATTTCCTCGGCGCCGAAGCTGCGCGCGACTGGGGTCTGGTCAATCGGGTCGTTTCGCCGGACGATCTCCTGCCTGCCGCGCGAGCACTGGCACGCGACATCGCAAGCGTCGATTCCGCCATGGTGCGCACGTACAAGAAGCTGATCGACGACGGCTTTGCGATGCCCTTCGGCGAAGCGCTGGCATTCGAGCACCGAACGACCTCCGCGGCGAACCGGCAGGTCGGTGCCGAAGACGTCGAAGCCCGGCGCCTTGCGGTCATGCAGCGCGGGCGCGAGCGCGCCGATTGATGCGCGGCCCTGCGCTTGCCGGACGAAGCATCGCGCGTTGCCGCGAAAGTTGCACTTTCTTGCGCTTCCCCGGCCCTGGCGAGATTACGGGGTTGCGGCGGTCAAAAATACTTAGCATGGCTAAGTAATGGTCGACCTCTCCGAACCGCTTTCCGCCTTCATGGCGCGCATCGCCGGCCCCGGCTCGCTCACGGGCCTCGCCAGGCTGTCGGGCGGGGCGAATATGGAAAGCTGGGCGTTCGACTGGGCGGGCGGCGGTTATGTGCTGCGTCGCGCGCCGTCTGCCGAATATATGGAAGGGCGCCCCTATGGCCATCCGGTCGAGGCGGCGCTGGTCAAGGCAGCGCACGGGGGCGGAGTCAGGGCGCCCGAGGTCGTGGGCGTGCTGTCGGACAGTGACGGCATGGGCACCGGTTATGTGATGGGCCGCGTCGTTGCGGAGGTCAGCCCTGCAAAAATATTGCCCGAGCCGCCATCGTCGCTCGTTGCCGATCTCGGCCGTGAACTGGCCCTGATCCATGCGCTGCCGCGCGCCGCGATCCCGCCGGAAATCCCCGTGATGGATACCGCCGCGGCGCTGGCCGAGCTGAAAGCCCGTTTCCTCACCTATGGCGGCGACCGGCCCGCGATCGCGCTGGCGGTCCGGTGGTGCGAGGATCATTTGCCCGAACCGGCCGATCCCGTGCTTGTCCACGGCGATTATCGCATGGGCAATATCATGGTCGACGCGGGCGGCCTTGCGGTGGTGCTGGACTGGGAACTCGCGCACCTGGGCGACGCGCATGAGGATCTGGCCTTCGGCTGCATGACCGTGTGGCGCTTTGGCCAGCTCGACAAGCCCGCCTTCGGGGTCGGCAGTCTCGAGGATTATTTCGCCGCCTATGAAGCCGCCGGCGGACAAAAGGTCGATCGCACCCGTTTCCGTTTCTGGCTTGTCTATCGCACTCTCTGGTGGGCGCTCGGCTGCCTGCAGATGGGGCAGGCGTGGAGGAGCGGCGCCGATACGACCGTCGAGCGCGTCGTCGTCGGAAGGCGCACCGCCGAACAGGAGCTTGATCTGATCGCGCTCCTCGAAGAAGAGGCTCCCGAGGCCGAGCGCGCGCGGCCTTTGCCGACGACAGGCGAGGCGGCGCCCGTGCCGGTCGGTGAGCCGACCAACCGCGAAATTGTGCAGGCGGTGCGCGACTGGATCGAAGGCACGATCAAACCCGCATCGCAAGGCCATGCGAAGTTCGAGGCGGTGGTTGCGATGAATGCGCTGGGGATCGTGCTGCGCGATCTCGATGCGGGAACGCGCGCCGAGGATGCCGCGCTGTCACAGGCGTTGCTGGCGGGCAGGACCACACTCGCCGAGCCGGGCCTGCTCGCGAAACTGCGCCGCGCCGTGCTGGAAAAATGCGCCGTGGATAGCCCCAAATACGCCGCGCTCGCTGCCGCGCGCGCCGAATGGGGCGGATGAACGCGGGCGACCATCCGCTGTGGCAGGCTCTCTCGATCTATCGCGTCGGACCCGAGGGCGCGGCGCTCGATTTCGAGGTGCGGCTGGCGCGCGAGAATGGCTGGAGCGCTGCCTACGCCGCGCGCGTGATGGACGAATATCGCCGCTTCCTGTTCCTGACGATGGCGGCGGGGCATATGGCGGTGCCGTCGGAGGCGGTCGATCAGGCGTGGCACCTCCATCTTGCCTACAGCCGCGACTATTGGGACCGGCTGTGCGGCCAGGTGCTCGGAACGCCGCTGCATCATGGTCCGACGGAGGGCGGACCCGACGAAGGACGACGCCACTTCGACCTCTATGCCGAAACGCTCGCGAGCTACGAACGCCTGTTCGGCGAGAATCCGCCCGCCGATATCTGGCCCTCGGGCTGGCAGCGTTTCCATGTCGATCCGCGAGCGCGCCGCGTCGTCCTCGCCGAAGCGTGGATCGTCCCCAAACGTCCCGTACGTCTTGGCGCGGCCGCCTTCAGCGTGATAGCGCTGGCGGGGGTCGCGCTTTGGTGGACGCTTTGAGCGGGAGGCGGTAACGATGAATGTCCTGGAATGGAGCGGGCCGGCCTTTCTGATGGCCTATGTGATTGCGATGGTGGCATCGGTATCGATCTCGGCGATCCTGTCGCGGCTCGCTCGTCCGAGCGGGCGGAGCCAGCCGCTCGCAGACCCCGACAGCCTCGCCTATCTGGCGGGCAAGAATGATCGCCTCGCCGACGGCGTCACGACGCGGATGCTCGCATCGGGGGCGATCAGTTTCGACGGGACAGCCTTCACGCGCGGAACGGGGGAGGCTTCGGCCGCGAGCGAACGCGCGGTGCTTGCCTTGCCGTCGCCCTTCCGGTGGAAGGATATCCAGGCGGCGCTCAAGCCCGAAGGGGCGGCGATCGAGCGGAGGCTCGAAGCCGGCGGACTGCTGCTCGACGCCGGGGAGCGCCGCCGCGTCGCGATGATTTCGGTCGCGCCGCTGGTCCTGTTGCTGATCGCCGGCGGTACCAAGCTGCTTGTGGGCCTCTCGCGCGGCAAGCCGATCCTCTTTCTTGCCATCCTGCTCGTCATCACGCTCGTCTGGGCGTTCGGGCGCTGGGCGAGCGTCGACAACCAGACGCGTGCCGGCCGCACAGCGCTGAAGGAAGCACGTCAGAAGCATGACCGGCTGAAACGCGCACCGACGACCGGTGAGACGGGACTTGCGGTCGCGCTGTTCGGAACGACGGTACTCGCCGGATCGGCTCTTGCCGATTTTCACCGCTCGCGCTCGTCTGACGGCGGGGGATGGAGCGACAGCAGTTCGAGCAGCAGCAGCGATAGCGGTTGTGGCGGCAGCAGCAGCGGGTGCGGAGGCTGCGGCGGGGGCGGCGACTGAGAAATCAAAGGGAGAGAAGGTAATGGATTTTGGGATGCCGGCCGATCTGCAGGCCTATCTGGATGAGCTCGATGCGTTCATCGAGGCGGAGATCAGGCCGCTGGAACTGGCGGACGACAATATCCGCTTCTTCGACCATCGCCGCGAGCACGCGCGCACCGACTGGGACAATCAGGGCCTGCCGCGCCATGAGTGGGAGCAACTCTTGCGGCAGGCAACGCGCAAGGCCGATGCCGCGGGGCACTGGCGCTTTTCTGCACCCAAGAAATATGGCGGCAAGGACGGGTCGAATCTGTGGATGGCGGTGATCCGCGAGCATTTCGCCGCGAAGGGCCTCGGCCTCCACAACGACCTGCAGAACGAGCACAGTATCGTCGGCAATTTCCCCTTCGTCGAGATGTTCGAGCAGTTCGCGACGAGCGAGGAACAGAAGCAGGAGTTCATTCTGGGCGGCTTCGAGGGCAAGCGCCGTACCGCCTTTGGCCTGACCGAACCCGACCATGGCAGCGACGCAACGCATATGGAGACGCGCGCCGTCCGCGAGACCCGCGACGGCGTCGACGGCTGGCTGATCAACGGGCGCAAGATGTGGATCACTGGCATGCATGTCGCGACCCACTGCGCCGCTTTCTGTCGTACATCGGGCGAGGATGGCGATGCCAAGGGTATCACCTGCCTGCTCGTGCCGACGGGCACGCCGGGGATGACGGTCGACGAATATATGTGGACTTTCAACATGCCGACCGATCACCCGCGGATGACCTTCACCGACGTCTGGGTCCCCGACAACGCGCGGCTCGGCCCGGAGGGCGGCGGTCTGTCGATCGCGCAGAGCTTTGTCCACCAGAACCGCATCCGGCAGGCGGCGTCCTCGCTCGGCGCCGCGGTCTATTGCATCGAGGAAAGCGTCCGGTACGCGCGCGAACGCAAGCCGTTCGGCGAGGCGCTGGCGCGCAACCAGGCGATCCAGTTTCCGCTGGTCGAACTGGCGACGCAGGCCGAGATGCTCCGGCTGCTGATCCGCAAGACCGCGTGGGACATGGACAACACCCCGCACAAGGAGATCGAGCGCACCCTCTCCGACAAGGTCAGCATGTGCAACTATTGGGCGAACCGCCTGTGCTGCGAAGCCGCAGACCGTGCGATGCAGGTCCATGGCGGCATCGGCTATTCGCGCCACAAGCCGTTCGAGCATATCTATCGCCACCACCGCCGCTACAGGATCACCGAGGGCGCCGAGGAAATCCAGATGCGCAAGGTCGGCGCCTATCTGTTCGGCTATCTCGGCCCCCGGCGCGAGACGCTCGGTAAAATCTGACCGGGCTGGACTCTCCTCTTCCGGTTGCGGCATGATCGCCGCGACAAAGGAAGAGGAGAGAGCCATGGCCGAGGCCGATCTCAAGCAGGGCGCAGCACCGTTCCGCATCTACCGGGGTATCGACGCCCCCGACCTCAATGAAACCGACAAGATGACGCTCGCGGGCCTGACCCCGATTGTCGAAGCGGGGATCGGGCGCTGGGTCGAGGCAGGCGTGGGCGAAGGGAACATCACTAAGGTGCTGTTTTCCCTGCCGCACATGAGCCTGACCTACGCCTGGTTCAAAAGCGGCTTCGCGCTGCCGCTCCACAGCCATGACGCCGATTGCCTCTATTATATCATTGCCGGTTCGTTGAAGCTCGGGACCGAGGAACTCGGGGCGGGCGACGGCTTTTTCGTTGGCAGCGACGTGCCCTATACCTACAAGCCCGGCCCCGACGGCGTCGAAGTTCTCGAGTTCCGGACGGTCGAAAGCTTCGACATGAAGTTTCAGGGCCGGACCGAAGCCTATTGGGACAAGGTCGTCGCGGGAATGGAGGCGGCGCGGCCGAACTGGGGTTCGGAAACGCCGCCCTCGGCGCGCGGCTAGCGCTTGCGCACGAACTCCGCGCGCAGCACCAGCCCCCTGATCCCTTCGAACCGGCAGTCGATTTCCTGATCGTCGCCGGTCAGTCGGATCGACTTGATCACGGTGCCGACCTTCAGCGTCTGCCCCGCGCCTTTGACGGTCAGATCCTTGACGAGAACCACCGAATCCCCGTCGGCGAGCAGATTGCCGACGGCGTCGCGCACTTCGGGGCCCGCGGCAGCGGCGGTGGCGCGGTCCCTCGCGTCGGCGGCGGACAGCCATTCGCCGCTCGCCTCGTCATAGACATAATCTTCGTCGTCGCTGGTCATGATTTATCCCGGTTTGCGAAAGCGCAGGGTGAACTGGTCGGTCTTGCCGCGGATCGCGGCATCGAAGACGTTGGCGGTGCGCGGGTCGGCGGGGCGGCTGTAGAGCTTGCTCTCAGCCTCCAGCTTGAACCCCGCTTTCGTCAGCGCCGCGACGACCGCATCCTTGTCGATGCGGTGCAGGCTGTCCGACAGCGTCGTGCCGCTGCCCTTCGCAGCGCTATGATCGACGACGATCAGCGCACCGCCGGGTTTCAGCGCCGCGAACAGCGCCGCGCTCGCCTTGTCGCCGGTGCCTTCGGGGAAGGGCTTCAGATACAGGTCGTGGAAATTCTGCACCGTGATGATGACATCGAGCGGTTCGGGGAAAGCGGGCGCCGCGAAGGGTCCGGCGACCGCGTCGACATTCGCATAAGCCGCGTCGACTGCGGCCTGATCGGTGCCATATTGCGCCTTGAACTTGATGAACTCGGCGGGCTGGAAGGCGAAGACCTTGCCCGTCGGCCCGACCGCGGCGGCGAGCAGCCGGGTGACGTAGCCCCCCCCCATCACATAGTCGCCGACCTTCTGCCCCGGCTTGATCTGGGCGAAGGCGAGCAGCTCGGCGGGCTTGCGCGCGGCGTCGCGCTCGCGGTCGGCGGCGGGGCGCGCAGGATCGGCGAGCGCGGCCTTGTAGGAGGGCGCGGGCGCCTGCTTCGCGGCGATCGGCGCGGCAGAGATGGCGAGCAGCAGGGCGAGGGTAAGCGGTCGGATCATGGCAGCGACTCCCGGTGGTTTTATCGCGGCATCATAGCGGCTCGCCGCGCATCGGGCGCGTTTATTTGCATATCCCGATTTTGATGATAGGTTTTTCGGTGAAACTAAAAAATCGAGCCAAAAGAATCGGGAGAGTCGGGATGCATGATCTGGTGATACGCGGCGGCACGGTCGTCGACGGTTCGGGCGGCGCGCCCTTCGTGGCGGACGTCGCGGTCGAGGGCGATCGCATCGTCGCGGTCGGGCAGAATCTTGGTGCCGGCCGCGAGGAGATCGACGCCAGCGGCAAGATCGTTACCCCCGGCTTCGTCGACGTCCACACCCATTATGACGGGCAGGCGACATGGGACGCCGAAATGGCGCCGTCGAGCTGGCACGGCGTGACGACGGTCGTCATGGGCAATTGCGGCGTCGGCTTCGCGCCCGCCAAGCCCGACCGCCACGAATGGCTGATTTCGCTGATGGAAGGGGTCGAGGATATCCCCGGCACCGCGCTGGCGGAGGGCATGTCGTGGGACTGGGAAACCTTCCCCGAATATATGGACGCGCTCGAAAAGCTGCCGCGCACCGTCGATGTCGCGTGCCACGTACCGCACGGCGCCGTCCGCGCCTATGTGCTCGGCGACCGCGAAAAACCCGGTGCGATCCCGACCGACGAGGATATCGCCGAAATGTCGCGCATCGTCGAGGAAGGCGTGCGCGCCGGCGCGCTCGGCTTCTCGACCAGCCGCACCGTGCTCCACAAGTCGATCGACGGCGAACTCGTCCCCGGCACGACCGCGACCGCCGAGGAGCTGATCGCGATCGGCCGTGCGATGGGCCGCGTCGGCTATGGCGTGTTCGAAATGGCGAGCGACCTCAAGCGCGAGTGGAACGAGTTCGAGTGGATGGGCGACCTCAGCCGCGAAACCGGGCTGCCCGTGACCTTCGCCGCGCTCCAGTCGATCGCCAAGGAGCTTCCGCTCGAGGAGCAGATCGAGGAAATGCGCCGCCAGAATGCGACTGGTGCGAACATCGTCGCGCAGATCGCGCTGCGCGGCAACGGCGTGATCATGGCATGGCAGGGCACGGTGCATCCGTTCCGTTTCAAGCCGGCATGGAACGAGATCATCGACCTGCCGTGGGACCAGCAGCTTGCGCATCTGAAAGACCCGGCGTTCAAAAAGCGCATGGTCGAAGAAGCGAACGTCTGGCCCGAAAGCGACATCCTCGACTTCCTGATGGTCGTCGCCGAGGGTTGGCCCGTCCATTTCGAAATGGACCCCGATTTCAACTACGAGCCGCGAACGGACGAAAGTATCATGGCGCGCGCCGCCGCCGCGGGCGTCTCGCCGGCCGAATATGCCTACGACCTCCTCATGAAGGACGATGGCAAGGGCTTCATCTATTTCCCGATCCTCAACTACCGCGACGGCAACCTCAATTTCCTCGAGGATCTGCAGGCGTCGGACGACACGGTGAACAGTCTGTCGGACGGCGGCGCGCATTGCGGGACGATCTGCGATGCCGCCTCGCCGACCTTCATGCTCCAGCATTGGGTGCGCGACCGAGCGGGCAAGCGCATCGCGCTCGAACATGCGGTGAAGCGCCAGTGCCGTGACACCGCGATGCTCTATGGTCTGGAGGATCGCGGCGTGCTCGCGCCGGGCTATCTCGCCGATCTCAATGTCATCGACATGGATGAGATCAAGCTCGGCAAGCCCTGGCTCGCGTTCGACCTGCCCGCGGGCGGCAAGCGCCTGCTGCAAAAGGCCGACGGCTATGTTGCGACGGTCAAGTCGGGCGTCGTCACCTTCAAGGGCGGCGAAATGCAGGGGCCGACCCCCGGCGGCGTGATCCGCGGCCCGCAGCGCGTCGAAATGGCGATGGCCGCGGAGTAATGCGCGCCATCCAGCTGCGGGCACCGGCGTCTCTCGACAATCTGGTGCCCGCCGATCTGCCCGATCCCGGCGATCCGGGGCCGGGCGAGATCCGCGTCCGGCTGACGGCGTCGTCGCTGAACTTCCACGACTTCGCGGTCGTCGCGGGGATGATCCCGACCGTCGAGAACCGCATCCCGATGTCCGACGGCGCCGGGACGATCGAGGCGGTGGGCGAGGGGGCCACCGACTATCAGGTCGGCGATCCGGTCGTCTCGCTGTTCTTTCCCGACTGGAACGACGGCCCCGTGCCGCCGGCCGCCTTGGCCAACGTCCCCGGCGACAGCACCGACGGTTATGCGCGCGAAGTGGTCGTGACGCCGCGGCACTGGTTCACGCACGCGCCCAAGGGATATTCGGCGGCGGAGGCGGCGACGCTGACCTGCGCCGGCCTCACCGCATGGCGCGCGCTGTTCGTCGACGGCGACACCCAACCTGGATCGACGATACTGATCCAGGGCAGCGGCGGCGTTTCGGTCTTCGCGCTGCAGTTCGCCAAGGCCGCGGGCGCGCGCGTGATCGCGACGAGCTCGTCCGATGCGAAGCTCGAGCGGCTGAAGGCGCTCGGGGCCGACGAACTGATAAATTACAAAGAGGTGCCCGAATGGGGCGCGCGGGCGCTCGAACTGACCGGCGGGTGCGGTGTTGATACCGTCGTCGAGATCGGCGGCGCGGGAACGCTCGACCAGTCGATGCGCGCCGCGCGGGTCGGCGGCCACGTCGCGCTGATCGGCGTCCTCGCGGGCATCGCCGGGCCGGTGCAGACCGCGCTGCTGATGAGCAAGAATCTGCGGGTGCAGGGACTGACCGTTGGGAGCCGCGCGCAGCAGCTGGCGATGATCGCGGGGGTCGACGCGAACGGCATCCGGCCCGTCATCAGCGATCATTTCCCGCTCGAACGTCTGGCCGACGCGTTCCGCCACCAGATTGCGAACGCGCACTTCGGCAAGATCGTCGTCGACATCTGAATAGGGCGCGCAGGGCGCGGCCGGATCATCGAAAAGGGAGGAAACGGATGGGTTTCGCCGAATATGACCGTTACGATGCGCTCGGCCTCGCCGAACTCGTTGCGAAAGGCGAGGTATCGGCGCTCGAACTCGTCGATACCGCGATCGAGCGGACCGAGGCGCTGAACCCGCGACTCAACGCCGTGATCTTCACCGATTATGACGGCGCCCGCGACCGCGCGAAGGGCGCGCTGCCCGATGGCCCGTTCAAGGGTGTGCCCTTTCTGCTGAAGGATATATTGGGCGACCTCGCGGGCTGGCCGACGCGCAACGGTTCGCGCATCTCGCCGCCGGTGCCGATGCCCTTTACCGCGACGCTGGTGCAGCGCTTCCTTGCGGGCGGGCTGGTGCCGCTGGGCAAGACCAATGTGCCCGAATTCGGCGTCGTCGCAACGACCGAAAGCGTGCTCTACGGTCCCGCCTGCAACCCTTGGAACCTGGCTCATTCGACCGGCGGATCGTCGGGCGGATCGGGCGCTGCGGTCGCTGCGGGGATTGTGCCGGTGGCGCACGCCAACGACGGCGGCGGATCGATCCGCATCCCGGCGAGCTGCAACGGGCTGGTCGGGCTGAAGCCGACGCGCGCACGCAATCCGCTGGGGCCGATGCTCGGCGATGTGATGGGCGGGCTCGCCGCCGAGCATGTCGTCAGCCGCAGCGTTCGCGACACCGCTGCCATGCTCGACGTGACGGCAGGCGCGGAACCGGGCGATCCCTACGCGGCGCCGCCCGCCCCGCCGAGCTGGCGCCGCGCGGCCGAGGAACCCTGTCCGAAACTGCGTATCGGTTTTGCGAAGACGCGTCCGGGCGGTGGTACGCTCGACAACCAGGCAGTCGCCGCGGTCGAGCATGCGGCGAAGCTGTGCGAAAGCCTTGGCCACCATGTCGAGGAGGTCTCGCCGCCGGTCGACAATGATGCGATGGTGCCCGCCTTCATGGCAATCTGGTCGAGCGGCGCGGCGATGCAGATCGATGGGATCGCGATGATGACCGGACAGGTGCCCGGCCCCGACAATCTGGAAGGGCTGACGCGCGGGCTCTATGAAATGGGCAAGGGGATCAGCGCGCCACAGCTGTGGGGTGCGATCTTTCAGCTCCAGCAAATGGCGCGCGCGGTCGCCGCATGGCACGCCGATTACGACATCTGGCTGACCCCGACGCTCGGCGCGCCGCCGCCGCGCAACGGCAGCTTCGCGCTCGACAGCGAGGACGTCGCCGCCGGCTTCGGATCGATGACCGACTATGTCCCCTTCACCGCGATCCAGAATGCGACCGGCCAGCCGGCGATCAATGTCCCGCTGTGGTGGACGCCCGAAGGCTTGCCGATGGGCACGCAGTTCGTCGGCCGCGTGGGCGAGGAGGCGCTGCTGCTCCAGCTCGCGACGCAGCTCGAGACGGCGCAGCCCTGGTTCGACCGGCGGCCGGCGCTCTAGCCGAGTGCCTTCGCGGTCGCCTCGACATCGGCGGCGCTGCTATAGGCGTGGAACGACAGCCGCAGGACCGTGCCGCGAAAGTCGGCGCGGAGATGGTGCCGGTCGAGCGCTTCGGCGACGCGCGGCCGATCGCCGCCGGTGTCGATGCACAGCGTCCCGCCGATCGCACCCGTCGGCCAGCGCCATTGCGGCGTTTTGCGTTCGAGCGCTTCGTGCAGCATCGCCTGTAGCGCCTGATTATGGCCGCGCACCGCATCGACGCCGATCGCGGCGATCTCGCCGATCCCCGCCGTCGACAGGACGAACGGCGCGACGTCGGGCGTGCCGCCCCACCAGCGCCGCGCGTCGGGTGCATAACGAAAGTCGCGGATATCCATCTCGAACGGATTTTCGTGGCTCCACCAGCCGCGCTCCATCGGATCGAGCGCGGTGCGGTCGTGCGGCGCGACCCAGAGCCACGCGGCGCCCGGACCGCCGCACAGCCATTTGACGCTGGTGCCGAGCACGGCGTCGCAGCCCCATAGGGAGGGCGTCACCGGCACGACGCCGACCGACTGCGCGCAATCGGTAATGCAGCGGGCGCCGGCGGCTCGCGCAGCCGAGGCGACCGCGGCGATGTCGGTCAGCGCGCCGCTGTTCGAGCTGACGTGCATCGCGATCACCAGCGCGACATCGTCGCCCAGCGCCGCTTGCCAGCTCGCGACGTCGCGGACATCGGCGTCGTCGGGCAGATAGCGCGTCGTCCATCCCGCCGCCGCAAGCCCGCTCGCGAGATAGCCGATCGTCGGAAAGGCGCTCGGCGCGAGCAAGATCGTGCGCCGGTCGGTCGCCTTGCCCAGCGCCGAGATATAGCGCGACAACGCCGCGCTGACATTGGTTGCGGGACACAGATCGCGCGCCTCGACGCCGATCAGGCTGCCCAGCGCCGCGCGCCACTCGTCGATTGATTCCAGCCAGTGCGGCCAAGCCTCGCCCGTTTCGCGCCAAGGGGTCAACAGTTTGTCGCGCAGCAGCGTTTCGGCCGCGCGCGGCTGGCAGCCGACGCTGTGGCTTTTGAGATAGACGGCGTCCGGCGGCAGGTGGAAGCGGTCGCCGACCGCCTCCGGCAGCAGTGCGCCCGTCACAGCCCGCTGCCGTGCCCGGCGGCCGAATGGCCGCTGATGCTGTCGCGCTTCACGCCATATTCGGCGCCCCAGCGGTCGGTCATCTCGGCGCGGATGTCCCAGAGTTCGGGGAAGAAGCGGTGCCGCGTGCCGGCGTTGAGCAGCTCGACCGGGCGACCCTTCAGCGACTTCGACCCCATGCCGATCGAGCGGTGGATCAGATAGATGTGGAGCGCGCGGAAGATCTGGAACTGCTCGTCGAACTCGATCAGCGCCTCGGCGACCATATAGGCGTCGTCGTGCTTGTATCCGGTGTCATAGACGTCGGCGATCGTGCGGCCCGTGGGCTCCAGATAGGCGGCCTTGTAGCGCACCCAGAGCGGCTGAGGCATGGTGAGCAGCAGCTGGAAGCCCGGGCTTTCCTGCCCCGACCCGTTGCCGAGCTGGAGGCGGATCGACTGATAGTCGAAGGGGCTCATCGTCTCGAGCAGCGAGAGCTGGCTGGTCATCAGCCGCATGATGCGGTTGACGCGGTCGAACAGCGTGATGACGCGCATCGTCTCGCCCGCGGCCATATGGCCGTCGATCTCGCCGAGCGTGAAGGCGATGAGCTTCATCCACAATTCCTCGACCTGATGGACGATCTGGAATTGCAATTCGTCGGCAGTGCACAGCTCGGCGAGCGGCTTCTGGCAGTCGAGCAGGCGGTCGACCGCGAGATAGACGCCATAATCCTTCATGTCGGGCGTCTCGATGCGGCGGTGGAGGTCGGTCTTGTCGAGCATGGTCTGCTCCTTCGGGTCTTGATGGCTCGGATGATCGGATGGCGCGCGGACGCGCCGGAACCATCAGCCGCGCGGCATCACTCCCGCGGGCGGACGCCGCGGCGAGCCTGCCTGGCCGAGCCAGGGAAGGATCGCTTTCGCACTCATCGCGGCAGCAGGTCCGCGGGCAGCGTCGGTTCGCTCAATATCTTCGCCATGCGGCGCCACATTTCCTCGCGGGACGGTTTCCCGCGCTCGATATAGGCCTGAACAAGCTGTTCGCCGAGCCCGTAATTGATCACATAGCTGCGATACTGCTCGGTGAAGCGCACCGACTGGTCGGCGCGTTCGGGCGAGACGAGCATGTACTTTTGCGTCAACGCGACCGCCGTCGACCGGTCGATCGCGCCGTCGAGATATTGCTGCGCGATCGTCAGCCGGGCGCCCGACACCTTCTTGATCGCGCCCAGAAGCTGCCAGTAGCGGTCGTCGGGCGGCACCGCGATTTCGGCGATCGGCATCAGCACGTCGCGTTCGGTATCGGCGCGGCTTGCGCCGGGGAAGGCGAGGTCGATGCCGTAATTCGCGCTGCCTTCGGCGATCAGGCTCTGCGGACTGTAGAGCGGATAGACGCTGAACTCGCTCCAGCCGCGGCCCTTGGTGAGCTGTTCTTCGAGCTTCATGTTGAGCAGATGATGCCCCGGATAGCCCTCGTGACAGCCCAGATCGAGCGCGCGCGACAGGCGGATCGGCAGATCGGTGTTGACCTGGATCAGGCTGTGATAGCCGCCCTGATAATAATTATAGCCGCTCCAGCTCTTGCCGGTGACGAATTCGAGGCGGAAGCTCTCGCCCTCCGGCATCGCAATCTGCGCGGCACTCCGCCCGCGGCAACGCGCGATCGCCGCGTCGAAGACCTTCTGCAGCCGGTCCTTGGGAATGGTAAAGCGGTCGAGATAGGTTTCGACGCGCTGCCAAAGCGGGCCTTCGCCCGGCACCAGCGCTTCGATCTTCGCGAGGTCGGCGTCGTAGCTGGCGAGTGGCTTCAGGCGCGGGCGGATGCCGAACAGCCGTTCGGCCTCGTCGGCGAAGGTGAAGCGCGTGCCCTGCATCATCAGCAGGCGCGTCTCGGCGGCGCGAAGCTGCGCGCGGAGCGATATCGCGCGGCGGCGTTCCATCGGGTCCGACAGACGGCGCGCGGCGGTTTCGAGCTGCGCGCTCAGCGCGCGCGTCGCGGCGAGCAGCGCATCCTTGTCGCGCGGCGCGGCCTCGGCGGCGGTCCTGATCTCCGCGGGACCATAATAGGCGTCGATATAGCCGTCCTCGTGCGTCCCGATCTCGAGGCTCAGCTTCACATAGGCGTCGGCGATCTCGTTCAGCGCCTGCGACGAGGCGGGCGTACGGCGCACATCGATCGACGCGATGTCGGTCGCGGGATTCGGCATCCGCGTTTCGGTGGTGGCACATCCGGCGAGCGCCAGCACGAGCACGAGGGGTGCGGCCTTTTTCACGCGCGGGCCTCCGATGTATCGCTCACGTCGCCGTCGGCGGCAATTTCGCGGTCGCTTTCGGCTTCGATCGCGTCATGCTCGGGATGCAGCGGAGCGAACCGCAGCACGGCAAAGCCTGTCAGTGCGGCGGCGAGCGATCCCATCAGTACCCCGATCTTGGCTTCGTCGATCAGCGCCGGCGTATCCGGAAAGGCGAGCCCGCCGATGAACAGGCTCATCGTAAAGCCGATGCCGCACAGCATCGCAACCGCGTAGATCTGCAGCCAGGTCGCGCCGCGCAGCTTGCCCGCGATACCGAGTTTCACCGACAGCCAGACGCTGCCGAAAATGCCGATCTGCTTGCCGAAGAAAAGCCCGGCGGCGATCCCGAGCGGAAGCGGCGCGAAAATCTGGTCGACCCCGAGGCCGCGGACATCGACTCCGGCGTTGGCGAAGCCGAAGACCGGGACGATCGCAAAGGCGACCCATGGATGGAGCGCATGTTCGAGCCGGTGGAGCGGCGAGGATGCGCTGTCGGGCGCCCCCGGCGTGCGGTCGAGCGGAATCGCGGTTGCTGCGAGAACGCCTGCTATCGTCGCATGCACGCCCGAAAGCAGCATCGCGTACCAGAGCAGCGCGAAGAGCAGCATATAGAGGGCGAGGCTCCTCACCCCCGTGCGGTTGCACGCGATCATGACGCCCAGCAGCGCCGCCGCCGCGCCGAGCGCCAGCAGGTTGATCTTCGCCGTATAGAAGAGCGCGATGATCGCGACCGCGCCCATGTCGTCGACGATCGCGACGGTGACGAGGAACAATTTGAGCGAGGTCGGTGCGCGTTTTCCGAGCAGCGCGAGCACGCCCATCGCGAAGGCAATGTCGGTCGCAGCCGGGATCGCCCAGCCTTTGGCGAGCCCTTCGGTTCCGCCGGCAAATGCCATGTAGATGATCGCCGGGACAGCCATGCCCGCGGCGGCGGCGATGAAGGGCAGGCGCCGCCGGTCCCGGCTCGCGAGGCGGCCGTCTACGAACTCGCGCTTGATCTCCAGCCCGACGAGCAGGAAGAATATCGCCATCAGCCCGTCGTTGATCCACAGATGGACCGTCATCGGCCCGAGCTTGTCCGAGAGAGTCGGACCGGTCGTCGCGTGGATCAGATGCGCGTAGCTTTCACCAAACGACGAATTCGCAACAACTATAGCCATAATGGCTGCGAAAATCAGGAGCATTCCGCCCGCGCTTTCGCTTTCGAGAAAGTCGCGCAGCGCCGAACGATTGGCGGAAATACTGGACATTGATCGAAAGCGACCTGCTTCTCTGAAAAACGGGATGCGCTTTCCTAGCCGGTGGGGGCCAAGCCGTCACCCTTTACAAAAATTAAGTCCCACTTACGCAATGCCCGGTCGGCGCGAGGGCGTCATCAGGGGAGCGGGAAAGCCGGTGGAGCTGTGGTCCGCATGGCTGGAGTGGCTGGTGCTGGGAGCCGGCCGCGAACTGATGCTGTTTGCATCGGTTGGAATATTGCTTGTCGGCCTCGACGACCTGCTGTTCGATCTCTTCTGGCTGGGTCGGGGCGACGCGGACGCGCCACGAAGCGGCTCCGGGCTTGCCGGGAAATTTGCCGTCTTCATTCCCGCGTGGAAGGAAGAGGCGGTGCTTGCTGCAACCTTGCGGCGCACGCTTGCCGCGTGGGAGGGCGAGGACTTCCGGATCTACGTCGGCTGCTATCCCAACGATGCTCCGACGCTCTTCGCGGTATCGCAGTTGATTGCGCGCGACCCGCGCCTGCGTCTGGTCGTCGGCGAAAGCGACGGTCCGACGACCAAGGGCGACAACCTCAATCGCATGTGGACGGCGCTTGGCGAGGACGAGCGAAGGGAGGGCATGCGTTTCGCCGCAGTCGTGCTCCACGATGCCGAGGATCACGTCCATGCGGAAGAACTCGCTCTCTATCGCCGCCACCTTGTCGATCATGCGATGGTGCAGATTCCTGTCGTGCCGTTGATCGAGCCGGCGTCGCGCTGGATCGGTGGTCATTATGCCGACGAATTTGCCGAGGCGCATGGCAAGGAAATGGCGCTGCGCTCAAGCTTCGGTGTTGCCCTGCCGTCCGCAGGCGTCGGTTGCGCGCTGACCCGCAACGCGCTGACCCTGCTTGCGATCGAGCGCGGGGGACGACCATTCCGCGCCGACAGCCTGACCGAGGATTATGAAGTCGGGATGCTCATCGGGGCTTATGGCCTGCGGGCGGCCTTCGTCGATACCCTGGGCGCGGGAGGCAGCCGGATCGTCTCGCGCGGCGAGTTTCCCGGCCGCTTCGAGGACGCGATCCGGCAGAAAGCGCGGTGGATCGCTGGTATCGCGCTTGCTGGATGGGACCATCTCGGCTGGCCGGGCTCGCGCACGGCCGGCGGCGGCATGCCGTCGGCCCGGCTGTGGTTCGCGCGCTGGATGCTGTGGCGCGACCGCCGCGCGCCGCTTGCCGCGATCATCCTGCTCGCCGCCTATGCCGGCGTGATCCTGACCGGCGCCGGACTGATCGGCGAGCGTTGGGCAGGGTGGCACGCCGCGGAGATGAGCGAGGGCATGCGGTGGCTGCTCGCGACCAATGCCGCGCTGCTGATGTGGCGCCTCGCGATGCGCTGCCATTTCACGGCGCGCTGCTATGGCCGGAACGAGGCCCTCCGCGCGATACCGCGTGCCTTTGTCTCGAACGTCATTGCGATCCTCTCGGCGCGCCGGGCGCTCATGCTGTACTGGCGGATGCTGCGGTCGGGCGAAGTCCTGTGGGACAAGACCGAACATCGCGCGGCGCTTCCGTCTGCCGTTCAGATGTCGAAGGCCATGACGCCTTGAACAGCCGTTTGTCAGGACCGCAAGCCCTGCATGATGCCGGCGCATTGCGTTTTCTGCTGCTGCTTCTCGGCGGCTGGGCGACGGTGCGGATCCTGCTTCTCTGGAATCCCGCCATGCCCGAAGGTGCGACGCAGCCATGGGCGCCGCCTTCGCCTTTTTCGGCGCCGGCGGGCGACGACCTTGCAATAGTCGCGGCGGCCGGGCCTCGCGCAGCCGGCCGGCCGGTTGCGACTTATGTCGAAGAACTGGTTCCGACGGCAACCGGCGGGCGAAGGCCCGGTCGGATCCTTGCGGCTGCCGAAACGATGGACGGAGGCGGTCCCGGCGCCGACCGGCACAGCCTGCGGCTGGCGCTGATGGCCCGGCTTTTCCCTTCGCCCGCCGGGGCGGCCGCTGGATCCCGGGGCTTCGTCCCGTCGTCGCCTGCGCGCGCGGTTCCGGCCGGCGGCGAGCCATTCTGGATCCGGCGCTCGCTTGCCGGCTGGTCGCTAGGCGGGTGGCTCTACGTACGCCCCGGGGGCACGCGCGGTAGTATCGCGACGGCCGGGCAGCTGGGCGGGTCGCAAGGCGGGCTTCGGCTTGCCTATGGGTTCGGCGAGAGCGGACGATTGCGCGCATATGGCCGCGCGACCGTCGCGATCGAACGGCCGGGCCAGAGCGAGGCGGCGTTGGGTCTTTCGTTCGCCCCGGTCGAGCGCTGGCCGGTCGATGTTGCGATCGAGCAGCGCGTCGCCATCGGGCCGGAGGGGCGAACGGCGCTTGCGGCAATGGTGGCGGGAGGGGTGGCCGACGTTGCGCTCCCGGCGGGCTTCCGGCTGGACGCCTATGCGCAGGCCGGTTTCGTGGGAGCGCGGCGGCGCGACGGCTTTGCCGACGGGGCGGTGGCGGTCGATCACCGGATCGGTCCGGACGAAAGCGCGCGCCTGCGGCTCGGGGCACTCGCGGCAGGAGCCGTACAACCCGGCGCCGCGCGCGTCGACGTCGGTCCCCGGCTGACGCTGAAGCTTCCGGAGGTCGGGGATGGCGGGCGGATCGCGCTCGACTGGCGCCAACGCGTTGCGGGCGACGCAGCGCCCGAAAGCGGTGTTGCGCTGACGCTTGCCGCCGACTTCTAGGCGCCGATCAAATTTAGGTCTCCCTGCCGATTCCCCGGCCCGAAAAAATGCTCTAGGGTCGCGGGACTCGGCGCAGTTTTACGCCGCAGACGCATGTTTCGGGGCCCATGGATCTCTATCTTCCAGTCGCCAATCTGTCGGTCAACGCGCTGGTGATCATCCTGCTTGGCGGCGGCGTCGGCTTCCTGTCGGGGATGTTCGGCGTCGGCGGCGGGTTTCTCACCACGCCGCTGCTGATCTTCTATGGCATTCCGCCGACGGTCGCCGCGGCCTCGGCCGCCACGCAGGTGACGGGCGCAAGCGTGTCCGGCGCGCTCGCGCATTTCGAGCGCGACGGGGTGGACGTGCGGATGGGCGTCGTCCTTATTGCCGGCGGCCTGCTCGGTTCGCTGATCGGCGCCGGCTTGTTCGAACTGCTCACCGCGTGGGGCCAGATCGATACGACGATCAATATCCTTTACGTGCTGATGCTGGGCACCGTGGGCGGATTCATGGCGCGCGAGGCGTGGGGTGCCCTGCGCGCGGTGCGTTCGGGGCTTCCCGCACCGGCGCGGAAGCGGCGCCATCATCCGATGGTCGCCAATCTGCCGCTGCGTTGGCGCTTCTATCGTTCCGGCCTCTATATCTCGCCGCTCGCGCCGCTGCTCCTTGGCATGGTTGTCGGCGTGCTGACGATGCTGCTCGGCGTCGGCGGCGGTTTCATCATGGTTCCCGCGATGCTCTATCTCCTCGGCATGGGGACGCAGGTCGTCGTCGGTACCTCGCTGTTCCAGATATTGTTCGTGACGATCGCGACGACGATGGTCCATGCGCTCACGACGGGGGCGGTCGACATCGTGCTGGCGGGGCTGCTGTTGCTCGGCAGCGTCACCGGGGCGCAGGTCGGTGCGCGTTTCGCGCAGAAGGTGAAACCCGAATATCTGCGGATGGCGCTCGCGGTGATCGTGCTGCTCGTTGCGGCGCGCATGGCGGTCGGGCTCTTCATCCGCCCCGACGAAATCTACACCGTGCAATGAGCCCGCTTCGCGCCCTGATCGCCGCTTTGGCGCTGCTCGTCGGGGTACCAATTGCCTATGGCGCCGATCCACGCCTCGTGCCCGATGTGTCGAGCCGGGCGATCGACATCCAGTACAGCTTTACCGGCGAGGAATTGCTGCTGTTCGGCGCGATCCTTTATCCCGGGCAGCGCCTTCCCGACGACCGCGCCGACATCGTCGTCGTGCTGAAAGGTCCGGTGCGACCGATCGTGCTGCGCGAGAAACGCCGTGTCGCCGGCATGTGGGTCAATGCCAGCAGCATTCGCCTGCGCACCTCGCCGGGCTTTTATGCGATCGGCTCTTCGCGTCCGATCGACAAGCTCGTCGACGAGCGCACCGCGGCGATCTTCGAGCTCGGGCTCAACAATCTTTCGATGTCGCCGACCGGCTTTTCGGAAGCGAGGAAGCTCGAGCGGTTCGAGGGCGGTCTTATCGATCTTTATCGCCGCATGGGCCTTTTCTATGAAAATCCGGCCGCCGTCGAAATCAGCGAGGGCGTGCTTTACCGGGCGCGCATCCCCGTCCCGGCGCGGGTTCCCGTCGGGACCTATCGGGCCGAAACCTATCTGATCAGCCGCGGGCGCGTGCTTGCGGTCGCCTCGCGCGATGTCCAGATCCGCAAGGCGGGCTTCGAACGCTTCGTCGCGCTGGCGGCGCAGCGGCACGGTTTCCTCTACGGCCTCAGTGCGGTCGCGCTGTCGCTCCTCCTCGGTTACGGCGCATCGGCCATTTTCCGCCGCCGCTGAGGCGGGATTATCTGCAAAGTTCACGGCCTATTTACCCTCGTCTGCGATAGCGGCGGCGGGACAAATAACGGCGGGGCTGAATATGGATATGCAGAGCGGCGGATTTCCCGCCGGAGATTCGACGGCTGTACAGCATGTCCGACTGGCCGGCGGGGGTGCTGCCGCGTCGGTCGTGCCGACGACCACGCATCACCGCGATGATCTGCTGATCGGCGAAGTTATTGATATCTCGGGCTCGGCCTCGCGGATCCTGATCGATGCGGCGGCCGTGGGCCAGCTTTCGACATCGAACGACGCCGCCGTGGCGATGGCGGGGCAGGTCGGCGCGCAGGTCAAGATTCGCGTCGGCAACACCTGGCTGCTCGCCAGCATCCGCGACCAGCAGCTCCACGAGCGCGGCGAGGGTCTGATCGTCGCGACGATCGACTTCCTCGGCGAAGGCGACGAGGAAAAGATCACCGGGCGCATTCACAATTTCCGTCGCGGCGTGACGCGCTATCCGATCCCGGGCAGCCAGTGCTATGCGGCGACGAGCCACGACCTCAAGCAGATCTACGCCGCCGACGAGCGCGCGCACGTCGAGATCGGAACCGTCTATCCGACCAAGGATATTCGCGGTTCGCTCTATGTCGACGCGATGCTCGGCAAGCATTTCGCGCTGCTCGGTTCGACCGGTACGGGTAAATCGACCAGCGCTGCGCTGATCCTTCACAAGATCTGCGAACTTGCGCCGCAGGGCCATATCGTGATGGTCGACCCGCACGGCGAATATTCGGCCGCCTTCAAGGGCACGGGCGCGCTGTTCGACGTTGACAATCTCGCGCTCCCCTATTGGCTGATGAACTTCGAGGAACATTGCGAGGTGTTCGTCACCGCGCAGGGCCGCGAGCGTCAGGCCGACTGCGATATTCTGGCGCGTTGCCTGTTGCAGGCGCGCATGAAGAACCGGCTTGCCGAAGGCATGACCAAGATCACGGTCGACTCGCCGATCCCCTATCTGCTCTCCGACCTCCTCAACATCCTGCAGAACGAGATGGGCAAGCTCGACAAGGCGACCTCGTCGGCACCCTTCATGCGCATCAAGGGCAAGATCGAGGAAATGCGCGCCGACCCGCGCTATAATTTCATGTTCTCGGGAATGCTCGTCGCCGACACGATGGCGGGTTTCCTCGGCAAGATTTTCCGCCTGCCGTCCGACGGCCGGCCGATCTCGATCATCGACGTGTCGGGCGTTCCGTCGGATATCACCGGCGTCGTCGTCGCGGTGCTGGCGCGCCTGACCTTCGACTATGCGATCTGGTCGCGCGGCGAACCGCAGCGCCCGATCCTGCTCGTCTGCGAGGAGGCGCACCGCTACATCCCGGCGAAGGATGTCGGACAGGGTCAGGCGGTCCGCAAGATCCTCGAGCGTATCGCCAAGGAAGGCCGTAAATACGGCGTCTCGCTGGGCCTGATCACCCAGCGTCCGTCGGACCTGGCCGAAGGCGTGCTGTCGCAGTGCGGCACGATCATCTCGATGCGCCTCAACAACGAGCGCGACCAGCATTTCGTGAAGGCGGCGATGCCCGAAGGCGCGCGCGGTTTCATCGACTCGATCCCGGCGCTCCGCAACCGCGAATGCATCGTCTGCGGCGAAGGCGTGTCGATCCCGATCCGCGTCTATCTGGACACGCTCGAAGAGGACAAGCGTCCGGCGTCGAGCGACCCGCTCTTTTCGAAGCTGTGGCGCGAGACGGGCGGCGAGGCCGAAATTCTCGAACGCGTCGTCAAGCGCTGGCGCAGCCAGGGGCGTTAAGCCTCCCTCGGCCAATACAGGACGGCGCCGCTCCCTGGAGCTGGCGCCGTTTTGTCATGCGGAAGCCGGCGGCTCCCACAATTCTATCGGATTGCCCTCGGGGTCGTGAACGCGCGCAAAGCGGCCAACCGCCGGATCGTCCCATTCGGGCTTGGTGATAATCTCGTCGCCGGCCTCGCGGAACGGCGCCAGCACCGCGTCGAGATCGTCGACGCGCAGGTTGAGCATATGCTGCCGGTCGGCGGGGAAATAGTCGGTCTCGGCCTTGAAGGGCGCGAAGACGAGCGGACCTGCTGTGACGTTCCATACCCACTGGTTCGGCGGCACGCTGTCGTCGGCGCTGCACCCGCCGCCGACGCCAAGGCGCGCGCGGTACCAGGCGGCCAGTTTTTCGGGATCCTTCGAACGGAAAAAGAGGCCGCCGATACCCTTTACATGTCCCATTGCATCCTCCCTCGGGGGTGATGGCGAGAGACTAGGCGGCTTCGGTCAGCGAATCCACTCCCCGCTCTTGCTGAACTCTTCCTTGATCTGGCCCGACTGGTTGAGCCGCGGATCGGTGTAGGTCGGGGCAGGGGCGGGAGCTGGCGCCGCCGGTACCGCGACCGGCGCAGACATGGCGCCCGGAAGAGGCGCAGCCGGAACGTCGGGCAGGGGGGCGGCGGGGCCGGCGAGAGCGGGAACAGGACCGGCGCCCGGCGCGATCCCCTGACCCTTCAGGATCGCGAGCTGCTGCGCGACGGGCAGATAGGGCCCGGGAACCGGCTCGCGGCCCAGATAGGGCGCGCGGAACGCGTCGGGCATTCCCCAGCGGCCGCGCCAGCGGTGAAAGATATGCGCGCCGACAATGTTGGTCATCACCAGGCTCTTGCCCCAGCGCGGCCAGATTGCGGTCGTGTGGTAATGCGTCGCCAAACCTACGCCGGGAAAGACGTACCCGTTCAACGCTGCAGAGGCGATGCGGCTGGCCCGCAGCCAGTTCCGCTTTTCGGGAACGCGCGCCATCGCGCCGTCGCACGAGAAGGTGAACTGGCACACGCCCGCGCGCTGCGATCCCTGGAAGACGACGCCGCAGATCGTGTTCGGGAAGCTGGGGTGGCGCGCGCGGTTGATGATCACCTGTGCGACCCCGCGCATGCCGTCGTCGCTTTCCGACGCTGCCTCGTAATAGATGGCGGAGGTCAGACAATAATGCGCGCGTTCGCGATCGAGCGCGGTGAGGCCGCGGAAGACATAGGGCTTGGCCGGCGGGCCGACAAACGCCTCCTGCTGCAATTGCGCGGCGGTCAGAGGGGCGGTCGCGGTGGCATCGGCATAGCCGACGCTGTCGGGACTCGGCAGCGTCGGGTCGATCTTCAGTGCGTCCTCATAGGTATCGGCGTTCATCACCGCCCAGCGCGCCGGATCATAGGTCTTGAAGCTCAGCGGCACCGAGACGCTGTACGGCCCGAAACCGCGCGGGCGATACTGGCCCGTCGAGAGCAGGAGCGCGAGGCACGCGACAACGACCACCGCGACGAGCAAGCCCCAATATTCGCGGCCCGGACCCACCGTCTTCTGCGGTGCCGGATCGCGCCACGTCGAGCGGGCTGCAAGGTTGAGTTCGGGCTTCATGGCGTCGCGTCAAAATCTCCGGGGCCGATTCGCACGGCCGCTCTCACCCTGCCTTATGCCCCGAAACGCCAATAAAATGTTTCGCTGTATCCGGCATGTACCGCAGGGGGACAATGGCAGGCGTGCCCCTTAACCCCCGAAGCGGGTCGAAATGCGGCCGCATTAGGTCTCTGTTGAGGCTGTCGATGGTAAAGGATCGTCATGACCGATACGGGAATGCCGACCTATCGCCGCAGTGCGCGAACCGATTTCCGGATGTGGCTGCTGCTTGCCTTCGGCCTGATTTTCTTCTGGACGGGGTCGATGTTGCGTCCCGACGATAATTGCAGCGAGGACGGCCGTGAATGCGCGCCGTGGCTGGTGCCGCTGGCACAAGGCTTCGGCGCGCTCGTGGGCCTCGCCGCGCTTGCGAACATGCTCGCCAATCCGCGGCGCGGCAGCTTCATCGATCCGCAGACCGGCGAACTCGTCTGGTGGCAGGGGCGGATCGGCAAGGCGGGCGGCGACGAGGGGCGCATCCATCCTTCGAACATCGGCAAATTGCGCATCGTCCGCCGCGACGAGCAGGATGACGAGGTCCATCTGTACGACCGCGAGGGCAATCGCCTCTTCTGGTTCGATCAGGAGGTGATCCCTTGGCCCTATGAGCGCTGGGCGGAGAAACTGCGGGCGCTGGCGCCGCATATCGTGGTTGAGATCGAAGGCTGACTGCCGGTACCAGATACACCTGAAGCGAAATGAGGTGTGTCGATGAAGAAGAAGCTGATCGCGCTGTTTCCGGTCCTCGTCTGGTCCGCATCGGCTGCGCCAGCGTTCACCGCCGGCGCGGCCGACGGCCTCGCCGAAACCTGTCCGCCGTCCGCGGCGTGGGGACCAGCGGCGCCCGCCGGCCTCTACGAGCCGATCAACTATCTCTACAGGAAAAGCGACGGCTTGCGCTGGAACGGCAGCCCGGTCGACGAAGCGGCCGTGCGGACCTATATCGAAACGATCCGGACTTTCGCGGAGCAGCCGATTATCCTGATCGACGATCGCGAGCTGGATTGCGCGACCGCGCAACGTTTGCGCGCCTATGTCGATACCCGCCTGCCGTGTACGCCCGCGCTTTGCCGTTTCGGCCGCTTCGATGCGCTGCCGCCCGACCGGCCGGCAACTCCGGCGCCGCCACCGCCTGCGAAAGAATTGCCGATGGTCCCGCAGGCGCCGTCAGATCGCTGAGAGCTAGCGAATCTCGACGGTCAGATGCTCGATCTCGTGCACCGGCCTTAGCCGTTCGCAGATCGCCGCGCGGGCGACGCCGGTGGCGCTGACGATCGCCGCATGCGCGCCCGGACCGACGCGCCACACGTGGAGGTCGCAGATTCTGGCGTCGCCCGGTCCTTCGACCCGCGCGCGAATTTCGGCCTCCAGCTTCGCATCGCTCGCGTCGAGCAGCACCGCGCCGGTGTCCCTCATCAGCGACCATGACCAGACCGCGATGACGATTGCGCCAACGACCCCCATCGCGGGGTCGAGCCACACCCAGCCGAGATAACGTCCGCCGAGCAACGCCGCGATCGCGAGCACCGAGGTCAAGGCATCGGCGACGACGTGGAGATAGGCCGAGCGGAGGTTGTTGTCCTTTTCGTGGCCGTGATCATGGGAGTGGCTGTGATCGTGCGCATGACCGTGATGATGGTCGTGGCCATGATCGTGTCCGTGCCCGAGCAACAGCGCACTGACGATGTTCACACCGAGGCCGATGACGGCGATGATCGTCGCTTCGCCGAACTCGACCGGGCTCGGGTCGACAAGGCGCATCGCCGATTCCCATGCGATGCCGATCGCGACGATCCCGAGCACGAGCGCCGACGCGAAGCCCGCGAGGTCGCCGACCTTGCCCGTACCGAAGGTGTAGCGGCCGCTTTCCGCGTGGCGCTTCGCATAGCGATAGGCGAGGGCGGCAATGCCTAGCGCGCCCGCGTGCGTCGCCATGTGAAAACCATCGGCGAGCAGCGCCATCGAATTGAAGGCGATCCCGGCGGCGATCTCGCCCACCATCATGAGCGCGGTCAGCAGCACGACCCACAGCGTGCGCCGCGCATTCGCGTCGTGCCGCTTGCCCAGATAGACATGGCTATGCGTCAGCGCGTCGATTTCGCCGTCGAGCGACATTCTTCCCCCTATTTCGCGTAGCGGCGGATTGCCGCAAGCAATTCGTCGCCGCCTTGCGCGCGGTCGGCGTCGGACAGGTCGGGCGCAACAACATGCGATTGCAGATGCTCGGCGACGAGTTCGTCCATCAATCCCGCCACCGCGCCGCGCACGCCTGCCACCTGATGCAGGATCGCCGCGCAGCCGGCTTCGCCGGCGATCGCCCGCTCGATCGCCGCGATCTGCCCCGCAATGCGGCGGGTGCGCGCGAGGAGCTGGTCCTTGTTGGCGTGCGTGTGCGACATAGGGTACCCCCCTATCCTATATTTGAAGAAGGGGCAAGGCCGCTGAAAGGCAAACTATCTTTCATCGCGGGACGGCCATGCTATCCATTGCGCCACGGGCAACGCGGACGCCCGTCCAGACGGCGCGCCGTCCAAGTTCCGCTCCATGAGCCGCGTTCGCGGCAAGGAGCGTGCTTGCAATGACGACCGAATCCTATTCGCCACCGCGACTTTCCCTTGTTCAACTGTTCCTGCGTTTTTTGCGCTTCGGCTTTCTCGCCTTCGGCGGGCCGGTGGCGCAGATCGCGATGGTGAAGCAGGCGCTGGTCGAGGAGGAGCGCTGGATTTCGCCCGCGCGCTTCAACCGGTTGCTCGCGGTGATGCAGATCCTGCCGGGGCCGGAGGCGCACGAGCTCTGTGTCCACCTCGGCATGGTCGCGCGGGGACGGATCGGCGGGCTGCTCGCCGGGCTGGGCTTCATGCTGCCGGGCTTCGTGCTGATGCTCGGCGCGGCATGGCTCTACAAGGACTGGATTGCCGGCAACCCGGCGATGGCGCCGGTCTTCCTCGGCGTCCAGATTGCAGTACTCGCGATTATCCTGCGCGCGGTGCAGCGGATCGGCACGCATATCCTGGAGGACAAGCTGCTCTGGGCGCTGGCTGCTGTATCGCTCGGCGCGACACTGGCGGGCGTGCCATTCTGGATTCCGCTGATCGCGGCGGCGCTGATCTATAGCTTTGCTGCCCGGCCCATCGTTGCGGCTGCGGTGTTCGCGGCGGCGATCGCGCTGACCTTTGTGGTCTCTGGTGAGGGGGCGGGGGTCAAGGCCAGTGTCGCCGCAAGCGAAGCGGGCGTCATCGCGCTGTTCATCGCCGGGCTGAAGGGCGGGCTGCTGACCTTCGGGGGCGCCTACACTGCGATCCCCTATGTGCGCACCGACACCGTCGGGCGCGGTTGGCTGTCCGACGCGAGCTTTCTCGACGGCGTTGCGTTCGCGGGAATGCTGCCCGCGCCGCTTGTCATCTTCGCGACCTTCGCGGGCTATGTCGCGGGTGGTTTGCCCGGTGCGCTGGCGATCACCGCGGGGATGTTCCTGCCCGCCTTCGCCTTTTCGATGATCTTCTTCGAGCGATTGGAGGCGGTGGTCGAAAATCCCGCGCTGCATCGCGCTCTCGCGGGGGTTGCGGCGGCGGTCGTCGGCGTGATCGCGGCGACGCTGCTGCAACTCGGCTGGGTAACTGCGTTGCGAGTGGCCAATCCCGTCGCTGCGATCATCATCTTTGCCGGCGCGGCGGCGGCGGTGTTCCGGCTCAAAGGCAAATGGGTCGCGCCGCTGCTCGTCGTCGCGGCCGGCCTCGCGGGGTGGCTGCTCAATCCCTAGGCTTGCTTCAGGTTGCGTGCGATCTGGTCGAGATGCGGCGCCCAGGTGCCGCAGCAGCCGCCGAAGATGTCGAGGTGCGGGTGTCGCTGCGCCAGCGCCCCCATGCGCTGGCCAAGGTCGACCGGATCGCCGTCCTCGATATGGCCGAGCTGGCAGAGATCGATCTTGTCCTTGGCGCTGGCGTTCGGCCGCAGGCTGCGAATCCGCTTGATCCAGTCGCCGGGTTCCAGCGCCGGCTCGAATTCGAGCGGGTGCGAACAGTTGATGCCGTAAAAGTCGGGACGCGCGTCGCCGGCCTCGGCATCGACCGATTCGATCGCCTCCTTCAGGCTCGGCCCCGATTGCAGGCGATGGTTGCTGTCGAGCGTGAACGATATCTGGAGCGGAAGGCCGATCCGCGCCGCGGCGCGCGCGACGCCAACCGCTTCGGGGACGTTGTTGAAAGTCGCGGCCCAGACGAAATCGACCGCATTGCGCTTGTGCACGTCGAGCTGAAAGCTGTGATATTCCTCGGCTTCGTCGGCGGTGATCGTCCGGTTGAGCGAATAGGCGTCGCCGCGCGGGCCGACCTGACCGCCGATCAATATCTCGCTGACCTGTCCTTCATAAGGCCGCGCGACCTCGCGCAGGAAGGCGATCGCCTGCGTAAGGGCGTCAGCAAGCCCTTCGCGTGAATAGCCGAGCTTTTCTGCCCAGTCGGGACTGCCGCGATAGTCGAGGCCGCTGATCATCGCGGCGCAGCCATGTTCGGCCGCGACGTCGAGCACGCGGCTGTACATCGCCTTCAGATCGGCCATCGCGTCGGGCTTGTCGAGGAGCGGATACATGGCGAATTCGGGCAGGTCGTGCCCGTGCCGATACTGGATTTCGGTTTCCTGGCCTCCTTCGGTCAGATAGAAGATGCCTTCTCGCTGCGGTGCAAATCCGGCCATCGCAATCGCCTCCCCACTTCGCACTTGCCGACTCTCGTGTGGCAGCCTATATGCGCCTCACTCCTAGACATGGCTAGCCAGATGGGACGTCGGGGCCGCGGGCCGCGGCGGCTATTCCCGCATGGGTTTCCGGTCTTGCGACAAGGAACGGATAATTGGTCGATCTCGACGCCCTCAATGCGATCATCGCGCCCGAAGCCGAGGCGATGGGCCTTGCGCTCGTGCGCGTCGCTTTCTTCGGTGGTGAGAGCGACCCCACGCTGCAGGTTATGGCCGAGCGGCCCGACACGCGCCAGCTGACGATCGACGATTGCGCCGATCTGTCGCGCCGCATTTCGGACCGGCTCGACGCGCTCGAGGAAGCGGGCAAGGACCCGATCGACGCCGCTTACCGGCTCGAGGTCTCGTCGCCCGGTATCGACCGGCCGCTGACGCGCCGCGCCGACTTCGCCGACTGGGCGGGGCATGAGGCGAAGATTGCGCTCAAGGAGAAGCGCGATGGGCGCCAACGCTTCAACGGCGAACTCGTCGGCATTGACGGCGATACCGTCACGATTTCGGACAAGGAAGGTGTGGAGCACAAGCTGCCGTTCGACGCGATCGACACGGCGAAGCTGGTCCTCACCGATAAATTGATTGCCGCAACCGTCCCGCTCTCGATCGAGGGCGCCGACGAAATGGAAGAAGAAGGACAGGACTGATGGCCACTGCCATTTCCGCCAACAAGGCCGAACTCCTCGCGATTGCCAACAGCGTCGCCAGCGAGAAGATGATCGACAAGGGCATCGTTATCGAGGCCATCGAGGAAGCGATCCAGCGCGCCGCGCGCGCGCGCTACGGCGCCGAGAACGACATCCGCGCCAAGCTCGATGCGCAGACCGGCGACCTTCGCCTGTGGCGCGTCGTCGAGGTCGTCGAACAGGTCGAGGATTATTTCAAGCAGGTCGATCTGGCCGCCGGCCAGAAGCTGCAGAAGGATGCCAAGATCGGCGACTTCATCGTCGACCCGCTGCCCGCGGTCGACCTTGGCCGCATCGACGCGCAGTCGGCAAAGCAGGTGATCTTCCAGAAGGTCCGCGAAGCCGATCGCGAGCGCCAGTTCGAGGAATTCAAGGACCGTGCGGGCGAGATCATCACCGGCGTCGTGAAGTCGGTCGAATTCGGTCACATCGTCGTCAACCTCGGCCGCGCCGAAGGCGTGATCCGCCGCGACCAGCAGATCCCGCGCGAACTGATGCGCGTCGGCGATCGCGTCCGCGCGCTGATCCTGTCGGTGCGCCGCGAGAACCGCGGCCCGCAGATTTTCCTCAGCCGCGCGCACCCCGACTTCATGAAGAAGCTGTTCGCGCAGGAAGTGCCCGAAATCTATGACGGCATCATCGAGATCAAGGCCGCAGCCCGCGATCCGGGCTCGCGCGCGAAGATCGGCGTGATCAGCTATGACGGCTCGATCGACCCTGTCGGCGCCTGCGTCGGCATGAAGGGCAGCCGCGTCCAG
The DNA here is from genome assembly GCF_022024275.1 of Sphingopyxis sp. BSN-002. Classification (NCBI taxonomy): domain Bacteria; kingdom Pseudomonadati; phylum Pseudomonadota; class Alphaproteobacteria; order Sphingomonadales; family Sphingopyxidaceae; genus Sphingopyxis; species Sphingopyxis sp. BSN-002. The sequence continues at coordinate 2,800,481 of NZ_CP091804.1, forward strand.
GCGGTCGTCCAGGAAATGCAGGGCGAAAAGATCGACATCATCCCCTGGTCCGAAGACACGGCGACCTTTGTCGTCAACGCGCTCCAGCCGGCGACGGTGCAGCGCGTCGTCATCGACGAGGATGACAGCCGCATCGAGGTCGTCGTTCCCGACGATCAGCTCAGCCTCGCCATCGGCCGCCGCGGCCAGAATGTCCGTCTCGCCAGCCAGCTGACCGGCAGCCAGATCGACATCATGACCGAGGCCGACGCGAGCGAGAAGCGCCAGCGCGAATTCGTCGAACGCTCGACGATGTTCCAGGAAGAGCTGGACGTCGACGAGACGCTCGCACAGCTGCTCGTCGCCGAAGGCTTTGGCGAGCTCGAGGAAGTCGCCTATGTCGGCATCGACGAACTCGCGAGCATCGAGGGTTTCGACGACGAACTGGCGCAGGAACTGCAGAGCCGCGCAACCGAGGCGCTCGAACGCCGCGAGGAAGCCTCGCGTCAGGAACGCCGCGAGCTTGGCGTCGACGACGATCTGGCCGACATCCCGCACCTGACCGAAGCGATGCTCGTCGTGCTCGGCAAGGCCGGCATCAAGACGCTCGACGATCTGGCCGATCTCGCGACCGACGAGCTGATCGCCAAGAAGCGGCAGGACAACCGCCGCGGCCCGGCGCGCAGCGAGCGTGCCGAGGACAAGGGCGGCGTGCTTGGCGAATATGGCCTGAGCGAAGAGCAGGGCAACGAGATCATCATGGCGGCGCGTGCGCACTGGTTTGCGGACGAGCCTGAAGCCGGGGAGGCCGCCGATGCGGACCCCGCGCAATGATCAGCTAAGCCAAACCGACCGCGCGGGTAAGCGCGGAAGCCACGTGCCCGAGCGGCGCTGTGTGGTGACCGGCGAGGTTGCGCCGGCCGAACGGCTCGTGCGCCTTGCGCTCGGGCCGGACGGCGGAATCGCGCCCGACGTTCTCGGCAAGGCGCCGGGGCGCGGCGCGTGGATCGGCGTCGACCGCGCGACGCTCGAAGCCGCGCAGGCGAAGGGCAAGCTCAAGGGCGGGCTCGCGCGGGCGCTGCACGAAGGCAGCTTCACGATCCCCGACGATCTCGGCGAGCGGATCGAGGCGCAGCTGAAGCGCGCGACGCTCGACCGGCTCGGGCTCGAATCGCGGTCGGGCACGCTGATCAGCGGCAACGACAAGATCGAGCAGGCGGCGCGGCGCGGACAGGTCCGCCTGCTGTTGCACGCAAGCGACGCGGGCGAGGATGGTCGCAAGAAGCTCGCGCAGGCGTGGCGCGTAGGCGAAGACGACGAAGGCTCGGGCCGTGAAGGGATGATCTTGCCGGTGGACCGGCAATCCCTATCTATGGCATTGGGGCGTGAAAATGCGGTACATCTGGCTGTCACCGACGCCCGTGCCGCAGACCGGGTGCTGGCGCATCTTGGCCGCTGGCAGTTTTTCACCGGATGGAGTAGGGACGCGGCCAACCGCGTTTCCGACACAGGTTCCCGCATGGCGGGTAATGGGACGGCGTCCACGGATTCCGATACGGTTTCCGACGCTTCGGGCGCGTATTGAAGGAAAATAGAGTTTAGATGAGCGACGAACAGGACAAGCCGACCCTTACCCGCAAGCCGCTGGGGCTGAAGCGGACGGTCGAGGCCGGCCAGGTGCAGCAGCAATTCAGCCACGGCCGCCGGAACACGGTGGTGGTCGAGGTGAAGCGCCGCCGCGTACTTGGCCGCCCGGGCGAAGCCGCCCCCGCGACCGAGGTCGAGGAAGTTGTCGCTCCGGCGCCGGCTCCCGCGCCTGCGCCCGCACCGGTTGCGGAGAAGCCCGCGGCGCCGAAGCCCGCCGCCGACAGCCTGATGTCGCGGCAGGAACGCCAGGCCCAGCTGCTGCGCGAGGCCGAAGAGGCGCGCATGAATGCGCTCGAGGAAGGTCGCCGCCGCGACGAGGCCGCGCGCGCCCGCGCCGCCGAGGAAGAAAAGGCGCGTGCCGCCGAGGCACGCCAAGCGAAGGCTCCGGAGGCCGCCCCGGCTCCTGTTGCGGCGCCCGAAGCCGAAGCGCCCGCAGTGGAGGCGTCTGCGCCGAAGGAAGCCGGCGAGGCCGCGCCGCGCGCGACGACCAGCGCCGCCCCCGCGCCGCGCCGCTTCACGCCGGTCGAGGCGCCGAAGCGTCCCGAGCCGAAGCGCCCCGAGCCGAAGGCGACCCGCGGCGCCGATAACCGCCGCCAGTCGGGCAAGCTGACCGTCACGCGTGCGCTCAACGACGACGAGGGCGCGCGTGCGCGCAGCCTCGCCGCGCTGAAGCGCGCCCGCGAAAAGGAAAAGCGTTCGCACATGGTGTCGAGCGGCCCGCGCGAGAAGCAGGTTCGCGAAGTCGTTGTGCCCGACAGCATCACGGTGCAGGAACTCGCCAACCGCATGGCCGAAAAGGGCGCCGACCTGGTGAAGGCGCTGTTCAAGATGGGCATGCCCGTCACCGTCAACCAGACGATCGACCAGGACACCGCCGAACTGCTCGTCACCGAATTCGGGCACGAGATCAAGCGCGTGAGCGAGGCCGACGTCGACATCCGCCACGACGAGGACGTCGACGATGCGGCGCATATGAAGCCGCGCGCGCCGGTCGTCACGATCATGGGCCATGTCGACCACGGCAAGACCAGCCTGCTCGACGCGCTGCGCGGTGCGAATGTGCAGGCGGGCGAAGCCGGCGGCATCACCCAGCATATCGGCGCCTATCAGGTGAAGACCCCCGACGGCTCGCTCGTCACCTTCCTCGATACGCCGGGCCACGAAGCCTTCACCGAGATGCGCCAGCGCGGGGCGAACGTCACCGACATCGTGATCCTGGTGGTCGCGGCCGACGACGGCCTGAAGCCGCAGTCGATCGAGGCGATCAACCATGCGAAGGCGGCCGGCGTGCCGATCATCGTTGCGATCAACAAGGTCGACAAGGAAGGCGCCAATCCGCAGCGCGTCCGCGAACGCCTGCTTGAGCATGAGCTGGTGGTCGAGGAAATGGGCGGCGACGTGCAGAATGTCGAAGTGTCGGCGCTGAAGAAGACCGGTCTCGACAAGCTGCTCGACGCGATCGCGCTGCAGGCCGAGATCATGGAGCTGAAAGCCAACCCCGATCGCGCCGCCGAAGGCACGGTGGTCGAGGCGAAGCTCGACAAGGGCCGCGGTCCCGTTGCGACGATCCTCGTCCGCCGCGGGACGCTGCGCGTCGGCGACATCTTCGTCTGCGGCGCCGAAAGCGGCCGCGTCCGTGCACTGGTCGACGATCAGGGCAAGCAGATCAAGGAAGCCGGTCCGTCGATGCCGGTCGAGGTCCTCGGCCTCGGCGGCGTGCCGATGGCGGGCGACACGCTGACCGTCGTCGAGAATGAGGCACGCGCCCGCGAGGTCGCCGCCTATCGCCAGAGCGAAGCGCTCAAGAAGCGGACGGCGCAGGCGCCGGTCAGCCTCGAAGGCATGTTCTCGGCGCTCGCCGACAAGGCGAAGGTCATCGAATATCCGGTGGTCATCAAGGGCGACGTGCAGGGTTCGGTCGAAGCGATCGTCAATGCGCTCAACCGCCTGTCGACCGACGAGATCCGCGTCCGCGTGCTCCAGTCGGGGGCCGGCGCGATCACCGAAAGCGACGTGACGCTGGCGGCCGCTTCGGGCGCACCGATCATCGGCTTCAACGTCCGTCCGAACGCCAAGGCGCGCGAGATCGCGAACCGCGAAAAAGTGCGCTTCATGTACTATGACGTCATCTATCACCTGACCGCCGAAGTCGCGAAGGAGATGGCGGGCGAGCTGGGTCCGGAGCGGATCGAAAACGTCGTCGGCCGCGCCGAGGTCAAGGAAGTCTTCCCGGCCGGCAAGCGCGACAAGGCGGCGGGTCTGCTGGTGCTCGAAGGCGTCATCCGCAAGGGACTCCACGCGCGCCTCACGCGCGAGGACGTCATCGTTTCGGCGACGACGATCGCCTCGCTCCGCCGCTTCAAGGACGACGTCGCCGAAGTGCGCGCGGGTCTGGAGTGCGGTGTCGTGCTGGCGGACACCAACGACATCAAGGCGGGCGACCACCTCGAAGTCTTCGAAGTCGAGCTGCGCGAACGGACGCTCTAACAGGCGTCCGCTCCGCGCGGATCAGGAGGTGCCGGCATGGCTCGCTATGTGGCGTTGTTCGGCAGCATCAATGTCGGCGGCAACCGGCTGACGATGGCCGACCTGCGCGGGGCGTTCGAGGCCGAGGGCTTCGGCAATGTCGAAACCGTGGTGGCGAGCGGCAATGTGCTGTTCGACCACGCGGCGCGGCCGACGCGCGGGCTGGAAGAAAAGCTGACGCTGATGGTCGAGGATCGCTTCGACATGGTCAGCGCCGCGCTTGTGCGGAGCCGTGACGAACTGGCCGCGGCGATCGCCGACAATCCCTTTGCGGGTACGAACGAGGACCGGATCGTCCACACGATGTTCCTCGACGGGCAGCCGACGGCGGAGCAGTTCGATGCGCTGGCGACCGATCACCGGGTCCGCCCGAACGAGCGCCTCGCGCTTGGCGACCGTGCGCTCTATATCGATTTCGGCGACGGCGCGGCCGACAGCAAGCTGCACCCGCGGCTGATCGAACGGCGGCTGGGGCACAAGGGAACGGCGCGCAACATGCGCTCGATCGCGCGGATCATCGCGAAACTGGATGAAGAGACGAAGGCGTCATGAAGCAGGACAGGGACCGGAAACAGGATGCAGGCCCGTCGGTGCGCGTGCTGCGCGTCGGCGAGCAGGTGCGGCATCTGCTGTCGGAAATTCTCGCGCGCGGCGACGTGCACGACGATGTTCTCGCGACGCATCCGGTCAGCATCACCGAAGTCCGCATGTCGCCCGACCTGCGCCACGCGACGGTCTTCGTCAAACCCCTGCTCGGCAAGGACGAGGAAGCGGTGATCAAGGCGCTGCGCACCAACACCGCCTATCTGCAGAAGAGCGTCGCCGCGAAGATCCGGATGAAATATGCCGCGAAGCTGAAATTCCTGCCCGACGAAAGCTTTGACGAAGCAAGCCACATAGAAAAATTGCTGCGCGATCCGAAGGTGGCGCGCGATCTGGAGAGCGGTGGCCAGAGCGAATGAAGCAAATGGTGCCGCTCGTGGTGGCCACGTTGGTGGCAATCGCTGTGGCGCTGTCTTCGCCCTTCCTGACCCCGCAGTTCGTCCGTCCTTCTTCCGAGGAAGCCTTGGGCATAATCGAAGCTGTCGGCGACTACGAGTTTCAGTCGATTGCGGCAGAGTATGGCACTGCCCCCGGGCCGTTGATGCCGGAAGCGGAGAAGACTGGGAAAGTAAGAGTTCTGGATGCTGCGCCGTGCGGTGAAATAGCTGAGCCGATTAAATGCCATCCGATCGAAATCGAGCAGAGGAGCGAGATCGGCCGGATGCTTCTCGCATCTTGGCAAGATGCCTCAAAGCTTATCGCTGATCGCAGCAAGAAAGCGGGCCAGTTGACGGAGAGCTTTGAAGAGAGTGCGTCACCCGCCTCCGAATATCTTCTCGGGCTTCAGATTTCGGCCTCGCGAAGGCAAGACCGCCAGATCGTGCCATCGGGGCTCACGGATGCCCTTGTTCGGCAGCATGTAAAATTGCGTGCCGATACGCGGCCGGGTGATGTTCGAACCTACCTTGCTCCCTGGGTCGTCGGAGATACAGCATTTGTCGAAGTCGGCTTGCACTGTGGCGATATGTGCGGAATGGGTACAGGGTACGCACTTCGCAAGATAAATGGAAAATGGCGGGTCATAGCTGTTCAGAGCCGCTGGATCGCCTGAGCTGGGGAATGCCTACTTCCCCTTGATCCCCGCCGCTTCCTCCAGTTCGACCAGTGCGTCTTCCAGATAGTCGATCAGGCGCTGCACGTGCGGCACGCTGCGGCGGCAGGCTGTGATGCCGAAATCGATATTTTTGTTGTTGCTGACCTGCGTGATGTTCATCGCCATGCCGTCGACCGGGATGCTCGCAGGATACATGCCGTCGAGTCGCGCGCCGTTCCAGTAGAGCTGCTCGCGCGGGCCGGGGACGTTCGAGATGGTGACGCTGTACGCCGGGAACTTGTCGGCGGTGCGCGTCAGTGCGGTCAGCATCTGCGGCATCTGGGTGATCGCGGTGTAGATCTGGATCTGCTGCGCGGTCATTTCGCGAAGCTGTGCCTTCGCTGCGTTCATCGAGGCCTGGATCGTCGCCATGCGCGTCGCGGGGTCGTCGATATGCGTCGCGAGGTTCGCGGTCACCGCGGCGACCGAATTGCCGGAGTCGATATCGTCCTTCGCACGGATCGATACCGGCGCCATGGCTTTGAGCGGCTTGTCGGGCAGCTCGTTCAGCGACTGCAGATATTTCCGCATCGCGCCCGAGCACATCGCGAGCACCGCATCGTTGATCGTCCCGTCATAGGCCTTGCCCATCGCGCGCACGCGTTCGAGCGACCAGCTTTGCGCGACGAAGCGCCGCGCGCCGGTGATGTTGCGGTTGAAGCTGGTGCGCGGTAGCCCCGCCCACGGCGTCGCAAGGTCGCTGCCGCCGAGCCCGAACATCGCCGCGGCATATTGGTTCAGCGCCTTGGTCACCCCGACGCTGTTGCCCCATTGATCCTTCAGGAAGCTGCCGATAGCCTTGAGGTCGGTGAGGCTGGGGGTCGGCGTCTTCTTCGGCGCCGGGAACTTGCGCTTATAGGCTTCATAGGCCTCGACCGACATCGGCGAATAGCTGCGCTTCTCCTTGGGGTCGGCGCTCAGCATCGCGTTGGTGAAATGCATCGACGCCGCGCCGTCCATCAGCGCGTGGTGGATCTTGAAATAGGTCGCGATCTGCCGGTCGGGCAGGCCCGAGATCAAGGTGATCTCCCACATCGGCCGCGTCCGGTCGAGCAGCGTACCGTGGAGGCGCGAGACCAGCTCGAACATTTCGCGATAGCGCCCGGGCTTCGGGAGCGCGGCGCTGCGGACATGATAGTGCATGTCGATGTCGCGGTCGGGCTCGAGCCGGATCGGGCCGTACTGGCCGAGCGGGGTGAGCTTCAGGACTTCGGAGAAGGGACGGCGCAGCCCCTGCGACTGGCGGAGGTTCGCAAGCTGTTCGTTCAGCCATTCGGTCTCGTCGACCTTGTCGGGCAGCGTATAGAGGTTGATCCCGCCGACATGCATCGGCATCTCGCGCGTTTCCCCCACCAGGAACATCGCATCGCTGATCGGCATCAGCCGCATGGTCGCTCTCCCCACTGTTATGTTGCGACTTTATGCTGCGCAGCATGGCAGGGGGCGCGGACGAGTCAAGCGGGGGCGATTTCCGGAATGGCACAGAAAGCGAGCGCGATCGTGACCGGGCCCTCGCGTTCGAGATGATGCGGGACGACCGGCGGAATCAGCAGGGTGTCGCCGGCCGAGAGGCGGCGCGCGCCGCCCTTTGCGTCGTCCCAGCGGAACAGGATCGATCCGGCCTCGACGGCCAGCAGGCCCCAGACGCCCGCCTTCAGCGCATGGCGGCTCCATAAGCCCTTGGGAATGGCGTCAGTATCGAAGGGGCCGAGGTGCCGATAGGGCCGCGCTTCGGCGGGAAGCGGCGGCCCGCGATCGGCGATCGGTCCGGCCACGATCAGAAGCCTGCGCTCGCGCGGATGACGAGGAAGGTAACGCCGAGGAAGGCGAAGCCCGCCGGCACGGCCAGGATCTGCGCCGCGACCGTATGGCGGTCCATCGGCCCGGTCCAGGTTTGCAGCACGCCGTCGCTGCGATCGAGCGGCGAGGCATGTTCCTCGCCCTTCTGCGCGTGCAGGATTCCGGCGGTGACGAAGTACATCAACGTATAGAGCAACGAGACGACGAGCATGAATATCGTCGCGGTGTCGCGCCCCGTCGCGGCGGCGATGCCGACGAAGAAGATGCCATAAAGCGCGAACATCGTCCGCCAGATCGCGCGCGGCAACTGAAAGCCTGCCTGCATGCCATGGACCTCATAGGGGTCGTTCGGCAGGTGGATGGCGGCTTTGTCATGGTCGGATGTCAGATGCTCAAACATGGGGAAGCTCCACTTTGCTGGACAAGGCTTCATCCCGGTCGCGATGGACCCGGATTCCGGTGAGGAGGCTGTCGGCGATCATGCGTGCCTTGGCCCCGATATGGTTTCGTGCCTCCGGCGTCGGCGCGACCTCGCGCAACGTGCCGTAGAAGAGCGTGAGCCAGCGCTCGAAGTGCGCCTGTCCGAGCGCCGGGATCGCGAGATGTTTCATCATCGGATTGCCGGTGAAACTGCCCGTGCCGAGAAGGATCGACTGCCAGAAGCGGTTCATCTGCCCCAGGTGCAGGGGCCAGTCGTCGACCCGCGCTCCGAAGATCGGTCCGAGGTCGGCGTCGGTGCGGACGGCGGCATAGAAGCGGTCGACGAGCGCCGCGATAAAGTCCGCATCGATGCCCATCGCCTGCGCTTCGGCCTGACGGTCCGCGCGCGCAGCGATCGCATGGGGATGGGTGGGGGCGGCGTGTTTCATCGTTCCGACTCGATAATTGGTATCTGAAATACCTTTTATTCGCGATTGAGTGTAAAATCAATATCTGATATGCGCATTTTATGCGGTTAAGCCTTCACAGCGATTATGCCCTGCGCATCCTGATGGCGCTCGGCGCCACCGGCGAGCAGATGTCGGTCGACGAGATCGCGGGCCATTATGGCGTCTCGCGCAACCATCTCGCAAAGGTCGCGCAGCGACTGCAGGGGCTTGGCTATGTCGCGACCCAGCGCGGACGCGGCGGCGGGATGCGGCTGGCGCGGCAGACCGGCGAGATCAACGTCGGGGCGGTCGTTCGCCAGTTCGAGAATCTCGATACGTTCGTCGAATGCATGGACGCCGCGACCTCGACCTGTCCGGTGCGCGGCGCGTGCGGATTGCAGGGGGTGCTTGGCGGCGCGCTCGGCGCGTTCGTCCGCTATCTCGACGACTATACGCTCGCCGACTTGCTGCCGCAGCCCGGCCGGTTCCGCGCCCTGCTCGGGGCCGTCTGATTCCCGTTGCGCGCCGCTGCCAAGGCGGTATCGCAGCGGCATGGCCAAGCTCTATTTCTATTATGCCAGCATGAATGCCGGCAAATCGACGACGCTGCTGCAGGCGGACTTCAACTATCGCGAGCGCGGCATGGAAACGATGCTGTGGACCGCGGCGCTCGACGATCGTTACGGCGTCGGACAGGTGACGAGCCGGATCGGGCTGATGGCGGAGGCGCACAAGTTCGATCCCGAGAGCAATTTGTTCGAGGCGGTGAGCGAGGAGAGCCGCCAGCGCCCGCTCGCCTGCGTGCTGATCGACGAGGCGCAATTCCTGTCGCGCGAACAGGTGCTGCAGGTCGCGCGGCTCGCCGACGAAGCCGGCATACCGGTGCTCTGTTACGGCCTGCGCACCGATTTCTCCGCCGAGTTGTTTCCGGGCTCGGCGGCCTTGCTCGGCATCGCCGATGCGCTCGTCGAGCTGAAGGCCGTGTGCGAATGCGGGCGCAAGGCAACGATGAACCTGCGCGTGGACGAGCGGGGCCGTGCGGTGGTGCAGGGCGCCCAGACCGAGATCGGCGGCAACGACCGCTATGTCGCGATGTGCCGCCGTCATTTCATGGAAAAGCGGCGCGAGGCTGCCGCGGCGCTGACGTCGGCCTGATCCAGCGCCGCTATCTCCGGCTTTTTCGAAAGGACTATCATGCACAAGATCGTGTCGCTGAGCCTTGCCTCCGCGTTGCTCGCCGTCTCCCCTGTCCAGGCGGCCCCGGCGTCGAAGCCCGAGGCGGTGCTCAAGACCAGGGCCTATCGGGCGGCGACGAAGATCCTCGACCGCGATCACGACCGGATGGTCGACGAGATCATCCGGCTGACCGAAATTCCCGCGCCGCCGTTCAAGGAAGCTGCGCGCGCGGCCGCCTATCGCGACATGCTGAAGGACGCGGGGCTGGAGGACGTCGAAATCGACGAAGAGGGTAATGTGACGGGCGTCTATCGCGGTACCGGCCCCGCGGGCGGTCCGGCGGTGATGATCGCCGCGCACCTCGATACCGTCTTTCCCGAAGGCACGCCGGTGAAGGTCCGCCGCGAAGGCACGCGCCTTCATGCCCCCGGTATCGGCGACGATACGCGCAGCCTTGCGGTGCTGCTCGCCTATGCGCGCGCGATGAAGGAGAGCGGCGTCAAGGTGAAGCAGGACATCATCTTCGTCGGCAATGTCGGCGAGGAAGGCCCCGGCGACCTTCGCGGCGTTCGCTACCTTCTGACCAAGGGCAAATACAAGGACAGGGTGAAGGCCTTTTTCTCGATGGACGGGCTCGATCCCTCGCGCATCGTCACCGGCGGGGTCGGGTCGAAGCGCTATCGCATCACCTACAGGGGGCCGGGCGGCCACAGCTTCAGCGCGTTCGGCCTCGTGAATCCGATGGCGGCGATGAGCCAGACGGTCGTCGATTTCTACAAGATACAAGTCCCCGCGAAGCCCAAGACCACTTACGCGGCCAGCGTCACGGGCGGCGGCACGTCGGTCAATTCGATCCCGAACGAGACCTTCATGGAGTTCGACATGCGCTCCGAAAGTCCTGCCGAACTCGCCAAGCTCGAACAGGCGTTTCTTGGCGTGGTCAAAAAGAGCGTCGAGGGCGAAAACGCCGCGCGGTCGGTGAGGGAAGGGCCGATCACCGCCGAAATCAAGATGATCGGCGACCGCCCTGCGGGCGAGACCGCGGCGACGCAGCCGATCGTGCAGAATGCCAATGCGATCATCCGCGCGAACGGGCTCAATCCCGTATCCTCCTTTTCATCGACCGATTCCAACCTGCCGATGAGCCTCGGCATTCCGGCGGTGACGATCGGGTCGGGCGGCGAGGGCGGGCGGGCGCATGCGCTCGATGAATGGATCGACGTCGAAAAGACCAAGAGTCTCGGCGGTGCCAAGGTCGGTCTGGGCATCTTGCTCGCGACCGCCGGCGTCCAGTGATGCAAGGCGACCTCTACGTCGATCTCGCCGACGGCGATCTTCGCCTCGTCAGGCTGATCGAGGCGCATCGCGAGGCACTGCGGCCGGTCTGCGCGGCCGATGCCGATATCTGGACCATCTACTCGTCAAGCTTCGACCCGGCACATTTCGACGCGAGCTTCGATGCGCTGATCGGCGGCGGCGGGCGCATGCCCTATGCCGTCATCGCGGGCGACCGGCTTGTCGGCATGACCGCCTGGCTGCGTCCCGACTGGTCGGCGCAGACGGTCGAGATCGGCAACAGCTATATCCATCCCGATATGCGAGGGACGGGGCTCAACCGCCGGGTGAAAAAGCTGATGATCGAGCATGGCTTTGCCGTCGGCATCCGCCGCATCGAATTCCGCATCGACGAGCGCAACAAAAGGTCGCAGGCGGCGGTGACGAAGCTGGGGTGCGTCAAGGAAGGCGTGCTGCGATCCGAGCGCATCACCTGGACGGGCTATCTGCGCGACACCGGACTCTGGTCGCTGCTCGCCGGCGATTGGCTGGGCTGATCGCGCTCATACTTACGGGTCAGTGCCGGTTCAGACTCGATCTGCTAGCACAGCGATCGGGCAGGGCCATTCGGCTGAAAGACTCGACATGAAACAGAAACTCGCACTCTCCCTGGCGGCCATGCTGCTTCCCCTTTCTGCAGCGGCCGCCACCGAGCCCGCGCAAGAGCCGCGCGCGCTCGGCGTCGAATCGGGCATCGTCTTTCCGAACGACACCACGATCCGCAACTGGCGCGCCGACAATGAAAACGGGATATGGATCCAGGACCGCGGCGGCGACTGGTATTATGGCACCTTCGCCACGCGGTGCCGCGACGTCGACTTCGCGCAGGCGATCGGCGTCGACACGCGCGGCGCATCGCGGCTCGACCGCTTCGCGACGATCCTTGTCCGCGGCGAACGCTGTCCGCTGGTTTCGTTCGTCAGTTCGGCGCCGCCGCCGACCAAGGCCGAGCTGAAGGCAAAGCGTGAGGCCGACAAAGCAGCGAAGTCGAATTGACAAGCGTCCCGCGCGCCAGCAGGGCGCGCGGAATGAACGGCTGGATCATTCTGGACAAGCCCGTGGGGCTCGGCTCGACGCAGGCAGTCGGCGCCGTGAAGCGCGTCTGCCGCGAGGCCGGTCTCGGCAAGGTCAAGGTCGGGCACGGCGGGACGCTCGATCCGCTCGCCTCCGGCGTACTGCCGATCGCGCTCGGTGAGGCGACGAAGCTGTGCGGGCGGATGCTCGACGCGAGCAAGATCTACGATTTCACCGTGCAGTTCGGGACCGAGACCGCGGGCCTCGATGCCGAGGGCGACATCGTCGCAACCAGCGATGTGCGGCCGACGCTGGCCGAGATCGAGGCCGTATTGCCGCGCTTCACCGGACCGATCGAACAGGTTCCGCCGGCTTATTCCGCGATCAAGGTCGACGGCCAGCGCGCCTATGACCGCGTGCGGGCCGGTGAAGAGGTCGAGATGAAGGCTCGGGGGGTGACGGTTTATTCCCTTCGTCATGCCGGACTTGATCCGGCATCCATGGCCGCCGGTGAAAAATCGACCCCGGATCAAGTCCGGGATGACGAGAATGGGGAAGCACCGCTCGACTCCATCACCCTCACCGCCCACGTCTCGAAGGGCACCTATATCCGATCGCTGGCGCGCGATATCTCCCGGGCCGTCGGAACGGTGGGGCATGTCACCATGCTTCGCCGGACCAAAGCCGGGCCGTTCGACCTCTCGCAGGCGATTTCGCTGGACAAATTGAACGCTTTCGGCCAAGGGGCCGCCCAATCAGAAGTATTTCTGCCGCTCGAGGCAGGGCTGGTCGACATCCCGGCTCTGAACCTTTCTCCGGAAGCGGCAGGGGCGATCCGTCAGGGTCGCGTCTGGACCGGGGGTAGCACGGATGACGGGCTCTATTGGGGAAGGGACAGCGAAATGCGTCCCGTCGCCCTGATCGAGGCTTTGGCGGGAACGCTGAAGGTTGTCCGCGGCTTCAACCTTTAAAACACGATGTTCGAGGAAAACAGATTATGTCGATTACCGCCGAGCGCAAAACCGAAGTCATCGAAGACAATGCCCGCGCAAAGGGCGATACCGGTTCGCCGGAAGTGCAGGTCGCGATCCTGACCGACCGCATCAACACGCTGACCGCTCACTTCAAGGCGCACCACAAGGACAACCACAGCCGCCGCGGCCTGCTGATGATGGTCAACAAGCGTCGCAGCCTCCTCGACTACCTCCGCAAGAAGGACGAGGGCCGCTATCAGGCGCTGATCGCGAAGCTGGGTCTTCGCAAGTAAGAGTTTCTGGCGGCCCCGGATTTCCGGGGCCGCTGTCATATTGGTCGCCCGCATTTGTGCGCGACCGCAGGGCCGCTCCCGCATCCGGCGGGACCGCCACAGGGGCATCAAAGCGCCCCGTACCGCCCCGGGCCGGATTGCCCGGAATCAGAGGCCCCGCCCGGCATAGGGCCCGGCGGGCGAAGGAAACCACATGTTTGACGTGAAAAAAGTATCGATCGAGTGGGGCGGTGAAACGCTGACCCTCGAAACGGGCAAGGTTGCCCGCCAGGCCGACGGCGCCGTGATGGCGACGCTGGGCGAAACGGTCGTCCTGTGCGCCGTGACCGCCGCGAAGTCGGTGAAGGACGGGCAGGACTTCTTCCCGCTCACCGTCCATTATCAGGAAAAATATTCGGCCGCCGGCCGCATCCCGGGCGGCTTCTTCAAGCGCGAACGCGGCGCGACCGAAAAGGAAACGCTGGTCAGCCGCCTGATCGACCGTCCGATCCGCCCGCTGTTCCCCGAAGGCTTCTACAACGAGATCAACGCCATCGCTCAGGTGCTGAGCTATGACGGCCACAACGAACCCGACATCCTCGCGATGGTTGCCGCTTCGGCCGCTCTCACCATCTCGGGCGTGCCCTTCATGGGCCCGATCGGCGCCGCGCGCGTCGGTTACCTGAACGGCGAATATATCCTGAACCCGACCGACGAACAGGTTGCCGAAGGCGACCTCGACCTCGTCGTCGCCGCCACTTACGATGCGGTGATGATGGTCGAATCCGAAGCGAACGAGCTGTCGGAAGAGGTCATGCTCGGCGCCGTCCTGTTCGCGCACGACGCGTGCAAGGAAGTCGTCAAGGCGATCGTCAAGCTCGCCGAACAGGCCGCCAAGGATCCGTGGGAAGTCGCCGCCGGCGACGACAATGCCGCGATCAAGGACAAGCTCAAGAAGCTGATCGGCAAGGACATTGCCGCCGCTTACAAGCTGACCGACAAGTCGGCCCGTTCGAATGCGCTCAACGAAGCGCGCGCGAAGGCGAAGGAAAGCTTCGCCGCCGATGGCCTGTCGCCGCAGGAAGTCATGGCCGGCATCAAGCTGACCAAGAAGCTGGAAGCCGAAATCGTTCGCGGCGCCATCCTCAAGGACGGCAAGCGCATCGACGGCCGCACGACGACCCAGATTCGTCCGATCGTCGCCGAAACGCACTTCCTGCCCCGCGCGCATGGTTCGGCGCTGTTCACCCGCGGTGAAACGCAGACGATCGCCACCGCGACGCTCGGCACCAAGGAAAGCGAACAGATGGTCGATGGCCTGAACGGCCTGTCGTACCAGAACTTCATGCTCCATTATAACTTCCCGCCCTATTCGGTCGGTGAAGTCGGCCGCTTCGGCGCCCCGGGCCGCCGCGAAGTCGGTCATGGCAAGCTGGCGTGGCGCGCGCTGCACCCCGTGCTGCCGACGAAGGACGAGTTCCCCTATACGATCCGCCTCACCAGCGACATCACCGAGTCGAACGGCTCGTCGTCGATGGCGTCGGTCTGCGGCGGTTCGCTCGCGATGATGGACGCCGGTGTGCCGATCAAGCGCCCCGTCTCGGGCATCGCGATGGGCCTGATCCTCGAAGGCAAGGATTATGCGATCCTGTCGGACATCCTCGGCGACGAGGATCACCTCGGCGACATGGACTTCAAGGTGGCCGGTACGTCCGAAGGCATCACCACGATGCAGATGGACATCAAGATCGCGGGCATCACGCGCGAGATCTTCGAAGCCGCTTTGAACCAGGCCAAGGAAGGCCGCGCGCACATCCTCGGTGAAATGAACAAGGCGCTCGGCGAAACCCGCAGCGAGCTGTCGGCACACGCGCCGCGCATCGAGATGATGCAGATCGACAAGTCGAAGATCCGCGACGTCATCGGTACCGGCGGCAAGGTGATCCGCGAGATCGTCGCGACCACCGGCGCCAAGGTCGACATCGACGACGAAGGCCTGATCAAGATCTCGTCGAGCGATCTCGACCAGATCGAAGCCGCCCGCAAGTGGATCAGCGGCATCGTCGAGGAAGCTGAAGTCGGCAAGATCTATGACGGCAAGGTCGTCAACCTCGTCGATTTCGGTGCGTTCGTGAATTTCATGGGCGGCAAGGACGGTCTCGTCCACGTCAGCGAAATCAAGAACGAGCGCGTCGAGAAGGTCTCGGACGTCCTGAGCGAAGGCCAGGAAGTCAAGGTCAAGGTCCTCGAGATCGACCAGCGCGGCAAGGTCCGCCTGTCGATGCGCGTCGTCGATCAGGAAACCGGCGAAGAGCTGGAAGACACCCGTCCGGCGCGCGAACCCCGCGAGCCGCGCGGCGATCGTGGTCCGCGCCGTGACGGCGGCGACCGCGGTGATCGTGGCCGTGGCGGCCGCGACCGTGGCCCGCGCCGTGATGGCGAGGGCCGTGGCGACCGTGGCCCGCGCCGCGAGCGCAGCGAAGACGGTCCGGAAGATCAGGGCCATGTGCCCGACTTCCTGAAGGACTAAGTCTTTCCGATACCGGAACAGGGAAGGGGTCGCCGTAAGGCGGCCCCTTTTCCTTTGGGCCGGCTAGCCCCCCTTGGCGGCAAGCTGGGCCCGGAGTCTTTGCAGTTCCTGCTGCGGAACGGGCGGCAGCGCGGCGGCGGGCTTGCCCTCGCGCAATCGCCCGCGGTCCTTGTCGGACGGCTCGACCTTGCGCACGCGGACGGGGGCGTGGCCCTGCGCCTTGACGCCGAGCGCCTCGGCGGCGCCCCGTGACAGGTCGATGATCCGCGGACCCTGCACAAATGGTCCGCGATCGTTGACGCGCACGATGATCCGGCGTCCCGTATCGAGCGCGGTTACCTCGACATAGGTCGGCAGCGGCAGGGTCGTGTGCGCGGCGGTGATCCAGCCGGGGCGGAACTGCTCGCCGTTTGCGGTGCGGTTGCCCGACTCGCTGCCGTACCAGCTCGCATAGCCGACGACGTCATAGGCAGGCGCCGCCGCGGGGACATAGGTCGTGCCACGGATCGAATAGGGCGGACCGATCCGCACCGGCGTGTCGCTGACAGGCCGGAAATTGCCGCCGGCGCAGGCCGACAGGGCGAGAATGGCAATGGCGACGCTCGCCAGCCGGATTGTCCGGTATCTTCGCATGGGTATGACCCTAACCGCATGACGCGCCGGGATAAAGCATCCGATCCGCTGCCGGCTTGAGAGGAGGGCTTGCCTCTGATAGGGGAACATATCGTGAATGAACTGCGAGGCCGCCCATGACCCTGTTTACTGCTTCCGACGGTATCGCGCGTTGCGGCTGGTGCGCCGCGTCGGACGATTATATCGCCTATCACGACGAGGAATGGGGCTTTCCCGTCGCCGACGACCGCCGTCTGTTCGAGAAGCTGAGCCTCGAAGGTTTCCAGTCGGGCCTCAGCTGGCGGACGATCCTGATGAAGCGCGAGAATTTTCGCGCCGCTTTCGCCGGCTTCGATTTCGGCCGCGTGGCGACGTTCGACGACGGCGATGTCGAGCGGCTGCTGCAGGATGCCGGGATCGTCCGGCACCGCGGCAAGATCGAGGCGGTGATCAACAATGCCCGCCGCGCGCAGGAGCTTGTGCGCGAGAGGGGCTCTATCGCAGCCTATGTCTGGAGCTTCGAGCCGCACGGCGATATTCCGTTCCTTGCATCGACATCGCCCGCCTCGATCGCGATGTCGAAAGACCTCAAGAAGCGCGGATGGAAATTCGTCGGCCCTACGACGGTACATGCTTTCATGCAGGCGATGGGGCTGATCAACGATCATGCCGAAGGCTGCGCGATCCGCGCCAGGGCCGCACGCGCGCGGGCGGCCTTTCAACCGCCCGCGAGCTGATTAGCTGCCCGAGGCAGGAGCAGGCGGCGCCGCAAGCCCGGCCTTGAGAAAGGCGACGATTTTCGGCCAGCTGTCGGCGCGCGCGGCGGCGTTGCCTGCCTCGGTGCCGCCCATCTGGCTCCAGTTTGCGCGCGCCTTGTCGTCGGTAAAGGGGGCTCCCATCACGCCGTGCCCGGCGTCCTTATAGCGTAGAACGACCGGTGCCGCTGCGCCTGCCTTCGCGGCCCGTGCAACGATCCGGTCGGTCATCGGGCAGCTCGGCCAGAGTTTCTCGGCCTCGCCGCAGACGAGCAGCAGCTTGCCCGTGTATTTTTCGACCGGGATGATCGCCGCAGGGTTCCTGTCCACTTCCCTGAGGCCGCCTTCGAACACCGCCATCAGCCCGCGGCTGTCGGGCTGGCCCTTATAGGCGAGGTGCGGCACCGGCTTGCCCTTTTCGCTCCACGACGAGCTGAACGAGCCGAGCATGTAATTCTCGCCGCTCATGCCGTCCCAGACGACGCTCGACGGCATCCCCAGCGCGACGGCGCCGATGCCGGGATAGCGCGTCGCGACGAGCAGCCCGGCCTCGGCGCCCTTCGAATAGCCGACGATACCGACGCGGGCCGGGTCGACCCCTGGCTGCTTCTTCAGCCAGTCGAGTCCGCGATAGAAATCCTCGAGCGGAATGTTCTTGAGCTTCGCCGGCTTGCCGGGCGCGTTGTGATAGGCGAGCTGGAGGACGGTGAAGCCCTCGGCCTGCAACAGCAGTGCGGCAGCGCGCATGTCCTTGCCAAGTCCGCCCTCGGAGCCGCCGAGAAGCAGGATCGCTGCATGCGGCGCGGTCCCGCTGCCCGGATAATAGTTGGCGAGCAGGCCGCCGCCCTCGATCCGCTGCCCGGTCGGGCCGGCCTCGACGATCTTCGCGGGCTTCGGCGGCTGCGTCAGCATATAGGCGAAGCCGCCACCGCCAACGACGATCAGGGCGCCGAGCGCCCCGAGCACGATCTTCCATCTCCGCTTCATGGCTTCGCCCCTCCTGAAACTGTATTATTGCTATACAACAGTCGGGCCGATTGCCACAAAAAAGAAGGGGCCGCGCGAGGCGGCCCCTCCGGTCGCGGGTCCCCGCGATGTCAGCGTGCGAAGCGCGCGGTATAGTCGGCGCGCAGGTGCACCCAATTGTCCCAGTGCGGCGCGGGTGTCGTACCGCGCAGCCGTGCTTCGAGCACGTCGACATGCGCGTGCCAGCCGGCACTGACGTTCAGGCGGACGGTGACGTCCTCGATCCGTTTATGGACGATGGTCAGCAGGACCTCGTCGCCCTGCTCCTCGAGGGTGAAGGTCACGCCGCCGGTGCTGCCCCAGCTGACCGACAGGCTGTGCGGGCCGTCGACCGCGGTGACCTCGCACGTCATGCGATGCTCTTCGGCCATGCCTTCGGGACGTTCGCCCGGCGGGTCGGTCAGCTCGTCGTTACGCCAGACGAACTCGACCGGCGCGCCGACCCTTTCCTCCATCGCGCCCGCGGCGAGCCACTGGCGGCGAAGCTCGCCATCGGTGAGATAGGCCCAGACGCGTTCGATCGGTCCGGGGAGCAGGCGCTGGAGCGTCAGTGTCGCGGGCTCGCTGAGCGTGCCGTAGGTGTCGTCGGTCAGCATGGCGGTCATCGTCATTCTCCTTCTTTCCCGGGGAGGGGAGTCTTGGGGGGCGGGGGCGGGCTGTCGCGGAGCAGGCGTTCGAGGGTATCGAGGCGATCGGTCCAGAAGCGGCGATAGATGCCGAGCCACTGATCGGCGCTCATCAGCGGCGCCGGGTCGAGACTGCAGACATGGGTGCGACCGCGAACGTCACGGCGGACCAGACCCGCGGCCTCGAGGACCTTTATGTGCTTCGATGCCGCCGCGAGCGACATGGCGAAGGGCTGGGCGAGTTCGCCGACGCTTCGCTCGCCTGAAGCCAGTTCACCGAGCATCGCGCGCCGCGTCGCATCGCCAAGCGCGTGGAAGATCGTGTCGAGGGTGTGCGAATCATGTTCAACCATATGGTTGAATATTGACTTATCAGCCTCGATTGTCAACCGAAAGGTTTAATGATCGTCTCCGCGTCTTGGCGAGGCGGCCGGCAGCGTATAGCCTGACCGCCGATCTTTTGTCCGAAGCAGAGTGATTCCATGATTTTGCAAAGCCTGATCCTGTCCTTGTCGCTGGCCGCCGCAGCGAATCCCGCCTCGACACCTGCACCCGTTCCGGCACCGTCGCCGATCACGGCGTCGGCTCCTCCGTCGTCGTCGCCCGATGCTCCCGATACGCGGCCCTATGTCGAACTGGTCACCAATGCGGGGACGATCGTCCTCCGGCTGGAGGACAAGCGAGCCCCCGTCACCGCCGCCAACTTCCTCCGCTATGTCGACAGCAAGCGGATGAACGGTTTCAAATTCTATCGCTCCACGAAAAGCTGGGGCCCTTACAGCGCGCTGATCCAAGGCGGCAATCGTGGCGATGCGAAGCTCAATTATCCGCCGATCGCGCACGAGCCGACCAATGTCACCGGCCTGACGGCGTGCAAGGGCGCCATGCTTATGGCGCGCGGCGCACCGGGACAGGCGACGAGCGATTTCTTCCTGTTGCTCAGCGATGTTCCCGGCTTCAACGCCGATCCCGCCGCAAGCGGCGATAATGCCGGTTTTGCCGTGTTCGGCGAACTGATCGCGGGCGCCGATGTCGTCCAGAAGATCTATGATGCGCCGACCTCGCCGACCGCGGGTTTGGGCGTGATGGTCGGACAGATGCTCGAACCGCAATTCACGATTACCACCGCGCGCCGCATTCCGGCGCCGGCCGACGCGCCGAAGGGGTGTGTCGTCAAGGCGCCATAAACCGCCGCGGCAGCCCTATCATTTATTTTGCGTTCATCCGCGCTGTGGCTATACCGCGCGCATGACTCAGCGTTCCTCCCTGCGCGCAACGACGCGCCTGCTCGCCGCCGCTCTTGTGATTTCACCGATGCTGGCCGCTTGCGCCGGTGGCGCGGGGGTCAAAAAGGACACACGCTACGTCGCGCGCGACGTCAATACGCTCTACCGTGCGGCACAGGATCGCCTCGACCGTCGGCAGTACAAGATCGCCGCCGCATTGTTCGACGAGGTCGAGCGCCAGCATCCCTATTCGCCCTGGGCCCGCCGCGCGCAGCTGATGAGCAGCTTCAGCTATTATATGGACCGCGAATATACCCCGGCGATCGAGGCCGCGCAGCGATTCCTCGCGATCCACCCGGGCAACAAGGACGCGGCTTACGCCTATTATCTGATCGCGCTCAGCTATTATGAGCAGATCAGCGACGTCACGCGCGACCAGAAGATCACCGAGCAGGCGCTCAACGCGCTCGGCGAGGTGACCCGCCGCTATCCCGACACGCGTTACGCCGCCGACGCGCGGCTCAAGATCGACCTCGTGCAGGACCATCTCGCGGGCAAGGAGATGGAGATCGGGCGCTTCTATCAGCGCAGCTCGAACTGGCTCGCCGCTTCGATCCGCTTCCGCGAAGTGACCGAAAAGTTCCAGACGACCAGCCATGCCGCCGAGGCGCTTTATCGCCTGACCGAATGCTATCTTGCGCTCGGCATTCCGGAAGAGGCGAAGAAATCGGCTGCGGTCCTCGGCGCGAACTATCCGGGCAGCGAATGGTATGAGCGCGCCTACAGGCTGATGCAGAAGAACGCGCCCAGCGCATAATTCTGCGCGTGGATTCGCATTTTGTTCTGCGGTAAGGGCAGGACATGCTGACGGCGCTTTCCATCGCCAACATCGTTCTGATCGAACGGCTCGACCTCGATTTCGAGACCGGGCTCGGCGTGCTCACGGGCGAGACCGGGGCCGGCAAGTCGATCCTGCTCGATGCGCTGGGGCTCGCGCTCGGGATGCGTGCCGACAGCGCGCTCGTGCGGCAGGGAACCGACAAGGCGCAGGTCACGGCAAGCTTCACCCCGCCCGCGCCGGGCACGCCGCTCGCCGCGCTGCTTGCCGAAAACGATGTCGCGCTCGATCCGGGCGAGCCGCTGCTGATCCGCCGGGCGCTCAAGGCCGACGGCGGCAGCCGCGCGTTCCTGAACGACCAGCCCTGTTCGGCGGCGCTGCTTCGCGAGGTCGGGGGCTATCTCGTCGAAATTCATGGCCAGCACGACGACCGCGGCCTGCTTGCGCCCGCGGGGCATCGCGCGCTGCTTGACGCCTATGCGCGTGCCGACACCGGCGCGGTCGCGAGCGCCCATGCCGCGTGGCGTGTTGCGGAGGACAGGCTGGCAGCCGCGCGGGCGGCGATCTCCGAGGCCGAACGCGACCGCGAATGGCTCGAACATTGCGTTGCCGAATTGCAGGCGCTCGGCCCCCGCGCCGGCGAAGAGGCCGAACTCGCCGAGGCACGCGCCGCGATGCAGAAGGGCGAGAAGATCGCCGGGGATCTCGGCGCGATCATGGAGGCATTCGACGGCAGCGACGGCGGTCCGGCGCTGTTGCGCGGCGCGGCGCGGCGGCTCGACCGGCTTGCGGGCGATCATCCGCTGCTCGCCGAAGCGCTCGCCAGTCTCGACCGCGCGATTATCGAGGCCGACGAGGCCGAGACGAAGCTGGGCGAAGCCGCGCGTGCGATGGAATATGATCCCGAGCGCCTCGAAGAGACCGAAACGCGCCTGTTCGAACTGCGTGCGATGGCGCGCAAGCACAATGTCCAGCCCGACGAGCTTGCCGAACTGTCGGGCGAACTCGCGGCGCGGCTCGACGCGATCGAGGGCGGCAGCGCCGGCCTCGCGCGGCTCGAAGCTGCGGTCGCGGAAACGGCGTCCGCCTATACCCACGCCGCGACGGCCCTGTCCGACCTGCGTGCCAGAGCGGCGACTCGTCTCGATACCGCGGTTGCCGGCGAGCTCGTCCCGCTGAAGCTCGACGCGGCGCGCTTCCGGACCGCGGTCGAGCGCCTTCCCGCCGAGCGCTGGGGTGCCGACGGTATCGACCGTGTCGAATTCCTGATCTCGACCAACCCCGGCGCGCCCTTTGCACCGCTGGCGAAGATTGCGTCGGGCGGCGAACTGTCGCGCTTCATCCTCGCATTGAAGGTTGCGCTTGCCGAAGAGGGCGGCGCCGACACGATCATCTTCGACGAGATCGACCGCGGCGTCGGCGGCGCGGTCGCGAGCGCGATCGGTGAGCGGCTGGCAAGGCTCGCCGGCGCGGGCAAGCAACTGCTGGCGGTGACCCACAGCCCGCAGGTCGCGGCGAAGGGTGCGTCGCACTTTGTCATCGCGAAATCGAGCGAAGGCACGGTCACCCGCACCGGCGTTCGCGCGCTCGACGATGCTGGTCGCCGCGAGGAAATCGCGCGGATGCTATCGGGCGCCGAAGTCACCGCCGAAGCACGCGCGCAAGCGGAAAGACTGTTGGAGACTGTATGACGGGCAATTATCGGGACGACGGTTATCTGGCCTTGCCCGGCTTTCTGCCGACGGACGTGACGCATGCCTTTCTGGGTACGCTGAAGTCCGACCTCACGCGTGCGGGTGTTGCGTTCGACCAGTTGAAGCGCGGATCGGACCTGCTCAAGACCGAGGCGGTCGAGGTTTACGGCCTGCAATATACGCCGATGATCACTTTCCTGTGGGGAATGACGCCGGCGGTGAGCACGCTCGTCGGCCGTGAGCTTCGTCCGACCTATTGCTATTTCCGCATGTACCGCGCGGGCGATATCTGCCGCATCCATTCGGACCGCTACGCCTGCGAGCACAGCCTGTCGCTGCTGCTCGCAGCGAGTGACGACCGGCCGTGGCCGCTCGAAGTCGGGTCGCGCCATATCGAAACCCCGCGCCAGCGCGCCGATGCCGATTTCGGTGACGAGCCCTATGGCTCGGTGGCGATGTGCGCGGGCGATGCGGTACTCTATCAGGGCGTCCACCGGGCGCATGGGCGGATGATGCCGAACCCCAATCGCTGGTCGGCGCATCTGTTCCTGCACTGGGTCGATGTCGACGGGCCCTATGCCAAGGAGGCGTTCGAGGGGATGCAGATTCCGCCGACCGAGACGCTCGCGATGGAGCGGGGCTGAGACGCATGGCTGCCCATCCGCTCGACCGGCCGATCTGGACGATGCTCACCGGACGACAGGCGCATCTGGCCGAGGGCGGGGACAGGGCGATGCGGATCGACCGCGGTTATGGTGTGTTCGGCGTCGCCGTCGACACCGGCGCGGAAGCGCAAGCGGCTCTCGCCACGCTGGTTCCGGATGATGGCGAACTCTGGATCGTCGAGGGCGAGCCCTGGCCGGTGCCGGCCGGAACGCGCGAGGTAAAGCGCGCCGTGCTGGCGCAGATGGTAGCCGAAGGGCCGCCGCCCGTGCCGCGCGACGGCGAACCCGCGATCATCCCCCTCGGCGAGGGCGATGCCGCCGAAATGGCGGCGCTCGCGGATCATGCGAAGCCCGGGCCGTGGGGTCCGGCGACGCATCGTTACGGTCCCTTCTTCGGGGTCCGCGAAGACGGGCGCCTGCTCGCGATGGCGGGCCAGCGCATCCTTGCCCCCGGCATGGCCGAGGTCAGCGGCGTTTCGACATGGGAGGATTGCCGCGGGCGCGGGCTGGCGCGTGCGCTGATCGGTCATGTGATGCGTGCGATGGTGGCGCGCGGCGAAACGCCCTTCCTGCACAGCTACGCCGACAATGCCGGCGCGATCGGCCTGTATGAATCGCTCGGCTTTCGTATCCGCCGCGAGGTGCATGTGCTGGCGATCGCGAAATGAACCGGCGCGAGCATCTGGCCGCGTTGCTGGCGATGGCGGGGGCATTGCTGCCCGCGACGAAACTTCGGGCCATGGAGGCAAGAATGGAAGAAGCCGATCCGCAATACGGCCTCATCGGGCAGATGATGGCGCAGCCAGGGCAGCGCGCGGCGCTAACCGCGATCCTGTCCGAAGGCACCGGATCGATGCCCGGCAACATCGCCTATCTGGTCGGCGAGGATAGCGCGAACCCCGACGCGATCTGGATCGTCGAATTGTGGGACAGCAGGGAATCGCACGCCGCCTCGCTTCAATTACCGGTGGTGCAGGAAGCGATCCGGAAAGGTCGCCCGCTTATCGCAGGATTTGGTACTCGCGCCGAGTTCAAGCCGGTGGCAAAAGCCGGCGCATGACCGAAATTGAATCGCTGACCGAAGCCGACGCCGCCAACGAACTGATGCGGCTCGCGAAAACGATCGCCTATCACAGCAAACGCTATCATGCCGACGATGCGCCCGAGATTGCGGACGCCGACTATGACGCGCTCGTGCGTCGTAACACCGAAATCGAAAATGCCTTCCCGCACCTGATCCGCGCCGACAGCCCGAACAAGCTGGTCGGCGCAGCGGTCGAGAGCTCGCCGCTTGCCAAGGTCACGCACGCGGTACGGATGATGAGCCTCGACAACGCCTTTTCGGGCGAGGATGTCGAAGAGTTCGCGGCGCGGGTGCGGCGCTTCCTCAATCTCGGCGCGGACGAGGCCATCGCGCTCACAGCCGAGGACAAGATCGACGGCCTGTCTTGTTCGCTGCGCTACGAGAAAGGCAAGCTCGTGCAGGCCGCGACGCGCGGCGACGGTTCGGTCGGCGAGGACGTCACCGCGAACGTCGCGACGATCGCCGACATTCCGCAGGACCTGAAGGGTACCGCACCCGACGTCTTCGAGATCCGCGGCGAGGTCTATATGGCCAAGGCCGATTTCGCCGCGCTGAACGAGCGTTTGATGGACGAGGGCAGGGCGCTTGCTTCGCAACGCGAGCAGGATTTCGATCCGGCGACCGTCCGCCAGTTTGCCAATCCGCGCAACGCCGCGGCGGGCTCGCTGCGCCAGAAGGATGCCAACGTCACCGCGTCGCGTCCGCTGCGCTTTCTCGCGCATGGCTGGGGCGAGGTCAGCGCGGTGCCCGCCGAGACGCAATATGCGATGATGAAGCAGATCGCGGCGTGGGGCGTTCCCGTCTCGCCGCTGCTGAAGCGCTTCGAGAGCGTCGCCGACGTGCTCGCGCACTACCGGATGATTGAGGCCGAGCGCGCCGAGATGCCCTACGATATCGACGGCGTCGTCTATAAGATCGACCGTCTCGACTGGCAGCAGCGTCTGGGCTTCGTCGCAAAGGCGCCGCGCTGGGCGATCGCGCATAAATTCCCCGCCGAACGGGCGCAGACGACGCTCGAGGCGATCGACATCCAGGTCGGCCGCACCGGCAAGCTGACCCCGGTCGGGCGGCTCACCCCCGTCACCGTCGGCGGTGTTGTCGTGTCGAACGTCACGCTCCACAACCGCGACGAGATCGGCCGCCTCGGCGTGCGCCCCGGCGACCGCGTCGTGATCCAGCGCGCGGGCGACGTGATCCCGCAGGTCGTTGAGAACCTCACCCGCGACGAGGATCGCGCCGCCTATATCTTCCCCGACCATTGCCCCGTCTGCGACAGCGAAGCGGTCGCCGAGGAGGGCGAGGTCGACGTCCGCTGCACCGGCGGCCTCATCTGCAACGCGCAGAAGTTCGAACGCCTGCGCCATTTCGTCAGCCGCGGCGCGCTCGACATCGAGGGGCTCGGCGAAAAGAGCATTCAGGAGTTCCTCGACCTCGGCTGGCTTGACAAGGGGCCCGCCGATATCTTCCGCCTGAAGAACCACCGCGACGACCTGCTCGGCCGCGAGGGGTGGAAGGAAAAGTCGGTCGACAATCTCTTCGCCGCGATCGAGGCGAAGCGCTCACCTGACGCCGCGCGCCTGCTGTTCGGGCTCGGCATTCGCCACGTCGGCGCGGTGACCGCGCGCGATCTCCTAAAGCATTTCGGTGAGTTGGGGGTTCTGCGAAAATGCGCATTCGAAGCGCATGCAGGTGATGAGCTTTCGATTGCAGAGCTTACCATTATTGACGGTGTCGGCCCTGTCGTTGTTCAGGCGCTCGGCGATTTCTTCCACGAGCCGCACAACGGCGTGCTATGGGACGATCTGATGGGCGAGGTCTCACCCCCTCCCTATGTTGTCGAAACCCGCGAGAGCGAGGTGTCGGGCATGACAGTGGTCTTCACCGGCAAACTCGAAACGATGAGCCGCGACGAGGCCAAGGCGCAGGCCGAAGCTTTGGGCGCCAAGGCTGCAGGCTCGGTCAGCGCCAAGACCGATCTGGTCGTTGCGGGCCCCGGCGCAGGGTCGAAACTCAAGCAGGCGAGCGCGCTCGGTATCCGCGTGATCGACGAGGCCGAATGGGCTGCGATCGTCGCGGCAGCGGGTTAGAAGAGGAACGTGCGCGCCATCACAGACGGCGCGCACGAAATGCTGTGAGGGGGCCGCATGGCAAAGAATGACTATCTCGAAACGCTGATGCACGATCTGGAATCGCACACCGAGGTGCGGCGGTTCGGGAGCGGGTGGCTGTCGGGCTTCTTCGGGCTGCTGTTCGCGATCGCGGGCTTCCTGATGGTGATTGCGCTGCGTTTCCCCGACTGGTTCGCGACCCCCGAGCTTGCGGTCGTCAAGAACTGGACCGGCTTTCGCGGTGCGGTTCACCTCGTTCTCCTCGTCAGCTATGGACTATCGTTGCTCAGCCTGCTGCTCCGCCCGCGCAAGGTGCTCGGGCTCACCGCGCTGATGATCGGGCTCGGGGCGATCCTGCTTGGCGGGTCGAACGTCCAGCCGCAGGAAACGCGCGACTGGGGCATCTTCTTCGGGCTCGACTTCTTCGTCGTGAACCTGCTCGTCACCGGCTTCATGTTCGCGCCGCTCGAACGCGCCTTCCCGCATCGCCGCGCGCAGCGGCTGTTTCGTACCGAATGGCGCGAGGACCTCTTCTATTATCTCGTCAGCACGATGTTCGTGCAGGTGCTGGGTTTCCTTGCGCTCGCGCCGCAGCAGTTCGTCAACGCGCATACGAACAGCTGGGACACCTTCCGCGCCGGGGTCGCGTCGCTGCCGTGGATCGTCCAGTTCCTGATCGTGCTCGTCGCGTCGGACATGGTGCAATACTGGTTCCACCGCACCTTCCACCGCTACCCCTTCCTCTGGGGTTTCCACGCGGTGCACCACAGCGCCAAGTCGATGGACTGGCTCGCCGGGTCGCGGATGCACTTCGTCGAGATCATCCTGCTGCGCGCAATCACCTCGCTGCCGCTGTTCACGCTCGGTTTCTCGCCTTCGGTGATGCAGGCCTATATCGGTTTCGTCTATGTCTGGTCGTCGCTGCTCCACGCCAATGTCGGGGGCAATTTCAACCGCCTCGGCCACTGGGTCGCGACGCCGCGCTTTCACCACTGGCACCACGGGCTGGAGCGCGAGGCCTTCGACGTCAATTTCGCGATTCACTTTCCGTGGATCGACAAATTGTTCGGCACTTTCCACCTGCCGAAGGACCGCTGGCCCGAAAATTACGGCATCCCCGAGGATGTACCGAAGAAATATTGGGGTCAGTTCCTCTATCCGTGGACGCGCACCGGCAAGAAGACCGACGAGACGCCGGCCGAATAGGGACGCCGGACAGCGTGGCGCCGGATAGGGCAATCTGTCCGCTTGCCAGCGCTAGCGGTGCGCCATAAGGCGCGACGCGTGGGCATCCTTGCCGCCTTTCGCCGTCCGGGCATCCTGTTGCTGCTGCCGCTGATTCTGGCGCTGGCGGCGCGAATGCTCGTCGCGCCCGGCTGGATGATCGACAGCAATGCCGACGGCACGATCACCGTTCGCGTCTGTTCGGACCCCGCCAATCCCGACGGGACGGTGACGATCGCGCTGAAGAAGACCGGCGATCACCAGGCCGGCAAGGGCCAGCAGCATTGTCCTTGGGGCGCGCTCGCGGCTGCTCCCATCGCGCCCGACTTGCCGGCGCTGCCCGAGAAGCTCGTCGAGGCTGAGCCCTCTCCCGCTGCCGTTCCCTCGCTGGGCTATGCCCCGGGGATCGCGTCGCCGCTCCCTCCCAGTACCGGACCACCCCTCTTCGCCTGATCCAGCCTGACATGCCGTCCGCGCCCGAAAGCGCGGCGCGGCCCCATGCCTGTATCCGGGGAAGATATTCCGATGAAGATCAATGCCGATTGTGCGGCGCCGTTGCTGGCGCTTGCATCTTGCCTTGCGGCTTCGCCCGTCCATGCCGACGAGGCCGATTCCGCCATTATCGTGACCGCACCCACTGCGACCCATGCTGCCGAAGACCGTGCCTCGCATACACCGGGCGGCACCGATGTCGTTTCCTATGAAGACTATGCCGACAAGTCGGTCGTGTCCCTGCGCGACGCGCTGGCTTTTTCGCCGGGGATATATCTCCAGCCCCGCTACGGGCAGGAGGTACGCATCTCGATCCGCGGCTCGGGTATCTCGCGCGGCTTTCACATGCGCGGGCTGACGTTGTTGCAGGACGGGGTGCCGATCAATCTCGCCGACGATAATGGCGATTTCCAGGAGCTCGAGCCGATCTTCTTCGATCATCTCGAAGTGTATCGCGGCGCCAATGCGCTGCGCTTCGGATCGGGCACATTGGGCGGCGCAATCAACGGCGTGACCCCGACCGCCCGCACGGCCGGAGGAATATATCTGCGCGGCGATGTCGGCAGCTTCGATCTCCATCGCGGCCTCGTGTCGGCGGGGGTCGCCAGCGACGCGGTCGATGCCTGGGGGGCGGTGAGCGCCGACACGTCGGATGGCGACCGCGACCATGCGAAACGACGCAGTCTTCGCTTTCAGGGGAACGTCGGTCTGCGGTTCGGCGACACGGTATCGACGCGCTTCTATGTCAGCTTCAACACTATCGACCAGCAGCTTCCCGGCGCGCTGACCCGTGCGCAGGCGCTGACGACGCCGAAGATGGCGAACGCCGGCAGCGCAGCAGGCGATCAGCAACGCGACATAGACTCGCTGCGCCTGCAGAATCGCACGACTTTCGACTTCGGCGCGGCGAAGCTGGAGGTCGGAGGCTTCGTCAACGCCAAGTCGCTGTTCCATCCGATCTTTCAGGTAATCGACCAGAAATCGACCGACGTCGGCGGTTTTGCGCGGCTCGACTATGCGGCGGGACCGGTCGAGGCGACGCTGGGGGGCGAATTGCGCCGCGGCACTGTTCATGCACGCCAGTTCGTCAATATCGCCGGTCGGCGTGGCGCGCTGACTTTCGACGCCGATCAGGACGCGCAGACCGCGAACCTGTATGGCGAAGTCCGCGTGCGGCCGGCGCCGCAACTTTCGCTGATCGCGGGCGGGGTCTATGCCGACGGCTGGCGGAAACGCCGGGTCGATTTCTCGACCAGTCCGGCGAACGACGGGCGGGTCGATTTCGATGCCTTTTCACCGAAATTCGGCTTACTGTTCGAGCCGGCGGACGGCGTGCAATTCTTCGCCAACTACAGCCGCTCGGCCGAATTCCCGGGGTTCGGCGAGGTGTTCCAGTCGGTCGGCGTGCCGCCCGTCAGCATGCTGATTTCGGACATCCGGCCGCAACGTGCCTGGACCGCCGAAATCGGTACGCGCGGCAGCGTGGGCATCGTCCATTGGGATCTGGCGCTCTATCGCTCGACGCTGAAAGGAGAGATGCTGCAATATAGCGTGAGCAGCAGTATCCCGGCCGCCACCTTCAACGCCGACCGGACCCTGCATCAGGGGATCGAGGCGGGGCTCGATCTCGATATCGCGCCCTGGCTGCGTCTGCGCCAGACATATGCGTTCAGCGACTTCCGCTTCCGGAACGACAGTCAATTCGGCGACAACCGCCTGCCGGTGGTGCCGAAGCATGCCTATCGTGCCGAGGCGCGGATCGGCACCGATGCGTTGCACGTTGCGCCGAACGTCGAATGGGTGCCGCAGGGCCCGTTCGCCGACTATCGCAACAATGTCCGCACCCCCGGCTATGCGCTGGTCGGCCTTACCGGCGGTGCGCGCGTGGCTGAGGGTGTCGAAGCATTTGTCGACATCCGCAACATCACGGGAAAAAGGGCGATCGGCGACATCAGCGCGACGATCGATGCTTCGGTGACGTCGGCCGCAAACCCGGCGATCTATTACCCCGTCGAACGCCGGGCGGTCTCCGCCGGCCTTCGCGCGCGTTTCTGAGGGACTTGGGGATGGCCGACGTCAACCGGATTCCGCTCTATCGCACGATCTGGCGCTGGCATTTCTATGCCGGGCTGTTCGTCATCCCATCGTGCTTGTCCTGTCGGTGACGGGCGCGGCCTATCTGTTCAAGCCGCAGCTCGACCGGTGGGAAGAAAGCGCATGGCGCGGGCTGTCTTCGGAGGGGGCCGTCGACGCCGACGCGCAGGTTGCGGCGGCTCTCGCGGGCAACCCCGGAGCGAGCTTTCACTATTATCGCATTCCCGAGGCGGCCGGCGACGCCGCGGTCGTCCATATCGGCCTGTCCGGCGGCGCGATGCGCGACGTCGCGGTTTCGCCGCAGGGGCGGGTGATCGGGACGGTCGACCCCGACGCGCGATGGTCGGCATGGCTTGCACGTCTGCATGGCAGCCTGCTGGCCGGGCGCAGCGGCAGGCTGCTCGTCGAACTGGCGGCGAGCTGGGCGATCGTGCTGATCCTGACCGGCCTCTATCTCTGGTGGCCGCGGGGGCGGGGCCTTGCGGGAATCGTCTGGCCGCGGCTGTCGCTTGGCGGCCGCACCGCCCTGCGCGACCTCCACACCGTCAGGGGCTTCTGGGTGTCGGGGCTGGCGCTGATCCTGCTCTTCACGGCGCTACCGTGGACCGACGTGTGGGCCGGCGGCTTTCGCGCGATCCGCGCCGAGATGGGATGGGTGGCGGGCGTCCCCGACTGGAAGGGTGGCGCCGACCCCCACGCTGCGCATGATCATCATGCCATGGCTTCGGCGGCGCCCAGGCCGCAGGGTCCGGAGCATCGTGCGCC
Organism: Sphingopyxis sp. BSN-002; assembly: GCF_022024275.1. Classification (NCBI taxonomy): domain Bacteria; kingdom Pseudomonadati; phylum Pseudomonadota; class Alphaproteobacteria; order Sphingomonadales; family Sphingopyxidaceae; genus Sphingopyxis; species Sphingopyxis sp. BSN-002. The sequence continues at coordinate 2,831,508 of NZ_CP091804.1, forward strand.
GCTCGCCTATATCGTCCTCCGCGCCCGCGCCGAGCATATGCCTGCGCCCGCGATCATCCAGCCGCCGGGCGCCCCCAACATGTTCGGCCCGCCGAACGGCAATGTCTGGACATTGACGACGCAGACCCAGAACCGGCCACAGGTGCGGAAGGTCAGCTATGATCCCGCGACGAGCCTCGAGGTTTCGCGCAGCGGCTTTGCCGACAAGCATGTCATCGACCGCGTGGTGAACATCGGGATCGCCTGGCATGAGGGACAGCTCTTCGGGCTCGCGAACCAGATCGTCGGCGTCGTGACCGCGCTGGCGCTTTTCACGCTCGCGATCTCCGGCTTTCTGATGTGGCGCCGCCGCAAGCCGGAGGACGTGCTCGGCGCGCCTTCGCCGTCGCGCGATCCGGCGCGGCTCAGGGGCGTCGCGGCGATCATCCTGCTGCTCGCGGCGTTTCTGCCCATGCTGGCCGCGTCGCTGGCCTTGCTGTGGATCGTCGATCGGCTAATCTTGCCGCGCCTTCCGCGTGCGGCACGATGGCTCGGAGTCGCGCGTCGGAAAGGTTTCATCTGAAACCAGTTCATGCTAGACCCTGTTCGATGAAGGATGGCTTTACCCACGTCCATGAAGTGCCGCCGCCCGGCGCCGCGGCCGACTGGACGATTCCGCAGGACTGGGATGCCTTTACCGCTGACGAGCATGCGATGTGGGACCGGCTTTTTGCGCGCCAGTCGGCGATGCTGCCCGGGCGTGCATCCGAAGCCTTTCTGCGCGGGATCGACGTGCTCAAGCTCGAAAAGCCGGGCATCCCCGACTATCGAGAGCTCAACGCGCGGCTGACGGATGCTACGGGGTGGCAGGTCGTCGCGGTGCCGGGGCTCGTCCCCGACGACGTCTTTTTCGACCATCTCGCCAACCGCCGGTTCCCGGCGGGCAATTTCATCCGTACTCCCGAGCAGCTCGACTATCTGCAGGAACCCGACGTCTTTCACGACGTGTTCGGCCATGTCCCGATGCTCGCCGATCCGGTCTTCGCCGACTACATGGTCGCCTATGGCGAAGGGGGCCTCCGCAGCCTGAAGTTCGACGCGCTGAAGCAGCTCGCGCGGCTCTATTGGTACACGGTCGAATTCGGTCTGATCCGCGAAGCGGGCGGGCTGCGCATCTATGGTGCCGGCATCGTGTCGAGCTATGCCGAGAGCGTGTTTGCGCTCGACAGCGACAGTCCGAACCGCATCGGCTTCGATCTCGCGCGCGTGATGCGTACCGATTACCGGATCGACGATTTCCAGCAGAATTATTTCGTCATCGACAGCCTCGATCAGCTGCTCGACACCACGGTGAATACCGATTTCGCGCCGCTCTATGCCGCGAACGACGCGCTGCCGCCGATTGCCATTGCCGACATACTTCCCGGCGACGAGGTGATCACGCGCGGCACGCAGGACTATGCGCTCGCAAAGAGCGGCTGAGCCTCACTCCTCGCCCTGCTGTTCCTTGCGAACCGTCGAGACCAGCTGGCGGCGGTGCTGAAACGCCTCACGGTCCGGCGGTATCTCATAGATTCCGCGCAGCAGCGCCGTATCGCTGTCGGACAGCTCGCGGCGCCCCGACTCGCCGTCGAACAGCCCCATGATCGAGCCTTCCGGGGGCGGGGGATTGCTGCTGAGTTCGGCGAGCGCGACCATCGCGGCGTGCGAGGCGACGGCCTCGAGCGGCGTGCCCTCCGCCTTTTCGACATCGACGATGACGGTTGCCGATTGCAACGCCCGCACGACCTGCGTGCTGACAATGCTGCTGTTATACTGCCGGATCATGCCGTTTGAAACCGGCATGCCGTGCCGGGTTTCGACGCGCGTATTGTACCACCAGCGGATCGGACCGTCGCCATCCAGTATCCGCTCGCGCGCGACCGGCGACATTTCGGCCAGCAGATCGGGCGACTTTTTCAGAATCGCGCGGGCAAGGCTGTTCCCGTCGGCCGTAAAGACCACCACGATATTTGCGGCGCAGCCCGCGGGGGCGACTTTTGCTCCCGTCGAAGCGGCTATCGTGCGGATGCGGTTGTCGACGATCGCAGCGACATTGTCGTCGAGGCCGACCGTGCGGGGGCAGACCGGCATCGTCCATCGCGCGACGGGCTGCAGCTGGGCCACTCCGGCCCGGCGGACGAACTGGGCGGCGCGCTTTCTCGCGTCCTCGCGGGTGACGGGGGTTCCGGTCACGACGATCGGTTCGGCTGCGTCGCCTGCCGCGGGTGCGGTGGCAAGCAAGGCAATGGCAAACAGGCTCATGGTCGGCCTCTCCCGGTTGCGATTGCCGGAGCATAGCAAATCTTCGGGGTATTTCCAGTATTTAGCCTGAGGCCATCCCGCCCGGAGCTACCAGCTCCCGAAGCTCGCGTCCGACGGGCTGGCGCGATGGAAGGCGCGTTCCTTGCGCCGGTATCCGTAGCGGCGGCGTTTCGCCAGTAGCAGGCACGGCCATTCGGCACTGCCGCCGCGTGCAACCAGCCGGAAGCCTTGCGCACGGTAGGCGGCAAGCACCGGCTCCATCTGGCGCGCGATAAGCCCGGCGAGGATCGCGTGGCCGCCGGGCGCGGTCGCCGCACCGATGTCTGGCGCCAGCGTGATCAGCGGACCGGCCAGGATGTTCGCGACGACCAGATCATAGGGCGCGCGGTGGCGGATCGCCGGATGGTCGGTCCCCGGCGCGACCGCGAGGGCCAGCCGCCCGCCGCCGCGGCCAAGCGGAACGCCGTTGATGGCTGCATTGTCGCGGGTGACGAGGATGCTCGCCGGGTCGATGTCCGACGCGATCGTCTTCGCGCGCGGCCACAGATGCATCGCGGCGAACGCCAGCAGACCGGTGCCGGTTCCGACGTCGGCAATATTCCGCGGGCTCGCGCCTTGCCGGGCAAGGCTGTCGAGCATTTTCAGGCAGCCGGCAGTGGTGTCGTGCCCGCCGGTCCCGAATGCCTGGCTTGCGTCAATCAGGAAGGGGACGGTGCCCGGCGGCACCTGATCTGCATAGCTGGTTGTGTGGACGAAGAATCTGCCTGCCTGAACGGGCTCGAGACCCTGCTGTGACAGCGTGATCCAGTCCTGCTCGACCAGCTCCTCGACGGTGGGCTTCGTACCCTTTGCGCTCGGAACCAATGACTGCAACAGCCGGATCAGCGCCGCATCCGGCTTGTCGTCCATATAGGCATCGAGCTGCCAAAGCCCGGCATCCTCGTCGATCTCGCGCGTCACGACGACGGGCGCCTCGGGCATCGCATCGAGTTCGGGAATTTCGCCGGACAAAGCCTCGGCCTCGGCGCGGGTACAGGGGAGAGAGACGATCCAGCTCATCTCAGCGCACGTAGCTCGCGCCGTTGACGTCGAGCACGGCGCCGGTCATCGACGCGGGCGCATCGAGTGCGCACCAGCGAGCCATTTCGCCGACCTCGTCGGGCATGGCGACGCGGCCGAGCGGAATATCGGCGAGCAATTTGTCGCCGCCGCGGCTCGCCAGATATTCGTCGGCCATGCCGGTCATCGTGAAGCCCGGGCAGATCGCGAAAGCGAGAATGCCGTCCTTCGCATAGCCGCGCGCGATCGTCTTCGTCATCGCGACCATCCCGGCCTTCGAGGCGGCATAGTGCCAGTGGGCGGGGCTGTCGCCGCGATAGGCGGCGCGGCTCGCGATGTTGACGATGCGGCCGACCGATCGGCGGTCCTGCCAGTGCTGCACGGCGCGGCGGCAGAAAAGGGCGCTTGCGGTCAGGTTGACCTGCATCGTGCGCTCCCAGCCCGCGAGCCAGTCGGCATCGTCCGCGTCGAGCGGATTGGCTTCGAAGATGCCGGCATTGTTGATCAGCACGTCGATACGGCCATCGAGACGGTCGAGGCTCGCCTGCCACAGCTTCCCTGGAACCGCAGGATCGGAGAGGTCGCCGTCGGCGCTCGACAGCGCGACGACTTTCGTCGCGTCAGTAGTCAGCGCTTCGGCAATCGCTGCGCCAATACCGCGGCTGGCGCCGGTGATCAGGATGTGGGTCGTCATCCCCCCGCCTTAGGGCAGGGGAAGTGTCGTTGCCAAGCTTGCGCCCGATATCAGGCGACGCGGCGGCTGAATTCGCTCGCGGCCTTTTCCAGCGACTGGAGGCGGTCGCCCATCTTGGCGAATTCAGCGCTCAGTGTGCTGATCTCGCCGGCCACCATGCCCGAATCGTTGCGGATGCTCGCGATCGTCGACGACATCGAGTCGGCGGCGAGCGCGGTTTCGTCGACGGCGGCGGTGATCGAGGTGACCGTCTGCGCCTGCGCGTCCATCGCGTCGCGGATGCGCTGCGCCGAATTCTGCACTTCGACGATCGTCTGCTGGATCGACTGGTTCGCCGACACCGACCCGCGTGTCGCCTGCTGGATCGCGGTGATCTTGCCCGCGATATCGTCAGTCGCGCGCGCGGTTTCGTTGGCGAGGCTCTTCACTTCCTGCGCGACGACCGCGAAGCCGCGACCCGACTCGCCCGCACGGGCGGCCTCGATCGTGGCGTTCAGGGCGAGCAGGTTCGTCTGACCCGCAATCTCGCGGATCAGGCCCAGAATCGACTCGATCGATTCGGCGTGGCGCGAGAGCGCTTCGGACATGGCGACGGCTTCGCCTGCCTGTTCGGACGCCCGCGTCGCGACGCTCGCCGAGGCTTCGACCTCGCTGCGCGCATCCTCGATCGCGCGGATCAGGCCCGCGGCGGTCGAGGCGGCTTCGCGCATCGCGATCGCCGACTGCTCGGAAGCCGCGGCGACTTCGCTCGTCTTGGCGATCATGCCCTTGGCAGCTTGGTCGGCCGACGAAGCCTGCTTCGCGAGCTGCTGGCGCGCAGTGTCGGTGTCCTGCACCAGCGAGGCGATCGACCGGTCGAAATCGCCCGCGAGCGACTGGCGCTCGGTCGAGATGACGGCGCGGTCGAGCTTGGTCGCATAGCGCTGCATGATGTCGAATTCGAGCAGCGCGAGACGGTTGATTGCGCTCGTGAGCCGCGCCTGGCGCTGCGTATCGCCCGCGCAGGCGTCGATCACGAATTCGATCGTCAGGCGCAGGCTCTCGGCGATGCACGACATGACCGAGGCGAGCGGCAGTTTCACGCGGCGCGCCATATGCGTGTTCTGGCAGGCGATCGTCGCGACCTCCTGGCCGGCGGCGTCGCGATATTTGGTTTCGGTGTGGCGCGCGCTGCCTTTGACGTAGGATTCGAGCAGCTCGCCCTCGACCTTGCGTTCCATGCCCGGCAGTGCGTTGAACGCATCCCAATAGGCGCGTGCGATATGCTCCTCGCGACCTGCGATGATGCCGTAGATTTCGGCGGCGTCCGCGGCGAGGCGGCCGTCGAGGTCATAGAAGGGGAAGCGATCGGCCATCAGCACCGGATCGATCTGCTGCTTGTGAATCGGATTTTCCTTCACCATGATCCTGCTTCCCTGACCCAATCTTCGGACGTGTGGAATCTGCCGTCCCGATCGTCCGCGAAACTCGTCACCGGGGTATGCCGACAGGATGGTAAAGGGGGCGTTAACCAGCGCGCCGGAATCTGGCTTCAGCGGCGATCGTCGTGCGTGATCGGATAGCCCTCGAACGCCTTGATCGTCCGCAGCGCGAAGGCGCTGTGCATCGCGGCAACGCCGGGCAGGCGCGACAGGCAATGGCGGTGCAGCCGGTCGAAGTCGGCGACGTTGCGCGCCGCGACGCGCAGGCGATAGTCCGAGGCGCCCGAAAGCAACTGGCATTCGAGGATTTCGTCGAAGCTCTTCACTGCGCTCTCGAACGCGGTGAGCGCTTCCTCGCTTTGCGAGGTCAGGCTGATGTCAACGAACACGTCGAGGCCCAGGCCGATCCGTTCGGGATTCAGTCGCGCGGTATAGCCGGTGATATAGCCTTCCGCCTCGAGCGCGCGGATGCGGCGATGGCATGCCGAAGGCGAAAGGCCGACCGCTTCGCCAAGTTCGGCGGTCGAGCGCGGCCCGTCACGCTGCAGCAACTCAAGCAATTTGGTGTCAATTCGATCAAGCATCGTGCGCATCTTGCCTGATATGTGCAAAATTCTTGCACGAATATCGCCGGGAAGGGGATGATATGCAAGCACCTCGCGCATGCTTTCTGCTATAAGCCCGCGCCATCGGCCCGGCCTTCGATGCGCCGGCCCTTCGATGGAGAGCGAAGATGATCATCGGCACCCCCAAGGAAATCAAGAATCACGAATATCGCGTCGGCCTGACCCCCGAGAGCGCGCGCGAGCTCGTCGTCCACGGCCACCGCGTCCTTGTCCAGACCGGTGCCGGCGAAGGCATCGGCGCGCATGACCGCTTCTATGAGCAGGCGGGCGCCGAGATCGTCCAGACCGCCGAGGAAATCTTCGCGACCTGCGACATGGTGGTGAAGGTCAAGGAGCCGCAGGCGGTCGAGCGCGCGATGCTGCGCCCCGGCCAGATCCTCTACACCTACCTCCACCTTGCGCCCGATCCCGAACAGACGCTCGACCTCATGAAGTCGGGTGCGATCTGTATCGCCTATGAAACCGTCACCAGCCCGCACGGCGGCTTGCCGCTGCTGAAGCCGATGAGCCAGGTTGCGGGCCGCATGTCGATCCAGGCCGGCGCGACCGCGCTCGAAAAGGCGCATGGCGGCCGCGGCGTGTTGCTCGGCGGCGTGCCCGGCGTCGCGCCCGGCAAGGTCTGCGTGATCGGTGGCGGCGTCGTCGGCTTCAACGCCGCGCAAATGGCGGCGGGCCTCGGCGCCGACGTCACCATCCTCGACCGCGACCCCGAAGTGCTCGAGCGCGTCGGCACCTTCTTCGAGGCGCGCGCCAAGACCCGCTTCTCGAACCGCGCGAATCTCGCCGAATGCGTTGCCGAGGCCGACCTCGTGATCGGCGCGGTGCTGATCCCCGGTGCCGAAGCGCCGAAGCTCGTCAGCCGCGACATGTTGAAGACAATGCGCCCGGGCTCGGTGCTCGTCGACGTCGCGATCGACCAGGGCGGCTGTTTCGAAACCAGCCACGCAACGACGCATGCCGACCCGACCTATGTCGTCGACGGCATCGTCCATTATGCGGTCGCGAACATGCCGGGCGCGGTCGCGCGCACCAGCACCTATGCGCTCAACAACGTCACCCTGCCGCATGCCCTCCGCATCGCCGATCTGGGGTGGAAAGAGGCGCTGAAGCGCGACGAGCATCTTGCGCAGGGACTCAACGTCTGGAATGGTAAGGTGACGTTCGAAGCCGTCGCCGAAGCGGTCGGAACGGACTATGTGCCTGTCGATCAGGCGCTCGCCGGATAACAAGGACTAGTGTGATGACCGACCAAGCTCCCCCGCCGCCGCACGACGAAGAGGAAAATGAAGTGCTGCGCGCCGCGCGCGAACTTCAGGCGCAGAAGGAAGCCGCAGAGGCGACCGAAGCCGCCGACAGGGCGGCAGCGGACAAGGGCGGCAAGAAGATCGGCTGGAAGACGGCGGCGGGCATCGGGGTCGGTTCGGCCGCGGTGCTTGCAGCATTGCTCTATGCCAATCGCGACAAGCTGAAGTGACGCATCCCGGCCGGCGCTGAAACCCGCCGGACCGGAACGGATCATCCCGGCTCATGGCCGGGATCGAGGGCGGCCCCGTGCCGCCCTTTGTCTTTTGGCGGGGCCGGAACGAGCGTCCGCAACGGGGACGAATATGCGTTGCAGGGCAATAAGGGGGTGCATCTCCTTAAAACATCTCTATAATTCGGCGCTGCCCAGTCGTCGTGGACACGGACGGGGGGCGAATCCACAGGGACCCAAAACATAATCGGAGAAACCAGATGAAGAATTTTGTGACTGTTGCCGTGCTGGGCGCTGCGCTCGCGCTGGGCGGCTGCGGCAAGTCGGACAAGGCGGCCGACGGCAAGGACGGAGGTACGGCTGCGGCCTCGTCGGCTCCCGTGAAGCGTGAAGCGGGCAACTGGAAGACCGAAGTGAAGCTGGTCAAGTTCGACATGCCGGGCGTTCCCGACAATGTGAAGGACCAGATGTCGAAGCAGTTCGCAGCCGCGGGTGCGACCGATCAGTGCGTTACGCAGGAACAGGTCGACAAGGAAGATCTCGCCGGTGCCCTGTCGAAGGGCTATGGCGACGCCTGCACCTGGACGAAGAACCAGATCGGCGGCGGCAAGATCGACCTCGCCGGTTCGTGCAACCAGGCCGGCCAGAAGGTCGAGCTCGCCATGTCGGGTACGCTCGAGGCGAAGAAGACCGATATCCTCGTCTCTTCGAAGGGCAAGGCGCCGACCGGCGGCGAAATGGAAATGCAGCTGCAGGTCACCAGCACCAACACCGGTCCCTGCAAGAGCTGATTTCGGTAATTTCCGGATAGGGAGGGCGCGCGGTCAGGGACCGCGCGCCCTCTTTTCGTCTCGCGGCCGGCAGACAATAATCTGCATCCCTCGCGCCCTAAGCAATTGCATATCGCAGCGGGAACGCTTAACCCGCGCCCATCGACCGACAGAGTCATGAAACGGGGCTGATATGGCTGGCAACGAACCGAGCGCACGGCCGCTCTCGCCGCACCTCCAGGTGTATAAATGGGCGCCTTCGATGGCGGTCTCGATCTTTCACCGCATCACCGGCGACGGTCTGGCGATCGTCGGGGGGCTGATGTTCCTCGGCTGGCTCGGCGCGATCGCTGCGGGGCCCGAGGCCTATGCGGCTTTCATCGCCTGCGTCTGGCACGATCCCAGCCCCGAGATCACGATTTTCCACCAGATCACCAATGTCCTCGGCAAGGTGGTGCTGGTCGGCCTGACCTGGGCTTTCTTCCAGCACCTCTTCTCGGGTCTCCGCCACTTCGTTCTCGATGCCGGTGCGGGCTATGAGCTCAAGACCAACAAGCTCTGGTCGGTCCTCGTATTCGCCGGCGCGTTCTTCGCGACCGCCGCGGTCTGGCTCTATGTCCTGAAGGAGGCGCTCAATGGGTAATGGTACGCGCCTCGGCCGGGTTCGCGGGCTCGGCTCGTCGAAGCACGGCTCGCAGCACTGGCTGCAGCAGCGCCTGACCGCGCTCGGCAACATCCTGCTCGTCACCTGGTTCGTCGTCTCGATGTTCCGCCTCGATCTCGGCGACCATGCCGCCGTCCATCGCTGGGCGTCGAACCCGACGGTCGCGCTCGCGCTCATCCTGCTCGTCGTCAGCGTCTTCTGGCATTTCCGCCTCGGGCTGCAGGTGATGATCGAGGATTACGTCCATGGCGAAGCGGTGAAGCTGCTCTCGCTCGTTATCCTGAATTTCTACGCGATCGGCGGTGCCGCTTACGGCATCTTCGCCATCGTCCGCATCGCGCTTGCGCCCGCCGCCGGGCTCGCTCCGGGGGGAATGTAAGATGACCGAAGCCTACAAGATCATCGATCACGTTTACGACACGGTCGTCGTGGGCGCCGGCGGCTCGGGCCTGCGCGCCACGATGGGCAGCGCCGAAGCCGGCCTCAAGACCGCGTGCATCACGAAGGTATTCCCGACGCGCAGCCACACCGTTGCCGCGCAGGGCGGCATCGCCGCATCGCTCGGCAACAACTCGCCCGACCACTGGCAGTGGCACATGTACGACACCGTCAAGGGCTCCGACTGGCTCGGCGACCAGGACGCGATCGAATATATGGTGCGCGAGGCGCCCGCCGCTGTGTACGAACTCGAACATGCCGGCGTGCCGTTCAGCCGCAACGCCGACGGCACCATCTACCAGCGCCCCTTCGGCGGCCATATGCAGAATATGGGCGAAGGCCCTCCGGTGCAGCGCACCTGCGCCGCGGCCGACCGCACCGGCCACGCGATGCTCCACGCGCTCTATCAGCAGTCGCTGAAATATGACGCGGACTTCTTCATCGAATATTTCGCGCTCGACCTGATCATGGAAGACGGCGCGTGCCGCGGCGTGATCGCGCTGTGCATGGAGGATGGCAGCATCCACCGCTTCCGTTCGCAGGCCGTCGTGCTCGCGACGGGCGGCTATGGCCGCTGCTATTTCACCGCGACCTCGGCGCACACCTGCACCGGCGACGGTGGCGGCATGGTGCTGCGTGCGGGCCTGCCGCTGCAGGATATGGAATTCGTCCAGTTCCACCCGACCGGCATCTATGGCGCGGGCGTCCTGATCACCGAAGGTGCGCGCGGCGAGGGCGGCTATCTCACCAACTCCGAAGGCGAGCGTTTCATGGAACGCTATGCCCCGTCGGCGAAAGATCTGGCGTCGCGCGACGTCGTCTCGCGTTCGATGGCGCTCGAAATCCGCGAAGGCCGCGGCGTCGGCCCGCACAAGGATCATATCTATCTGCACCTCGATCATATCGATCCCGCGGTGCTCCACGAACGCCTGCCCGGCATCACCGAAAGCGGCAAGATTTTCGCGGGCGTCGACCTGACGCGCCAGCCGCTGCCGGTCGTGCCGACGGTCCATTACAATATGGGCGGCATCCCCTGTAACTATCATGGCGAAGTCGTGACGCTGAAGGACGGCAATCCCGACACCGTCGTCCCCGGCCTGTTCGCCGTCGGCGAAGCGGCCTGCGTGTCGGTGCATGGCGCCAACCGTCTCGGCTCGAACAGCCTGATCGACCTCGTCGTCTTCGGCCGCGCGACCGGCCATCGCCTGAAGGAAATCCTGAAGCCCGGTGCCGCGCAGCCCGCGCTGCCGAAGGATAGCGCCGACCTGGCGCTCGGCCGCCTCGACCATTTCCGCAATGCGAACGGCGGTTCGCCGACGGCGGAAATCCGGACCGAGATGCAGCGCGCGATGTCGCAGCATGCGGCGGTGTTCCGCACCGACGAACTGATGGCCGAGGGTAAGGAAAAGCTGACCAAGACCTATCAGCGGATGAACGACGTCCATGTCACCGACCGCAGCCTGATCTGGAACACCGACCTCATCGAAACGCTCGAACTCGACAATCTGATCGCGCAGGCGACGGTGACGATGCATTCGGCGTTCAACCGCAAGGAAAGCCGCGGCGCCCACGCGCACGAGGATTTCCCGAACCGCGACGACAAGAAGTGGATGAAGCACACGATCAGCTGGTTCGACGGCTGGGGCGGCAAGGGCGGCGGCGTCCGTCTCGATTACCGTCCGGTCCACGAATATACGCTGTCGGACGACGCGGATTACATCAAACCGAAGGCGCGCGTTTACTGATGCGGGCATCAGCCGCCGCGGGCGCGTTTGCAATGCTCGCGGCGATCGGTTCCCCCGCAGCCGCCGCGCCGGAAATGACGGCGGCGTCGATAGAGGCGCGGGCGCTGATCGCGCTGACGCGTGAAACCCGCGCAACCTATACCGTTGTCGGGTCAAACATCATCTATCTGCCCGACGGGACCGAGGTTCGCGAATGGGCGGCCGAATTCCACGACGGCATCCATCACCGCGTCGAAACGCCGCGCGACCGGATGATCGCCGATTGCGAGGCGATGACCGGCATCCATTTCAACGTTGCAACCGTCGAGATCGACGAGGAGCCATGGGTGGCGCGCGCGGCCTGCGGCGTGCAGGCCAATTCGACGATGTTGTCGGCAAGGCTCGGCGGCACCCGGCAGACGCGCTTCGGGCCGGCGACGCACCTCGTCATCATCGACGAAACCGATATCCGGACCTATGATGTCGCGCCCGACGGCGCATTGATCGGCGCCACCATTACCGGCCGCGACGGGAAGAAGAAGCTGGTGATGCGGGCGATATACTACGCGCCCAAGGTCTCGGATGGAATATTCTCGGCGAACTCGCTGGGGCGGAGTGCAGTCCCGGCGCATTTGCGGGAACCGCCGAAGCAATAGCCGGGGGCTAGCTGTCGCTGCCGAACAGGCTCTTCATCGGATCGAGGTCGGAGAAGGGCTCTTCGACGTCCTGACCCATGACCCACAATTTGTGACAGGCGATGGTGAAGAACATGATCGCGATCGTCCAGACGATGATCGTCTTGATCACTTGCCAGCGCTTGGCTTCATAGGCGGCAAGCGCGCGGGCCTTGTGGTCGATGCCCAACTCGCCTTCGAACTCGGCGACAAGCTGCGCGCGGCGGGTACGCGAAATGTTCGCGAGACTCGCGGCCTGCTGCGTATCTTCGTTCGAACGGCGATTCCCCATCGCGGATACCCTGTGGTCCCAATAGTCCTGATCGCACCATAGGCGGCAAGGCCCTGATAAAGGGTTAACCGGATAGTCGGAATGCGGATCAGCCCGTCGCAATTCCGATCAGTTTTATCCGCGAGGACGCACCGCGAAGCAGCGAAAGGTCGCGGCGCGGCCGATCGAGCGCCGCCGCAAGCAGGGCGATTACGGCGTCGTTTGCGGCGCCGTCAGCGGGCGGCGCAGTGACGCGGACCTGAACAAGGTCGCCATCGATCCGCACCGCGTCGCGGCTGGCACCGGGCGTCACCCGCACCTCCAGTCGGCCCGGCACCGCGAGGGTACGCAGCGCCGCGGTCAGCGCGGGATCGGGGCGATATTTCAGACGGTGACGACCAGCTTGCCGACCGCGGTACGGTCCGCGAGCTTGGCGATCGCCTTGCCGCCATCTTCCAGCGCGTAGGTGCCGGTGACGCGCGGCTTGATCTTGCCCTGTTCCCACAGCTGGAACAGGCGCGCGATGTTGGCGCGGTTGCGCGCGGGTTCGCGCATCACGAACGCGCCCCAGAAGACGCCCGCAACATCGCAGCTCTTGAGCAGGGTGAGGTTGAGCGGAAGGCGCGGGATGCCCGCGGGGAAGCCGACGACGAGGTAGCGGCCTTCCCACGCAATCGAGCGCAGCGCCGGCTCGGCATAATCGCCACCGACCGCGTCATAGATGACATTCGCGCCATTCGGGCCGACGGCTTCCTTGAACTTGTTGGCAAGCTCCTTCGACTGGTCCTTGTCGAACGGCTGGCGGCCATAGACGACGACCTCGTCGGCGCCGGCTTCGCGTGCGATGCCCGCCTTTTCCTCGCTCGACACGCCCGCCACGACGCGCGCGCCGAATGCCTTGCCCAGCTCGACCGCGGCGATGCCGACGCCGCCCGACGCGCCGAGTACGAGCAGCGTGTCGCCCTCCCTGATATGGCCGCGATCGAGGAGTGCGTGGATGCTGGTGCCATAGGTCATCAGCAGCGAGGCTCCCTCGGAGAAATCATGCGCTTCGGGCAGATGATAGACATTGTGGACGCCCACCGCGACCGCCTCGGTCATGCCGCCGTTGCCGCAGCCGGCGATTACGCGGTCGCCGACCTTGAATTCGGTGACGCCCTCGCCGATTTCGGCGACGAGGCCTGCAACCTCGCCACCGGGCGCAAAGGGACGCTCGGGGCGGAACTGATATTTATCCTCGATGATCAGCACGTCGGGAAAGTTGACCGCGCAGGCCTTCACGTCGATCACGATCTGGCCCTTGCCGGCGGTCGGGCGCGGCAGCTCGCCGAGGGTGAGCGTTTCGGGGCCGCCGGTTGCGGTCGACAAGAGAGCCTTCATCATCTTCTCCTCTTATTGGGATCCTATGCCGCGACCGGGCGCATCCACGGACGCTCGGCGTCGAGCTTCCGTTCATAGGCGCCGATCGCCGCGTCGCTCTTTTCGGTCAGCGAAATCTCGTCGAGTCCTTCGAGCAGGCACATCTTGCGGAAGGGATCGATCTCGAAGGTGAAGCGGTCCTGAAAGGGCGTCGTCACCGTCTGTGTGTCGAGGTCGACATGCACCGGATCGGTCACCGCGACCTCCATCAGCCGGTCGATCGCGGCTTGCGGCAGAACGACGGGCAGGATGCCGTTCTTGACTGCGTTACCCGAGAAGATGTCCGAATAGCTCGGCGCGATGACCACGCGGATGCCAAGGTCGCCGAGCGCCCAGGCGGCATGCTCGCGGCTCGACCCGCAACCGAAATTGTCGCCGGCGATCAGGATCGGCGCACCCTTATACTCGGCGCTGTCGAACAGGTTGTCGGGATCCTTGCGGATCGCCTCGAACGCGCCGCGCCCCATGCCCTCGCGTGTCGTGGTTTTCAGCCAGTGCGCAGGGATAATGACGTCGGTGTCGACATTCTTGAGCCCGAACGGAATCGCGCGGCCTTCGACTTTTTCCAGCGGGTTCATGCCATCAGCTCCCGCACATCGGTGAGCTTGCCCGTCACCGCCGCCGCCGCCGCCATCGCGGGGCTGACAAGGTGGGTGCGGCTGCCCGGGCCCTGCCGGCCGACGAAATTGCGGTTGCTGGTGCTCGCGCAACGTTCGCCCGCGGGCACCTTGTCGGGGTTCATCGCAAGGCACGCCGAGCAACCCGGCTCGCGCCATTCGAGACCGGCGTCGGTGAAGATGCGGTCGAGTCCCTCTGCTTCGGCCTGTGCCTTCACAAGGCCCGAACCGGGGACGACGATCGCCCATTTGACGTTGGCGGCCTTCTTGCGACCCTTCACGATCGCAGCCGCGGCGCGCATGTCCTCGATGCGGCTGTTGGTGCAGCTGCCGATGAAGATATTCTCGATCGGCACGTCCTGCATCCGCGTGCCGGGTTCGAGGCCCATATAGGCGAGCGATTTGGCCGCGGCGACCTGCTTCGACGGATCGACAAAGCTCGCGGGGTCAGGAACGACGCCGGTGATCGGCACGACATCCTCGGGGCTGGTGCCCCAAGTCACGCTCGGCGCAATGTCGGCGGCGTCGATGATCACGACCTTGTCGTAGGTCGCGCCCGGATCGGTCGCAAGGCTCTTCCACCAAGCGACCGCGGCATCCCAGTCGGCGCCCTTCGGCGCATAGGGGCGGCCCATCAGATAGGCGAAGGTCGTCTCGTCGGGCGCGATCAGGCCGGCACGCGCACCGCCCTCGATCGCCATGTTGCTGACGGTCAGACGACCCTCGATGCTGAGCGCGCGGATCGCGCTGCCGGTATATTCGATGACATGGCCGGTTCCGCCCGCCGCACCGATCGTGCCGGTGATGTGAAGGATGATGTCCTTTGCGGTGACGCCGGGGCCGACCTCGCCTTCGACCCGCACTTCCATCGTCTTCGACGGCTGGAGCAACAAGGTCTGCGTCGCCAGCACATGCTCGACCTCGCTCGTCCCGATGCCGAAGGCGAGCGCGCCGATGCCGCCGTGGCATGCGGTGTGGCTGTCGCCGCAGACGATCGTCGTCCCGGGCAGCGAGAAACCCTGCTCGGGGCCTACGACATGGACGATGCCCTGCTCGGGCGCGACCGCGTCGATGTAGCGGATGCCGAACTCGGGGGCGTTCTTTTCGAGCGCTGCAAGCTGTGCCGCGCTTTCGGGATCGGCGATCGGCAGTTTGTTGCCCGCCGCGTCGAGCCGTGCCGTCGTCGGCACATTATGGTCGGGCACCGCGAGCGTCAGGTCGGGGCGGCGTACGGTGCGGCCGGTCGCGCGAAGCCCGGCAAAGGCCTGCGGGCTGGTGACTTCATGGACAAGGTGGCGGTCGATGAAGATCAGGCAGGTACCGTCGGGGCGCTGTTCGACGACATGCGCGTCCCAGATTTTCTCGTAAAGGGTGCGGGGCCGAGTCATGCGGGTTCACTTACGCCTGCCGGATAACTTTGCAAGCCAGTGGCGATCAAAAACGCAATTTTCGGTCGCGCGCGTTGGAGTATAAGCGGAGCCATGTCGACGCTCGCTATCATCGTTATCGTGCTTGCCACCGTCGTGGCGATGGAGGGCGTCGCCTGGGCGAGCCACAAATATATCATGCACGGCTTCGGCTGGGCATGGCACCGCGACCATCACGAACCCCACGATAATCTGCTCGAGAAGAACGACCTGTTCGCGATCGTCGGCGCGGCGATGAGCATTTCGATGTTCGTGATCGGCAGCCCGATGATCATGGGCGCCTCGGCATGGGAACCGGGGACGTGGATCGGGCTCGGTATCCTCTTCTACGGCATCATCTACACGCTGGTGCACGACGGCCTCGTCCATCAGCGATATTTCCGTTGGGTACCGCGCCACGGTTACGCGAAGCGGCTGGTACAGGCGCACAAGCTCCACCATGCGACGATCGGCAAGGAGGGCGGGGTCAGCTTCGGCTTCGTCTTCGCGCCCGATCCGGCGAAGCTGAAGGCCGAGTTGAAGATGCAGCGCGAGGCGGGGGTAGCCGTGGTGCGCGAGGCGCTCGCCGAATGACCGTGCGAATGGTCGTATTGGCAGCAATTGCGAGCGTCCTGCTTGTGGCGGGATGCGGCGGGAAAGGCGAGGTCGTATGCGGCGGTGCCGCCCTGAAGGGCGATTTTGTCCCGATCGGGCAGGCCGCGGGCGATCCTGCCGTGGCGGTCGCGATAGCGACGGCCGCAAGGGTGACGCGAAGCAGCGAAGCGGATTTCGCGGCCGATCATATCGGCTATGAGGGCAAGACCAGAAGCGATGGTGCCCGTTGCTTTCAGTTCGTCCCGAGATCCTGCGACGTCGGGGGCGGCGTGACGATGTGCGTCACGCCTGCGCTCCGGCCGCAGGACGTCACGGCATCCGAATAGCGGTCAGGCGGTCCGGTAATCCGCGGTGATCACGCCTGCCGCGATCAGCTCGACCTCGTGACTCTCCTCGCGCCACTCCTCGACCAGCGCCTGCCGTTCCCATTCGGCCATCGCGGGATGCGACAACATATGGTCGACCCATGCCTGTCCGGCCCCGACGTCGAGGCCATAGGTGCGGATGCGGAAGGCGACCGGCGCGAAGAAAGCGTCGGCGGCAGAGAAGTCAGCGCCTGCGAGCCACGGGCCGCCGAACTTCGCGAGCCCTTCTTCGAACAGCTCGCGGATGCGAGTGACGTTCGAACGCAACGCATCGGACATCGGCTTCGGCGTCACACGGACCCCGACATTCATCGTGCAATCGTTACGGAGCGCCGAAAAACCGCTGTGCATCTCGGCGACCGCACACTGCGCCCACGCCCGCGCGTCGGGATCGGCGGGCCAGACACCCGCGTGACGATCGGCCAGATAGAGGGTGATACCGAGCGAGTCGTGCAGCGTGCGACCCTCGTGAAGCAACGCCGGAACCTGCCCGGTCGGTGAAAAGCTGCGAAAAGCGTCGTAGTTCACCGGCTTGGTAAAGGGTTCGATCCGGTCCTCGAATTCGATCTCCAGCGCGCTCATCAGCACCCACGGGCGCAGCGACCAGCTCGAATAATTGCGGTTGGCGGTGATCAGCACATACATGCTTCGCGCTCCTGTGCGACGATGGGGGATGTATAGTCGGGGTCGTGGGTGAAGGGCAGCGGCGTCCGGTTGCGGAGTGCCGCGAGCGCGCTGCCGAAGTCGGTCCGCGCACGCCAGCCGAAGCGGCGCTCGGCGCGCGACGGGTCGTAGACGCGGTCGATGATGTCGGGGAGCACCCAGCCCTCCGCGGCATAAAGCTCGGCCGCATCGGGATGATGGCGCGCGATCACTGCGCGCGCATCGCGGGCTAACTCCTCGGCGTCATCGCGCGCGAAGGGCGGCGGGGCCGAGAGAATGAAGGTATCGCAACCGATCTGCGGCGCGGCTTCGAGTGCGGCAAGGTGCGCCGCGGCGGCGTCCTCGACCGTCAGGCGCCGGTTGAGCAGTTCGTTGGCCTTCAGGTTCGGCCCGCTCGGCACGGCATGCGTGTCGTCGTCTTCGGGAAAGAAACGGCCAGTACGCAAGATCGCGACGTTGATCCCATGCTCGCGGTGAACCAGCTTGCACGCCTGCTCGGCGGCGAGCTTGGTGATGCCATAGATGTTGCGCGGTTCGATCGGACCGAAATCCTCGTCCATCCACCACGCGCCGGCGTCGCCCGCCCCCGCACGAACATCGGCGCGCACCATCAGCGATGTGGTCGAGGTGAAGAGGAAACGGTCGTTCCCGGCAGCGACCGCCGCCTCGATCAGATTGAGTGTGCCGCTGACATTGACGTCGACGAAGGCCTGTCGCGGGTAACGGACGATGTCGGGCTTGTGCAGCGCTCCGCCATGAATGACCGCCTCGATTCCATGCTCGCCCATCGTCCGTTCGACCAGCCCGCGGTCGGCGATGGTGCCGATCACTTGTGTATGCATACCGGGCACGACGTCGAGCCCGGTGACCGCATGGCCGCTTTGGGTCAGCAAGGGAGCGAGATAGCGCCCCAGCCAGCCCGACGATCCGGTCAGCAGTACGCGCATGGTCGATTCTCCTCTTACTCGGCGCAGGCCTGATACACAGGCCGCGGATCGCGCGGCAAGGGGCGTTACTCTTTCAAACTCACCGTCGATGGAGCGGCACCCGCCGCGCCGCCCGTCGCCGGCGGCAACTCGCTGAGGTCGAGCCAATTCGCATCGGTGCGCCTGTGATAGCTGTCGATCGCCGCAAACGGGATGCGGAAAGGGAAGCCCCAGTCGCTGTTCCACATCGCGACGACGCCCGTCCGCGTCGCGGGTTCGAAGATCATCGTCGCACGATAGCCCGAGACCGCCCCCGAATGGCCTTCGAGCCGGCGGCCGTCATAGATGAAGCTGCGCCAGCCGAGGCCGTAGGCCGCATCGCTGTTCGCCTGCCGCAGCGTCCCGCCATAGATGCGCCCGGTGCCGACGCGCGGACGATGCGCGATCTGCAGCACCTTTTCGGGCAGGACATCCGACCGTTTCCCCATCATCGCCTGCATCCATTTGGCGAAATCGACGATATCGCTTTCGACCCCCGCGGCGGCGGGAACGCGCCAATAGGCTTCCTTGACCGGGCGGACTTGCGCGCCGTTGCGGTGCGGCCGTGCCCAGTCCTTCGCCTCCGTGAGCCTTTCCATGCCATAGCCCGCGCTGATCATGCCGAGCGGGCGAAAGAAGCGGCTCTCGACCGCATTGGCGAAGCCCTCGTTCGCGGCTTCGCCCAATATCTCGCTCGCCGCGTCGAAGGCGACATTCTGATAGGTATGGCAGGTGCCGGGTTCGCATTGCAGCGGCGCGGCAAAGAGCATCGAGCGCAGCAGCGCGGGGCTCTGTCCTTCCTCCAGCTTCTCGTCATAGGCATTTTTGGTCAGGCCCGTGCGCTGTGACAACAGGTCGGCGACGCTGATCCGCGCCTCGGCACCGCCGGGCAGGCGCAGCGAGGTGCGCCAGTCGGCGACCGGGCGGTCGAGATCGATAGCACCGTCGTTCGCCAGCGCCGCCGCAAGCGCGCCCGTGGCGGTCTTCGAAACCGAGGCCCAGCGGAACAGGGTCTGCAGCGTTACCGGCGCGCCGGTCGCAGCATCGGCGACGCCATAGGTGCGCACGAAGCTCAGCTTGCCATCTTCGACCACCGCAACCGCCAGACCCGCCATCTCGGGCCGCTGCGCCACCGCCGCGAGTTGCCGGTCGAGCGCCTGATAGTCGATCCGTCCGTGCCATTCCTCGGGCGTGTCGGGCAGGTTTTCTGCGGCCTTGAACGGAATCGCAACGCTTGCGAGCGGATGGTCGCCGCCAAGCGCGCGGACACCGAACCAGCCAGCCGATACGAGCGCGGCTACCGCAATCAGAAAAACAAAAACGCGCTTCATCGACTCTATAACTGGATTGCGACCCTCTATCGGTCCGCCGTCTTAGCGGCGACTTGTCCGGTCGTCACCCCCGGCGGGCGTGCTGCTATCGACGGTTCTCGGGCAGTGCGGCGATCCAGCGGGCAAGCGCATCGCTGTCGCGCATATCGCCGGCAAAGGCATGGGTTGGCCGCAATGGCTCGTTCGACCCGCGTTCGCGGCCGCGATAGACCTTCATCGGCACGGCGATATTGGCAAGGCCGCTCGGCAGCGGGTCGACGCGCACGTCGATGTACAGCGTGTCGGCGCTCGTCTCTTGCCCGACCTGGATCGCGCCGAGCGCCTTCCACAGATCGGCGGCGTCGAGGCACGCCGAGGCGCAGGTGCCGTCGGTGATGAAATAGACCGGGCCTGCGGGCGGGGCAGGGGGCTCGCCCGGCGTTTTCGCCGGCGCGGGATCGGCGAAGCGCCAGAGCGGTTCGCCGCGCGCGTGCGCGGCGGTGACGCCGTTCACCGTCGCGTCGATCCATCCCAGCATTTCGGCCGACGTGCCTTCGGCGCCGCGAAACTCGTCACGATAGTCGGAGAGCGTCTTCACATTGTCGGCGGAGGCGCGCCAGTCGACCGCACTCGATCCCGATTGCGCCTCGACCCGCTGCTTGCCCCAGAGAATTTCGGCGATCTGCGCCGACCAGTCGGACGACCCGCCGCCGTTGCCGCGCAGGTCGAAAACGATGCGCGGGGCGGCGGCAATCGCCGCGCGGTCGCTGCGCATCGCGGCGATCATCGGCGTCAGCGCCTTCGTAGCGGTCGAGTCGGGCGCGCCGTCGAAATCGGACAACGTGAACCAGCGTGTGCCGTCGGCCAGTGTCCGCGCGCCGATGGGGTCGGTCGCCGACCGGCCGGTATCGCGTACCCGATCGCGCATCTCGGCCCGCGCGATCGGTCGCCATGCCAGCGTTACCTCGCGCGGCTTGCCATCGACTATAAAGCGGCAGCGCGTCGTCCGGGTGATGAAAGGATTGCCCTGATCGACGAACAGATATCCGCCGCGCAGTATCCGGGTCGAGGCGAGGAACCAGCGCCCCTCGAACGCGCCGACATGGTCCGCTGCGAGCTTTGCCGCCGGCTTGCCGTCGCAGCTGTCGAGTATGGCGCCAAGCGGCACCGGAGAATCGTCAGCGCGCGTTTTGACGACCTGCCGATCGCCATCGAAGCCGGTCAGGAAACCGGGCCATTGGGCGCCGAGCTGGGGCGCGTCGTTCGCGAGCCAGAAGCCCAGATGGCCATCGTCGAAGGCTGCCGCATAGCCCCTCAGCGCATAGAAATAACCGGGAAGGTCGCGGACGCTGGCTGCACGCTCAATCGCCAGCGCAAGCGCAGCATCGTTGCGCTTGGCGAAATCGGGGTCCAGATCGTTGGCCGGCCCCGGATGATTGGCTGCGATGTCGTCGTGCATCGCCCGCGCATCGGCGCGCAGCGTTTCGGCCCAGTTGCGATCGTTGGCCGTGTCTGTGCCTTGCGCCAGCAGAAGCAGCGGCAGGAGGAGCTTTGACATAGGCCCCTCCTAATGCGCCCGCCACGTCTTGCAATATCGCCGTCAGGCGGGTGCGAGATGATGCCAGGCCTTGACGGTCCCGAGCGCGTAAATCGTGCCATAGACAAGGACGATCAGCGACGACCAGATCGCGAAGGCGTCCGTATGCTGCGGGCGCCACAGGTTCAGCGGCACGAAAACAAGCCCGCGGAGCAGATAGATGGCGGTGATGACGACCAGCCCCGTCCGTAGCAGGGGCAGGCGCGGGAACGATCCGGCGCCCGAAAAGGCATAGGCGGCCCAGATCAGCAGAATGGCGGCGATGCCCAGCGTGATCAGCGTCGGCCGCATGTCGCCGCGCGCCGCAGCGCGCGCCATGCCTTCGCCGGCGCCGAAGAAGCGGTACCAGTCGGGGCCGCCGAAGATGCAGGCGATATGCAACAGCGCGGCCAGAACCGACAGCCACCCGCCGACAATCAGCCAGGTGGTGCCGGGGTTGGCGGCGACATTATGCAATATAATGCGCCGTCGTCTTTTCGGCGACTTCCCCGGCGGTGACGCCCGGTGCGAGTTCGATCAGACGGAACGGGCTCGAATGATCGTCGCGTTTGAACACCGCGAGGTCGGTGATGATCATGTCGACGACATTCTTCCCAGTCAGCGGCAGCGTGCACGCCGGGATGAACTTGGGGCTGCCGTCCTTGGCATTATGCTCCATCACGACGATGATCTTCTTGACCCCGGCGACGAGGTCCATCGCGCCGCCCATGCCCTTGATCATCTTGCCCGGGATCATCCAGTTGGCGATGTCGCCATTCTCGGCGATCTCCATCGCGCCCAGCACGGTGAGGTCGATATGCCCGCCGCGGATCATCGCAAAGCTGTCCGACGAAGAGAAATAGGCCGACTGCGGCACTTCGCTGATCGTCTGCTTGCCGGCATTGATCAGGTCGGCGTCTTCCTCGCCCTCGTACGGAAAGGGGCCGATGCCGAGCATGCCGTTTTCCGACTGCAGCGTCACCGTCATCCCCGCGGGGATATGGTTCGCGACCAAAGTCGGGATGCCGATGCCCAGATTGACGTAGTAGCCGTCCTGCAGTTCCTTTGCGGCGCGCGCCGCCATGTCATCACGCGTCCAGGCCATGTCAGTTAGGCTCCCATTGCTTGTCGGAGGGGAAGGCGTCGTCCCAGCCCAGTTTTTCCCACGGGCCGTAGACGGGGTTGGGGAACAGGAACCAGCCCTTGTCCCAGAGTGCGGTCGCGCCCGCGCTGGTCGCGAGCGCCATGCGCTGCGCGGCGGGCAGATCCTTGACGTTGAACTGCTGGCTGAAATCGCCGAGCTGATCGCCGCCGAGGATGATCACGCAATATTTCGACGCGATCGTCGCGCGGCGGCCGTCCTTGCTCGACCCGCCGGCGTCGTCGCCCATCAGGAATAAGGTCTCGCCATGCCTGAACTCGCCGAGCCCGGCGGCGCGGAGCGTATCTTCGCTGCCCTTGGCATTGGCGGCGCTGCGGTTTGTGTTGGCGATGACGGTGATCCCCGCGGCGCGAAGTCTGTTCACCATCTCGACCGTGCCCGGCATCGCGATCGCCTTGCCCGCTCCGGTCTTTTCCCACTGGTCCCAGACCTTGACGTCGAACGCCGTGCCCTTCTCGGCGAAGTAACGCATCGGGCCGAGGTTCCAGATCAAGGTCTCGTCGGCGTCGAATACTGCTGCGAAGGGCTTGTTGGCGCACGGCTCGAACGCCGGCGCATCCATCGTCGCGCCCGGAGCGAGGACGACACTGTCCTTCGGCCGCTCCTTGATCCGCCACACGCCATAGTCGGCGATCCGCGCATTGGTCGCGCGCACGGCGACGGCGGCTTCGGGGGAGCCATAGAGATATTGCAGCGCGACCGGCGGCTTCGCGGCTTCAGCCGGAGGCGGCAGCGGGGCGGGCGGCGGAGCCGGCGCGGTCGCGACCTCTGACGGAGCGCTTGCACACCCGGCAAGGAGCAGCGCGGCGGTAAGGGCAAAACTGCGCATCACGCGGCCTCGCGCGGGCGGACGGTGCGGAATTCGATCTTCTTGTCGTACGGCGCGCCGACGATCATGCGCTTCACATAGATGCCGGGCAGGTGGATGCTGTCGGGGTCGAGGCTACCGGTCGGCACGATTTCCTCGACTTCGGCGACGCAGATCTTCGCGGCGGTCGCCATCGGCTGGTTGAAGTTGCGCGCGGTCTTGCGGAAGATCAGATTGCCGCTCTCGTCGGCCTTCCACCCCTTGATGATCGCAAGGTCGGCGAAAATTCCGCGTTCGAGGATATAATCCTGCCCGTCGAAAGTCTTCACTTCCTTGCCCTCGGCGACGAGCGTGCCGACGCCAGTCTTGGTGTAGAAGCCGGGGATGCCCGCGCCGCCGGCGCGGCAGCGTTCGGCAAGCGTGCCCTGCGGACAGAATTCGACCTCGAGCTCGCCCGCCAGATACTGCCGCTCGAACTCCTTGTTCTCGCCGACATAGGACGAGATCATCTTCTTGACCTGCCGCGTGCGGAGCAACTTGCCGAGGCCTTCACCGTCGATGCCGGCGTTGTTGCTGGCGATGGTCAGCTCTTTCGTGCCCGCGTCGCGGATCGCGTCGATCAGCCGTTCGGGGATGCCGCACAGGCCGAAGCCGCCCGCGCAGATTTGCATGCCGTCGAAAAGGAGGCCGTCGAGCGCGGCTGCTGCATCGGAATATCGCTTGTTCGCCATGAAAGGGCCTCCTTGCCGGGATGTCGGGCGCGACATTGGCGCATTTGATCCATCAATTCTAATTGTTCGATTTTTGGATTATACATAGACAATGTCTATCAATCGCGTCTCGCTCTATCATCTCGAAACCTTGCTTTGGATCGACCGGCTCGGCACTTTTTCGGCCGCCGCCGAGCGACTCAACACTACGCAGCCGACGGTCTCGGCGCGGATGCGCGAGTTGGAGCAGCGCCTCGGCACGGCGCTCTTTCGCCGCGAAGGGCGCGCGATGTCGCTGACCGCAGCGGGACGCAAGCTCGTCCGCGACTGCGATCCGCTGCTCCGCGACATGCAATATGCGCTGCTCGGCAGCGGCGGCTATGGCGAGGCGAGCGGGGTGGTGCGGATCGGTGCGGGCGAAATTGCCGCGGCGAGCTGCCTTCCCGCCTTCGTCGCGGAGCTCAAGGCCGACATGCCGAATGTCGGGCTGGAGATCGAGATCGACCTTACGGCGAACCTGATCCAGCAATTGCTCACCGGCCGCACCGACATCGCCTTTGCCGCCGGGCCGATCGCCCACCCGGCGCTCAAGACCAGCCCGATCGGCGCGGTCGAACTCGTCTGGCTCGCCAGTCCCGCCATCGCATCGGCCTTTGCCGGTGGCGAGGCGATGCTGCCCGTCTGGTCGCTTGCCAGCCATTCGCCGATCCACGGGAGAATGCGCGAGGCGATCGAGGCATCGCGGATTGCGCAGAAATCCCTGAACCTCTGCAACAATGCCCGGACGATGATCGACATCGCCAAGGCCGGCGGCGGCATCGGTATCTTTCCGCAGCCGATGGTGCGCGGCGAGGTTACCGACGGCGCGCTGGTGCAAATCGACGCTATGCCCGCGCTTGATCCGGTCGAATTCCACGTCGCGATGCGCGTCGCCGATACCGAGCCGGTACTGACGCAGATTTTCGGGCGCGCCGCGAAGCTCAACCTCGCCGACGCGTCAGGGTAGCTGCATCTCCAGCGCCGCCGACAGGTCGGCGAGCGCCTGTTCGCCGCTCGTCACCTTGATCGCATGCATGCCCAGCTGGCTCGCGGGTTTGCAGTTGATGCCGAGGTCGTCGAGATAGATGCATTCGGCAGGCTCGACACCAAGCTTTTCGCACATCATCTGATAAATTCGCGGGTCGGGTTTGCGCACCCCGGCCTTGCTTGATTCGATGACGTGAACGAATCGCGCCATGATGTCGGCGACCTCGATCGCCGCTTCCGCGCTGCGCGTCATGCCCGCGCCCTGGATGCCCATCTTGCCGCCCGGCACATTGTTTGTGATGCACGCAATGGTGAAGCCGCGGTCCTTCAGCGTGTCGAGCGCGGCGACCATCGCCGGGCGGACCGCCCCTGCGATTACCGCCAGCACCGCCTCGCCTTCCAGCTCATGCCCCAGTGCGCGTGCCTCGTCGGCGAACAGCGCATCGAACGCCGCAGCGTCGATCTCGGCGCGCTCGAACTTCGCCCAGGCGTTATCGTCGGGATTGGTCGCATTGACGCGGCGCACGAAGTCGTGCGGCAGTCCGCGCTCGGCCTCGAGCCGGTTGAACGCCTCGAAGGGCGAGGCGGTGATGACGCCGCCGAAATCGAAGATCACGGTCGTAAAGCGACCCATAAGTCATTCCTGTTGCTTGGAGAGAGAAGGATCAGCGCAGCATGATGCTGGCGCGCGGGGCATCGGTCCCGAAGCTCTGTTCGGCGACTTTCACCCCGACGGCTTCGAGCGCGGCGCGGCGGCCTTCGGCGCGCGTCGCGAGGATCGCGGGCTCGAAGCCGATCGTCCGCGCATAGCAGGGCTGCGCGGCGATACGGCCGAGCCATGCGGCGCTCTTCGGCCAGCGTGCCGGATCGGGCGTCCAGCCGGCGATCGCTGCATTGCGTAAGGGACAGGCGACCGCGAGATCCGCGACGCTCACCGTATCGCCGAACAGGAACCCGACCGTCGGAGCGCGCTCTTCCAGCCAGTCGAGCGCGACGGGCAGGTCGGTGTCGGTGACCTTCGCGATGGCCGTCTCGTCGGGCGGGCGTTTGAAGACGTGCGGCGCGACCACCTTCGGAAAGAACAGGCCCCAGACGCACAGGTCGCCGAGCCGGCTGTCGGCATATTCCTCGATCCACCGCGCCTGCGCGCGTTCGCGCGCGCCCTTCGGCAGCGCGGGCACGTCGGGATAGGCCTCGTCGAGATATTCGGCGATCACGGTCGAATCATTCACGACCAGATCGCCGTCGATCAGCACCGGAATGCGGCGCAGTGGGCTCAGTTTCGAAAATTCGTCATTGCCATAGAAGGGCGTGATCGGGTCGAGCTCATAGTCGAGCCCCTTCAGATGGAGGAGCGCGAGGATCTTGCGAACATAGGGCGAGACGGGGCTGCCGACGATCAGCATTGCTTGGTCCTTGTTGATCGGTTCAGGGCTCGACAACGATGCCGGCCTTGGGATCGGCGCGGCCTTCGAGCATTTCCCTGTACGCGGCAAGCGCGGCTTCGCCGCCGCTGCGCTTGTCGATGCGCGCGAGGCGCGGCGCGACGTCCATGAAACCGAGCCAGGCTTCGGCGATCTTTTGCCCGAACGCCGGCCCGCCCCAGTCGGCGATGCGTTTCTGACTGCGGCCGGGTGCGAAGAAGCCCTGCCGCTCGGGACCGGGAAGCGCGGCCTCGCCCGCATCGGAATCCCAGTGCGACTTGCCGACGATGATCGAGACCTGGAGCTTGTTTCCGAAATGGCTGTGCACCGCACGCGTCACCGCGCCATTGCCCGCCATGTCGACCAGCGCCGAAGGCGTCGCCGCGTTCAACGTCATGATGTCGTCATAGGCGATGACGCGGTCGTAAATATGCTGCGCGTCGAGATCGGCGACATTGGCCTTGCTGGTGAGCCCGATCGTCTGCGGACGGTGTCCCTGTCGCTGCGCGATCGAGAAGCCGAGTCCGATCCCGGTCTTGCTCGACGCGCTCGCGATCAAAATCTGCTCGGCGCCATAGTCGCCCTCATCCTCGAACTGGTCGGCGATCAGCCAGCCGGTCAGGAACAGCGGACGGAAGACCGGCCAATAATCATGGTCAGCAGCGCGGTAATCGTGCAGCGCCTCGATCCGTTGATAATTATTGTAGATCGGTGGCAGCGTCGTGCGCCGCGGGGTCACGTCGGTGAAACCGCCGGGGCCTGCCCCGCCGCTCGTAAGCACCGCATCGCTCGCCATCGGATAATAGCCATAGAAACGGTCGCCCGGCGCGATCCCGTCGGCGGCGCTTTCGGTGACGGTTGCGAAACCCCACACGGGCAGCCGCCCCGGCTCGCCGCGCTCGGCGAAGAAATCCCAATAGCCCTGATCGTTGCCGAACAGACCCGCAGGCTTGCCGAACACCGCATAGGTGATGTTGTTCGCGGTCATCGCATAGCTGTCGAGACGGACGCGTACCTGTCCGGGTGCGAGCGGCGCTGACGGATCGTCGACCAGCCCCGCCTGTGTGACGTCGTCGCGATCGATGTCGATTGCCCAATTCATTGCCGGACCCCTCCTTTGATTTTCGCGCATCCGCGCGAGGGCGGATTATCTTGCTCGCAAACGAGCTATGGCGGATAGTCTTGCAGATGGCGAAGTCCCTGACAATTGCGGTAAAGCGCATTCATGACGCGGCGGAGGCAAGTGACGGCGCGCGTTTCCTCGTCGACCGGCTCTGGCCGCGCGGCGTCTCGAAGGAAAAGGCCGCGCTTGCCGCCTGGCTGAAGCCGCTGTCGCCGAGCGAGGCTTTGCGCAAACGCTATCATGGCGAGACCGTCGATTCGGAGGAAGCGTGGGACGCCTTCCGCCTCGACTATTTTGCCGAACTCGACGCGGGCGGTGAAGAGGTGAAGGCCGCGCTGTTCGTTCTCGACGCGGCTAAGCAAGCGGGGCCGGTGACCCTGCTCTATGCCGCGAAAAGCCCCGAGCGGAACAATGCGCTCGCGCTGCGCGAATGGCTGGCGCGCCGCTAGGCGACGGCCCCGAACAGCGACCCGATCGCGATCGTCGCGGCCATCGCCATCGCCCCCCAGAAGGTTACGCGCACCACGGGGCGCAGCATCGGTGCATTGCCCGCCCATGCGCCGAGCGCGCCGAGCAGCGCCAGGAAGATCAGCGACGCTGCCGACACCGTCCACGGGAGCGAGGTGCCGCGATCGAGAAACACCGTCGCGAGCGGTAGCGCCGCCCCCACGGTAAAGCTTGCCGCCGAAGCCGCGGCGGCCTGAATCGGCCGCGCCGCCGTCGCGTCGGTCATCCCCAGTTCGTCGCGCAGATGGGTGTCGAGCGCGTCATGCGCGGTGAGCTGCGCCGCGACCTGTTCGGCGAGCGCGCGGTCGAGTCCGCGCTGCTCGTAAATCTGCGTCAATTCCTCGAGCTCGAACTCGGGATCGGCCGCAAGGTGCCGCTTCTCCAGCTCGACGTCGGATTTTTCGGCGTCGAGCTGCGAACTCACCGACACATATTCGCCGGCGGCCATCGACATCGCGCCCGCGACGAGTCCTGCGGTGCCGGTGACGAGTATCGAGGATTGCGACGTTCCCGCCGCCGCGACGCCCGCGATCAGGCTGGCGGTCGAGACGATCCCGTCGTTGGCGCCGAGGATCGCGGCGCGCAGCCATCCGATCCGCGTGACGGCATGGGTTTCCTCGTGCATCGCGGCACTCCCTGCTGCGGGAGGCGCCCACGATCAGCGGGCGCGCTCCGACTTCAGCCCTGCTGCCGCGATCCCGGCGGCGGCGCAAGCGGCATCGTCGGCGGGTGCTTCGCCCGAGGCACCGACCCCGCCCAGTCGCGTGCGCCCGTCGGCGCTGAAGACCGGCACGCCGCCCGGCACCGTCACGACATGCGGCGCGTCGGCAAAGCCCGGCGTGCCCTTGGCCGCCGCCTCCATCCCGCTTGTCGGGAAACCCCACGCGGCAACCGCGCGGGCCTTCTCGAGCGAGAACTCCATCATGCCGAAGGCGTTGCCGTCCATCCGCCAGGTCGCGACCGGATGACCGCCGAGGTCGACAACCGCGATCGCGTGGCTCTGTCCCTTGGCGCGCGCATGCGCGGCGCAGCCCTTGACGATCGCGTCGGCCTGTTCGGCGTTCAGCACCTGCGCGCTCGCCGGTGTCGCCGCGAGCAGAATCGCGGCCGCAAACAGTCTCATCCTCGCCTCCCGGCAAAAGTCAGTGCTGGAGCTTCAATCCCGGGCGCTTCCACCGCGTCTTCACCAGCCGGCCCGAACCCGACAGGGTGAGGTAGGCGTCCTGCATATCGGCTCCACCAAAGGCGATGTTGGTGGTGAAGATGTCGTCGGTCTCGACAAATTCGACGAGCGCGCCATCGGGGGCGACGACCGAAATCCCGCATTCGCCGATCGTCGCGACGCAGATATTGCCGTTCGCCTCCATCGCGAGGCTGTCGAAGAATTTATAGCCTGCGGGGCGATAGAGCGGAATGCCGGGGCCGCCGGGACCGGCGGCGTCGTCGACCTTGCCGGGAGCGATGATGTTGAATTTCATCAGGCGGCAGGTGTAGGTTTCAGCCGCGTAGAGCGTGTTGCCGTCGGGCGAGAGGCCCACGCCGTTCGGATTGTTCGACGGGAAGATCACTTCCTCGATGAAGCTGCCGTCGGCCTTCGCATAGAAGATGCCGACGATGTCGTGGGCGCGCTTCGCATAATCGACCTTGCCATGATCGGTGAACCAGAAGCCGCCGTGCGTGTCGAACATGATGTCGTTCGGACCGCGCAGGGTCACGCCATGATCGCCGGTCTTGTAGAGGACTTCGACCGCGCCGGTATCGATGTCGATGCGTTCGATCCGCCCGCCCGAATAGTCGCTCGCGATTCCGTGCGGCGCCAGATAGCCGTTTGCCTCGACATAGTTGAACCCGCCGTTGTTGCAGCAATAGAGCTTGCCGTCGGGACCGATCGCGAGGCCGTTGGGCCCGCCGCCGGGGGTCGCGACGACCTCCTTGCGGCCGCCGGGCCAGCAGCGCGTGATGCGTCCCTGCTCGATCTCGACGACAATGACGCTGCCGTCGTCCATCACGACCGGCGCCTCGGGGAAGCGCAATCCGTCGGCGATCAGTTCAAACTCGGCCATACCCTCTCCCTTGCTCTTGTCCGTTTGCTGTGCTTTGCGGCCATCATGCCCGTTCGCACGCTCTTCGCCACCAATTTTTACGAGGCCGACATCGGCACGCCCGACCTGCTCGAAGAGCTGGAGGAAAGCTGCCGCCTGTTCGCCGAAGAGGATGGCGCGGGGAGGGCGTGGAGCCGCGAGCATGGCTACAAGGGCTATACGAGCTACGCGAGCCTCGGCGACCTCCCCGAGCGCGATCCGGCGTTTTACGACCTCAAGAAGCTGCTCGACAAGGAAGTGAAGGCTTTCGCCAAAGCGTGCCATTTCGACCTCGCGAAGCCGCTGAAGCTCGACAGCCTGTGGGTCAATGTCCTGAAACCCGGCGGCACCCACAGCGGCCATATCCACCCGCACAGCATCGTGTCGGGTACTTTCTATGTCGCCGTCCCGCCGGGATCGGGCGCGCTGAAGCTGGAGGACCCGCGCCTCGCGATGCTGATGGCGGCGCCCGGTCGCACCGACGACGCGCCCGAACATCAGCGACCCTTCATCTATGCCGAACCCGCCGCGGGCCGCGTCTTCCTGTGGGAAAGCTGGCTTCGGCATGAAGTGATGCCCAACGCCGGCAAGAAGGATCGCATCAGCATCAGCTTTAACTATCGCTGACGCACCCTATATCGCCGCCATCCCCCATTCCCGATCAAGGATTTCCCATGACCGCGACCTACGACGCCGACCTCCAGCTCTTCATCAACGGTGCCTGGCGGAGCGGCGAGGGGCGTGACGAGCGGCCGGTCTATAACCCCGCGACTGCCGGCGCGATTGCCGAGCTTCCGGTCGCGACCGCGGCCGACCTCGACGAAGCGCTTGCTGCCGCCGAGCGCGGCTGGCCCGTCTGGCGCGCCAAGACCCCCGACGAGCGCGCCGCGCTGATGCACAAGGCCGCGGGGATCATCCGCGAGCGCGTCGACCATATCGCGACGCTGTTGACGCTCGAACAGGGCAAGCCGATCGGCGAGGCGCGCGGCGAGGTGCTTTCGGCCGCCGGGCTGTTCGACTATTTCGCCGAGCAGGGCAAACGCATCGAAGGCCGCGTCCTTCAGCGTCCGCTCGGCCAGCGCGCGATGGTCACCAAACATCCGGTCGGCCCCGTCGCGGGTTTCAGCCCGTGGAACTTCCCGGTCAACCTGATGGTCAAGAAGATCGCCCCCGCGCTCGCCGCGGGCTGCGTCGTGATCGCCAAGGCGCCCGAGGAGACGCCGGGCTGCACCAGCGCGATCATGCGCTGCATCGCCGACGCCGGCATTCCCGGCGACGTCGTCCAGCTCGTCTATGGCGATCCCGACCAGATCAGCCGCCATCTGCTCGCCAGCCCGGTGATCCGCAAGGTCAGCTTCACCGGCTCGACCGCGGTCGGCAAGCATCTGATGAAGCTCGCCGCCGATGGCGTGAAGCGGATCACGATGGAACTCGGCGGCCACGCCCCGGTGCTCGTCTTCGACGATTGCGACCTTGAGGCGACGCTCGACAAGGTCGTGTGGCAAAAGTTCCGCAACGCGGGGCAGGTCTGCATCTCGCCGACGCGTTTCTACGTCCAGCAGGGCATCTACGATGCCTTCGTGAAGGGCTTCGCCGAACGCACGCAGAAGGTGAAGATCGGTAGCGGCCTCGACGCCGACACCCAGATGGGCCCGCTGGCCAACGCGCGCCGCGTGCCTGCTTTGGAAGCGCTCGTCGCCGACGCCAAGGCGAAGGGCGCACGCGTGATCGCGGGCGGCGAAGCGACGGGCAACGGCTATTTCTTCCAGCCGACCGCGATCGCCGACGTGCCGGTCGAGGCCGATGCGATGAACCACGAACCCTTCGGCCCGATGGCGCTGATCCGCCCCTTCGGCACCGAGGAGGAAGCGCTCGAACAGGCGAACCGCTTGCCCTATGGCCTCGCCGCCTTTGCGTTCACCGAGAACGGCCGCCGCATCAACCGCATCGTCGACGGCATCGAAAGCGGCATGGTCGGGGTGAACAGCTTCGTGATATCGTCGCTCGACGCGCCCTTCGGCGGGATCAAGGAATCGGGCTTCGGCAGCGAGAGCGGCCCTGAGGGCCTCGACGGCTATCTCGTCACCAAAGCGGTGCACATCTACTGATCTAGTCGCGCTCCAGCGCGACGAAATCGCGTCCCAGCGGCGCCAGATGCGCGCCGCCGTCGACGAAGATCGTCTGCCCCGTGACCGCTTCGGCGCGCGCCAGATAGACGACCGCGTCGGCGATCTGCGCCGGCGTGGGCAGCGCGCCGAGCGGCATACGCTGCGCCAGCCGCTCGACCTGCGCTGCCGAATAATCGTCGGTCGCCATTGTCAGCCCCGGCGCGACCGCATTGACCCGCGCGCGGCCGCCGAACGCGACCGCCAGCGTCTGCGTCGCCTGCCACAGCGCCGATTTCGACAGGCTGTAGGCGATCTGGTCGGGAACCGGATGGACGACCCGCTGGTCGATAATATTGACGGTCGCGGGCCGCTTGTCCTCGCTCGCCGAGACCAAAGCCTTTGCGAGCATCACCGGCGCATGATGGTTGATCTGCATCATCTCTGCGAGCGCCGATGCCGACAGATCGGCCCACTCACCCTCGGCGAAGAGCGCGGCATTGTTGACGAGCAGGTCGGGCGCGCGCCCGAATTTCTCGATCACCGCGGGGATCAGCGTATCGACTGCGACCGGATCGGCAAGGTCCGCGGCAAAACGATGGCTGACCGCTCCCGTCTCTGCCAGTGCCTCGGCGAGCACCGCGTCGGCGTCGCCGCCACTGTGGTGGTGCAGCGCCAGCGCATAGCCCTCGCGCGCCAGCCGCGCCGAAATCGCGGCGCCGACGCGGTGGAGCCCACCCGTCACCAGCGCCAGCTTCTGCGTCACTTGCGGCTCCGGCGCATCGTGATGCCGATCTGCTCGCCTTCCTCGGCGATCGCGAGCTTGACGATCTTCACTTCGACGACCTCGATCTTCTCGTCCTGCAGGAACAGCGTGTCGATGATATGGTCGGCGACGCTTTCGATCAGCACGAAATGGACGTCCTTCGGAATGCCCTCGGTCGCGGCGAATTTCAGGTGCATGTAATTTTTCGAGCGGCTGAGCGGCGTCACCGGATCATAATGATCGGCCATCGCCAGCTTCGCGCGCACCGAGATGCGCAGCGGCTGCGGCAGGTGCGTTTCCTCGGAATAGATGCCGGTCAGCACATCGACGGTCAGCCCATCCACCTCCAGCCACAATGTATCGGTCACAAGAAATTCCTGTTCGGCGGGACCGACATTCGGCTTTGCATCGCCGCGCTGCGCCCCTAAAGCGCCGCCGCATTAGCGAAAGGGTGCGCGTTGGTCGAGTTACTTCCATTGTCCGATATCGAGCCGCAGGCGGTCGAGCATCTGCTCGACGAAGCTTTCGGATCGGATCGCTTTGGACGAACCGCCTACCGTATCCGTCTCGGCATGGATGCGGTTCCGGCGCTCAGCTTCGCGGCGCTCGAGGATGGCGCGCTGATCGGCACGATCCAGTGCTGGCCCGTCGCGCATCATGCCGCGGACGGCACCGCGACGCCGCTCGTCATGGTCGGCCCCGTTGCGGTGCGCCCCGACGTCCAGCGTGGCGGCCATGGCCGCACGCTGATGGCGCATATGCTCGAAGCGGCGGCAACCGAAGCCGACAGTGCGCTGATGATGATCGGAGACCCCGAATATTACGGCCGCTTCTTCGGCTTCACCGCCGATACGACCGGCGCATGGGACCTGCCAGGCCCCTTTGAGAAGCGCCGCCTGCTCGCGCGGGCGGTGAACGGGCACGGGCTGCCGACCGGCGCCGGGATGATCGGGCCGCGCTGAGCCGGCTTGGGGTTGCACCCTTCGCCCGTCCGCCTATGTCGGACCGATGGTCAGCCCCGCGCCTTCGCTCCCCAAGGACTTCGCCCAGCTTTCGCTGACCGAGGCGGCCGAGCTGCTCGCGGCGCGCAAGCTGCCCCCGGTGGAAAGCTGGCACCCCGAGCGCGAGGGCGACAGCGCGATGGAAATCCGCACCGATGGCAGCTGGTATCATGAGGGTGGCCGCATCAACCGCCCCGCGATGGTCAAGCTCTTCTCGACGATCCTCCGCCGCGAACCCGACGGCAGCCACGTCCTCGTCACCCCGGCCGAAAAGCTGGTCATCGCAGTCGAGGACACGCCCTTCCGTGCCGTCGAGATGAAGAGCGAGGGGGAGGGCGAAGCCCGCAAGCTCGTCTTTCGCCTCGACACGGATGACCTCGTCATGGCGGGCCCCGATCACCCCCTCAGTTTCGGCGGTGACGCGGATAACCCCGACCCGCGCCTCCACGTCCGCGGCGCGATCGGCAACGGCCTTGAAGCTCGTGTAGACCGGGCTCTCTATTATGAGATCGTCGAGATGGCGCTTGCCGACAATGCCGAACCCCCGGCAATCTGGTCGGACGGCGCGCGTTTCCCGCTGGTGGACGCCTGATGCTCTCCGAAAAGCTGCGCGCGGCGCTCGACAATCTGCTGCCCGACGACGGCGAGGATGAATCCTATCTGCTCCACGGCGAGCGCCTCCGCGACGCCGCGGTGCTCATCGCTTTCACCGACCGCCCCGACCCCGGCGTCATCCTGACCCAGCGCCCGCAATGGCTGCGGAGCCACGCCGGACAGGTCGCCTTTCCCGGGGGCAAGATCGATCCCGGCGACGTCGACGCGATCGACGCAGCGCTGCGTGAGGCCGAAGAGGAGATAGGCCTCCACCGCCACGACGTGACGATCGCCGGGGCGACGACGCCGTACCGCTCGGGCAGCGGCTATCACATCACTCCGGTGCTCGGCGTGATCCCGCCCGACCTGCCGCTCGATCCCAATCCCGACGAGGTCGAGGACTGGTTCGAAGTGCCGCTCGACATCCTGTTCGACCCCAGCAATTATGCGCTCCACCATGCGAACTGGCAGGGGCAGGACCGGCACTATTACGACATGGACTGGCAGGGACGGCGGATCTGGGGCGTGACGGCGGACATCATCATCAAGCTTTCGCGGCGCCTTCCTGCGGGGTGGTACCGATGACGACGTTGCCCGAAACGGCATGGCGCAACGCACCCGGACTGCGGCGCATCGTCGCGGCGCTCGGGGCCGACAAGGTCAAGATCGTCGGCGGTGCGGTGCGCGACACGCTGCTCGGGCTTCCCGTGACCGATATAGATATCGCAACGCCGCTGTTGCCCGAAGAGGTCACGCGCCGGCTCGAAGCGGCCGACGTCAAGGTGATCCCCACGGGCATCGCGCACGGTACGGTCACTGCGATCGCCAGCGGCGATCATCACGAGATCACGACGCTGCGCCGCGATGTCGAGACCGACGGCCGCCGCGCGACGATCGCCTTCGCCGACGACTGGCGCGAGGATGCAGCGCGGCGCGACTTCACGATCAATGCGCTCTACGCCGATCCCGACAGCGGCGAGGTCGCCGACTGGTTCGGCGGCATCGCGGACCTGCAAAGTGGCTGCGTACGCTTCATCGGCGATGCGGCGACGCGCATCGCCGAAGATCATTTGCGTATCCTGCGCTTCTACCGCTTTGCCGCGCGCTTCGGGCAGGGCGATCTGGAAGCCGCCAGCCATGCCGCGGTGATCGCCGCGCGCCAGTCGCTCAAAAGCCTGTCGCGCGAGCGCGTCGCCGACGAATTGCTCAAGATCCTCTCGATCGCCGACCCGCGCCCGATCGTGGGCCAGATGGCGGCCGACGGGATGTTCGAGGTGATCCTGCCCGAACTCGCGCCCGATTTCGCCGCGATCCTCGACCGGCTGCTCGCCAACGAAGCCGCGACGGGCGTCGAGGCCGCGCCGCTGCGCCGCCTGTCGGCGCTGCTGCCCGGGGAGCCCGCAACCGCCGAACAGGTTGCAAGTCGCCTTCGCCTCTCGACCCGTCAGCGCAAGCATCTTGCGGCCCTGGCAGGACATCGCAGCGACCTTCGCGCGGCGCGGCAGCTCGCACACGGCATCGGTCTCGATGCGGCGCGCGATGTGTATCTGCTTGCCGGCGATCCCGCGTCGGCAAAGGCTGCAGCGACGTCGCTGGAAAATTGGGAGGTCCCGCTGCTCCCCATGAAGGGCGGCGACATCATCGCGCGCGGCGTCACCGCCGGCCCCGAAGTCGCGCGCATCCTGCGTGCGGTCGAGGCGGCATGGGTCGCGGAAGATTATCCGGACGCGGCGCGCGTCGCCACCCTCGCCGATCAGATGATCGGGCGCACCAGCGACTGACGCCAATAGGCAAGCGCCGAGTCGGCCTTCATCGGGTGAGCGAACAGGAATCCCTGCCCGAAGTCGCAGCCCAAAGCCGAAAGCAGCCGGGCCTGATCGGCGGTCTCGACGCCTTCGGCGGTCGTGCGCATGCCCAGCACTTCGGCGAGGCTCTGGATCGTGCGGACGATCGCGGCCTTGTCGCGGTCCTCGACCATATGATCGACGAAGCTGCGGTCGATCTTGAGCACGTCGAGCGGCAGGCGCTGCAGATAGGCGA
Organism: Sphingopyxis sp. BSN-002; assembly: GCF_022024275.1. Taxonomy (NCBI): domain Bacteria; kingdom Pseudomonadati; phylum Pseudomonadota; class Alphaproteobacteria; order Sphingomonadales; family Sphingopyxidaceae; genus Sphingopyxis; species Sphingopyxis sp. BSN-002. The sequence continues at coordinate 2,867,889 of NZ_CP091804.1, forward strand.
GGTTCGAATAGCCGGTACCGAAATCGTCCATCGCGACGCGCGCGTTCAGCGCTTTGAGTTCGCTCAGCACCGACAGCGCCAGATCGGGATCGCCGATGATCGCGCTTTCGGTGAGTTCGATCATCAGCCGTTCGCCGCCGACGCCGCCCGCGGCCAGTGCCTCCCGGACGACAGCCGCAACATCGTCACGGACCAGCTGGATCGCGGAGACATTGACCGAAATATAGCAATCGACGGTCTTGCCGCCATTCTGGCGGTCCCAGTCGGCGAGCGTCGCCGCCGCCTTGCCGATGGCCCATTGGCCGAGCGGAACGATGAGCCCCGAATCCTCGGCGACCGGGATGAATTCGGTCGGCGAGATCGAATCGCCGGCGCCGGTGTTCCAGCGCGCCAATGCCTCGAAGCCCGCGACGGTTCCGGTCGACAGTTCGATCAGCGGCTGAAAGTCGAGGTGCAGCCGATCCTGCTCGATCGCGTTGCGCAGCTCGGTTTCGAGGCCGAAACGGTTGTCGGAGATCAGCGCCGCCTCGGGCTCGTAGATTTCGATCCGGTCGGTGCGCTTCGCGCGCTTGAGCGCGATCTGTGCATGACGGATCTGATCGGCGATATCGGTGTCAATTTCGGGCTGGATCGCACAGCCGAGCGCGCAGTCGACGCTGACCTTCAGCTCGCCGATGCGGAAGGGGTGGTCGAAGCAGCCGCGAATGCGCCGCGCCATTTCGCGCACGTCGGCCTTGCCACCCGCGACGCGCGACGAGATGGCGAACTCGTCGCCGCCGGTGCGTGCCAATATGTCGCCGCTACGCAGGCTGGACTTCAGCCGGCGCGCAACGGTGATGATCAACTCGTCGCCGGCCATCGGGCCGATATGTTCGTTGATGCGGCTGAAGCGCGCGAGATCGAGCAGCAGGATCGCGTGGTCGCCGCTGCCCTCCGGGTCGCCGCGCCGTTCGACGAGTTCCTCGAAGCCGGCACGGTTGGGGAGGCCCGTCAGGCTGTCGGAGACGAGTTCGCGGCGCAGATTGCGCTCGGTCATCATCTCCTGCGTGCGGTCGATCAGCGTCAGCAGGAACAGCGACGTATCGCCGCTCTCTTCGGCGAGCGGGCCGATCGAACCCCGCAGGTCGCGCGCGGCGACGCCGACGCCCAGCCGGCACGAAAATTCCTGGTTGCCGTCGCCCTGCTGCGCAGCGCGTTCGATCGCACGACGCAGTTCGATCGGAGCATCGACTCCCGCGGGTGACAGGCCCAGCCGGTCGAACGCCGCATTGCTGGCGTGAAGGCTGAAATTGCCGCGCGAAAGGGGTCTGATCAACGCCGCCGGTACCGGCAACGCGTCGATCCAGCCGACGAACAGTGAGGGCCGGTCTTCGCCGGTTCTATCAATAGGCATAACAGTGGGTTTTGTGCGACCTTTCCCCATTGCCCTTGGACTAGGGGCCGGGAGTAAATAAGCTATTTACGGCAACATCCGAATGCGATCAGTCGAAGCGGTTGTTGCGAGGGAAGCCCGTGGGGGGCATCCGGCCCGATGCACTGCGCGCGACGCGCCACGGGCCGAGGTCGGTTTCGGTGCGCGTGCGGCCGGTGTCGCCGCCCATCGCCCAGCTCAGACCCTCGGAAAAGACGAAGGTCGTTGCGTCGGACAGGCCTCCGTCGCGGTACTTCTGCAGCATGACGCCCTGGCCGCGCGCCATCACCGGAACCTCGGCGAGCGGGAAGACGACGAGCTTGCGGTTCTCGCCGATCACCGCGACGCTGTCATGGTCGGCCGCGATCGGGCGCACGACGCCCAGCTGCGCTTTCGGCTTCAGGTTCACAACGTTGCGGCCCTTGCGCGTTTCGGCGACGACTTCGCTCATCTGCGCGACGAAGCCGTGCCCGCTCGACGATGCCAGCAGCAGGCGGCCCTCGGCGCTTGCGGGGATCAGCGCGACGATGCGTGCATCGGGATCGATGTCGACCATCAGCCGCAGCGGCTCACCGAAACCGCGTCCGCCGGGCAGCTTGTCGGCGCCGACGGTATAGAAACGCCCGTCGCTCGCCGCGATCAGCAGCTTGTCGGTCGTCTGCGCGCGCGTGGCGAAGGCAAGCTCGTCGCCTTCCTTGAACTTGAACTCGCCCCACTGCTCGGGCGCGACATGGCCGCGCTGGGCGCGGATCCAGCCGCGCTTCGACAGGATGACCGTCACCGGTTCCTTCTCGATCATCGCGTCGAGCGGGATATCGCGCGCGGGTGCCGCCTCGGCCAGTGTCGTGCGGCGCGCGCCGAGCAGCGTGTCGAGGCCATAGACGGCGCGCAGCTTTTCCAGATCCTTGCGCAGCCGCGTCTTCTGTCGCGCCGGGCTTTCGACCAGCTTGGCCAGCTCGTCGCGTTCGGCGGTCAGCTCGGCCTGCTCGCGCTTCAGCTCCATTTCCTCGAGCTTGCGCAAGCTGCGCAGGCGCATGTTGAGGACGGCTTCGGCCTGACGGTCGGTCAGCAGGAACTCGGCCATCATCACGGGCTTCGGCTCATCCTCGGTGCGGATGATCTCGATGATCCGGTCGAGATTGAGGAAGGCGATGATGTAGCCGGCGACGAGTTCGAGCCGGTCGTCGATCTTCGCGATGCGATGCTTCGCGCGGCGGACGAGCACGATGATCTGGTGCTGCAACCATTCGGTCAGCAGCTGGTGCAGCCCCATCACCTTCGGAGTGCGCGTCGCGTCGAGGACGTTGAGGTTCAGCGCAAAGCGGTTCTCGAGCTCGCTCAGCCGGTACAGGCTTTCCTTGAGGATCTCGGGGTCGACGTTGCGGCTCTTCGGCACCAGCACGATGCGCAGATCCTCGGCGCTCTCGTCACGCACATCCTCGAGGATCGGCAATTTCTTGTCGGCAATCAGTTGCGCGATCTGTTCGATCAGCTTGCCCTTGGCGACGCCGTACGGGATTTCGCTGATGACGAGCTGCCAGGTGCCACCTGGCTGCTTCTCGATCCCTGTTTCTTCCCAGCTTCCATCTGCGTGCTTCCCCAAGGAAAAGCGTGCTCGAACGCGAAAGCCGCCGCGCCCGGTCTCATAGGCGTGCCGGATCGTCTCGGGCCCGTCGACGATGATGCCGCCGGTGGGAAAATCGGGGCCCTTCACATGCTCCAGAAGGTCTGCGAGTTCGGCCTTCGGATTCTCGATCAGCACCAGTGCGGCGTCGATCACCTCGGCGGCATTGTGCGGCGGAATGTTCGTCGCCATGCCGACTGCGATCCCGCTCGCGCCGTTCGCGAGCAGGTTCGGGAACAGCCCCGGCATGATCTCGGGCTCTTCGTCCTCGCCGTTATAGGTCGGCTTGAAATCGACCGTGCCCTCGTCGAGCCCCTGCATCAGGTCGATCGCGACCCGCGTCAGCCGCGCTTCGGTGTAGCGATAGGCCGCAGCATTATCGCCGTCGATGTTGCCGAAATTGCCCTGCCCGTCGACGAGCGGGTAGCGGAGCGAGAAATCCTGCGCGAGGCGGACCATCGCGTCATAGACTGCGGTGTCGCCGTGCGGGTGGAATTTGCCGATGACGTCGCCGACGACGCGCGCCGATTTCTTGTACCCCTGCGACGGGTCGAGCCGCATCGCGCGCATCGCCCACAGCAGGCGGCGGTGGACGGGCTTCAGGCCGTCGCGCAGATCGGGCAGCGAACGCGCCGTGATCGTCGACAGCGCATAGACGAGGTAGCGCTCGGACAGCGCGCTGTCGAACGGGGTGTCGATATTGCCGGGCTCGGAAGGCGGAAGGTCGTCGGTCGTACTGGCCATTATCGGGCGCCGATAGCAATCCTGACGTTACAAGGCAAAGGGCTTAGGGTTTGTCGGCGTAGGCCTTGACCAGATCGAACATGTAATCGCGCCCGACATAGACCGCCTTCACCTCGGCGCGTTCGTTGAGGCCGTGGACGCCATTGCCGTCAGGGTCGCCCCAGATGCCGGGAATGCCATAGGTCGGAATCCCCGCGGCGCCGAGGAAGGTCGCGTCGGTATAGCCGTTCGCCATCGACGGGATGACCTTCAGCCCCGGCCAATATTTGTCGACGAGTTTCTGCATCGGCCCGATGATCTTCGGGTCGAGCGAAGGCGACGGCGGGGCAGGGCGCTTGGGGGGCAGCTGCGTGACGGTAACACCGGGGTCGCCGATCACCTTGATCAGTTCCTCGCGGATGCTCTCGATGCTGTGTCCGGGGAAGATGCGGCAGTTGATGTTCGCGCCGGCGCGTTGCGGGAGCGCATTGGGGGCATGCCCGCCATCGAGCAGGGTCGCGACGCAAGTGGTACGGATATTGCCGTGCAGAAAGCGGTCGGCGTTGACGATCGCCCCGGCCGCCTTGTCGCCATTGTCCTTGGCGAGCGCGACCATGGCATTGCCCAGCGCGTCGGCGCGCGCGGCCCCTGCTTCGGCGAAAAAGCGCCGCGTCGTGTCGGTCATCTCGACCGGAAATTCATATTCGTCGATCTTCGTCAGCGCGCGCGACAACTGATAGATAGCATTGTCGCGGACCGGGACCGAGCTGTGGCCGCCGGGATTGCGGGTTTCGAGGCGGAAATTGGCGAAGGTCTTTTCGCCGACCTGCACCGATTGGCCGACGACCTTGCCCTTGCCGTCGCTGTCGCCGCCTCCGCCCTCGTTGAGCGCGAATTCGGCGTCGATCAGGTCGCGCTTGTTCGTGGCGAGCCATTCGGCACCGTTGAACGCGCCATTGGTTTCCTCGCCGCAGGTAAGGGCAAGTTTCACCGTGCGTTTCGGCTTGTAGCCTTCCTTCCTGAAGCGGATCAGCGTGTCGACCCACACCGCCGCCTGTGCCTTGTCGTCGAGCGTGCCGCGGCCGTAGAAATAACCGTTTTCCTCGATCATTATGAACGGGTCGCGTTCCCAATCCTCGCGCTTCGCCTCGACGACGTCGATGTGCGCGATCAGCAGGATCGGCTTCGCGGTCTTCGATGTGCCCGGATAGATCGCGACGAGGCCTCCCTCCTTCGGATGCTCGGGGGTTGCGAAAAGCGTGAGCTGGCTGTCGGCAAAGCCCGCCGCCTTCATGCGGGCGGCCATGCGCTCGGCGGCGAGGGTGCAACTGCCCGACGAGAGCGTCGTGTTGGTTTCGACGAGTTCCTTGTAGAGATCGCGGAAGGCGAGCTGGTCTGCACGCGGGGCATCCTGTGCCACCGCGGGTGTCGCCACGAGCAGCGCCGAAGTCAGCAGCGCGGTCCAGTTCTTCATTCAAGCCTCCCCTGTCGATCGGGCAAAGGGAGCAGAAAGCGTGTCCGGCCGCAAGCGGCTTGCCTGCCACGACGCTTTCGCGCAAGTGCTGGAGCAGGGGAGAGCGAATGACATCTATCGAGGATCACCCGCCGGGACCGGTTGCGCGCGCGGTGAAATGGCTGCTGCTGCTGATGTACCGCGCGCGCGGCTGGAAAGCTGTCGGCGAAGTGCCCGAGCCGAGGCGCTTCATCATCATTGCCGCACCGCACACGAGCAACTGGGACTTTGTAAACTTCCTCGGCCTTACCGCCGATCTGAAGGTGCGCGCGCATTTCATGGGCAAGCTGTCGCTGTTCAAATGGCCGATCGGCGGCTTCATGAAACAGATGGGCGGCATCCCCGTTGATCGCCGCAACGCCAGCAATGTGGTGCAGCAGATGGTCGACGAATTCGCGCGCCGTGCGGAATTCATGCTGACCGTCGCGCCCGAGGGGACGCGCGGCAAGGCAAAGAAGTGGCGCACCGGCTTCTACCAGATCGCGCTTGCGGCAAAGGTGCCGCTGGTCGTCGGTTTCATGGACTATGGCCGCAAAACGGGCGGGCTTGGTCCGCTGATCTGGCCCACCGGCGATTTTCGCGCCGATATGATGAAGGTGCTGGAGACCTATAAAAGCTGCATTCCCAAATTCCCCGAGCGTGCGGTAAGCTCGATCGACGATATCGTCGGCACGGAGGATGAAGGAGCGCGCGGATGAGCGAAGCGCTGACGCTGCTGGGCATCAATTTCGCCGGATTGATCGCGGTGATCCTGATCCTGTGGTGGATCGCCGTCGCGATCCGCGACGTATCGTTCATCGACGCCTTCTGGGCCTTCGGCATGGTGTTGCTGGCATGGGGCAGCGCGTGGCAGGCGGGAATCGAGGGGCTGCACGGGCGGCTGTTGCTCGGACTGACATCCCTGTGGGGATTGCGTCTTGCGATCCATCTTTTCGTCCGCTGGCGATCGCATGGCGAGGATCCGCGCTATGCAAAGATCATCGCGCGGCAGATGGAGACCAGGAAATGGAGCTGGGCAAAGGTGGCGCTGCTCACGGTCTTCCTGACGCAGGCGCCTTTGCTATTCATCACAAGTCTGCCGGCGCAGATCGGCATTTGGGCAAGCGCGGCCGATTGGGCGGGCGCGACCTCGCTGATCCGCATGGCGGGTGCATTTCCGCCGCCGGCCGTGGGCCTTGTCGGCTGGATCGGGGTCGTTGCGGCGCTGATCGGCATTGCGTTTGAAACCATCGGTGATGCCCAGCTCGATCGTTTCCGCAAGGATCCGGCGAACAAGGGCAAGGTGCTCGACACGGGATTGTGGCGCTATACGCGGCATCCCAATTATTTCGGCGACGCGCTGACCTGGTGGGGGCTGTGGCTGATCGCCGCCGACCTCGGCCCGTGGATTGCCTTGGCGAGCGTGATCGGGCCACTTTTCCTGACCTTCACGCTGACGAAATGGTCGGGCAAGGCGCTGCTCGAAAAGGGACTGCACAAGACCCGGCCCGACTATGCCGCCTATGTCCAGCGCACTTCGGGCTTCATTCCATGGCCGCCAAAGACCAGGGGCTAGGCAGCGAGGAAAGCGCCGCCGACGTGTCGGCGCTCGGCGATGCGCCGCGCATCCGCGCTATCCTGACCGCGGCGGCGCGCGAGGGGCGCAGCGTCAGCTATTCCGAACTGCTCGGCGACCTCGGCTTCCGTTTCACGCGCCCCAAGATGCGCGCGGTGTGCAAGACGCTCGCCGAGGTCGACCGGCTCACCGCGCTCGATGGTGAGCCCGATCTTGCGGTGCTGCTGGTACGCGAGAGCGATCGGCTGCCCGGACAGGGCTGGTGGGTCGGCGGGACAGCGCTGCTCCTCGGCTACGACGGCCCGTGGGAGGGCGCCGCCGCCGCGCGCTTCATCCGCGAACAGCAGCAGGCGGTGTTCGACTATTGGGCGGAGCGATAGGCATGGGCGAATGGGTCGCCGGGCTTGTCCGCATCCTGCTGAGTCTGATGCTGTTCGCGGGGCTGTACGAATATGCGCCGCGGTCGTGGGGCGGGCTTGCGGTGCTGATCGCGCTCGTGGCGATGAGCTTCCTCGTTACTCTCTTCCACGAACTCGGCCATGCCCTCGCGGTCTGGCGGCAGCGGGGCACGGTGCTGGCGATTTCGGTGTTCGGTGTGACCTATGCTCCGCTCAAGCGTCGGCTGACCTTCGAACCGCTGCCCCGGGGTGGCGACCTTGGCGGTTTCGTCCGCTTGCGCGCGCCGGAGGGCGGCTGGACGCGGCGGCAACATGCGATTGTGCTCGCCGCCGGGCCGCTTGCCGACGCCGCGATTGCCCTGCTGGCGCTCGCGGCATCGGTGGTGCTGTCGGTGCCGGCCGCCTCTCCACCGCGAAACGCAGCGACGGTCGTGGGCTATGATCTGCACGACATTCCGGCAACGCGGGCGAGCGGGCTGCCGACGGCCGAGGCGTTCGAACAGATCCGTGTCGACGACCGGACCATCGATCTGGCACCGGTCGCGTCGATGCTGATGGTGGTTGCCTTCATTTCCTCGCTCGGGAACTTGCTGCCCTATCGCGGCAGCGACGGCGCCGGATTGCTTGCCTTGTGGCGTGGGCGCAACCGCTTCACCCGATCGAAGAAGGCTGGCCGATGATCCCGACACTGGACACCGAGCGCCTGATCCTGCGCGCGCCCGAGGCCGGCGACTTCCCCGTCTATCGCGACTTCTTCGCCGATGCCGCGGCGTCACGCTTCTACGGCGGGCCGATGGATGCCAGCGCGGCGTGGCGCGTGCTCGCCGCCGACCTCGGCCACTGGGCACTGCGCGGCTATGGCCGTTGGGCTGTCGTCGAGCGCGCGAGCGGGCGGATGATCGGCGGCTGCGGCCTCTGGTGGGCCGAGGGCTGGCCGCGCTCCGAACTTACCTGGTGGATCGTGCCGGAGGCGCGGCGCATGGGTTATGCCGCCGAAGCATCACGCGCGGCGATCGCCTTCGGCTATCGCACGCTCGGCTGGGACCTCGTCGAGACGCATATGAACGACGCGAATGTCGCGGCGCGCCAGCTTGCCGAAAAGCTCGGGGGCACCGTGCTCATGCGCGAGCGCTTTCCCGACGGGCTGGAGCGCGACATCTACGCGCTCCCCGATCGCTGAGGTCTATTTCTTCAACCCGATCTCGCGCAGTCGTTCCTGCAGATAGTCGTCGGCGGTGATCGGCGTGGGATAGAGGTTGGGGTGCGATGCGCTGACGCAGCTTTCCAGCGTCTCGATCGGATAGTCCGAGCGGAAGTGCAGGAAGAAGGGCATCGAGTAGCGCGCAACGCTGGCGCGGCCGGCGTCGGGGTTGCGGACACGGTGCGTGGTCGAGGGCAGGCGGTTGTTGGTCAGCCGCTGCAACATGTCGCCGACATTGACCGCCATCGCGCCCGGCGGGGGCGAGACGGGAAGCCAGCTGCCATCCTTGTCGAGGATTTCGAGGCCGGCTTCCTCGGCGCCGAGCAACAGCGTGATCGTGTTGATGTCCTCGTGCGCCTCGGCGCGGATGCCCTTCGCGGGAGCCGCGACCGGCGGATAGTGGAGGAGGCGCATCACGCTGTTGCCGTCCTTCACCGTGTCGTCAAAGAAATCGGGCGCGAGGCCAAGGTAGCGCGCGATTCCCGAGAGGAGCCGGCCGCCGACGCGGTCGAACTCGGCGAACAGCTTGTCATAGACCGCGCGGAAGCCGTCGACCTCGGCCGGCCAGACGTTGTTCGGCTGCTGCGCGGCGAGACGGTGGCCCGCGGGCAGGTCGCGGCCGACGTGCCAGAATTCCTTGAGGTCGACTTCCTTCGCGCCCTTCGCGATCTCGGTGCCGAACGGCGTATAGCCGCGCGCGCCGCCGCCGCCGGGAATATGATAGGCGCGCTTTTGATCCTCGGGCAGCGCGAAGAAATCCTTCGCCTTCGTCCAGGCGTCGTCGATCAGCGCGGGGTCGATGCCATGATCGGTAATCATCGCAAAGCCGAAGCGTTCGAAAGAGGCGCCGAAATCATGCGCGAACTGGTCGGCGGGGAGCGACATGGAAATGACGGGAACGGCAGCGGTCATGTATATTATGTCCATTCGATAGGGGCAGCGCCTGCAGGGACGCCGGATGAGTCGCGATTTAGGCGCTGGCGCGCGCGGGTTAAAGGGAAAAAGGCGGTTCCACCCCGCGCGGGGCTCGGCTAAGCCCGCGATCATGGCAAAGCAATATTGGCTGATGAAATCCGAACCCGACGCCTATGCGTGGGAGCAGCTCGTCAAGGATGGCACGGGGATGTGGGACGGGGTGCGCAACCACACCGCGAAGCTGAACCTGATGGCAATGAAGGTCGGCGACGAGGCGCTCTTCTATCACAGCAATATCGGCAAGGAATGCGTGGGGATCATGAAGATCACCGAGACCGCATCGCCCGATCCGACGGCGGAAAAGGGCTCGCCCTGGGTCATCGTTCGCGTCGCGCCGGTTCGTGCGCTCAAGCATCCGGTGACGCTCGCGGCGATCAAGGCCGATCCGAAGCTCGCCGACATGGACCTGATCCGCCAGTCGCGCCTCTCGGTCGGGCGCGTGACGCCCGATGAGTGGAAGCATATCCTGAAGAAGTCCGAAACGCCCGAGGGCTGATCGGCGCGACCGGTCAGCTGCCGAGCTTGGTCTGCAGATGCTGCGCCACCGAGGGGTGGAGCGGATGGACGAACTCGCAGCCGTAGCTGTTGCCCTCGGCGCGTCGCACGACCGCCTCGAGCGGCTGAAGGCCGGGCAGGTTGACCCAGATATGCTTGCCGATCTGCGGCCGGAACGCGGTCACCATGCGAAAGCCGGTCGACGACAGGTCGAACAGGTCGGCGCCGAAGGGATTGAGCCCCGGCTCGCGGAAACGTGCGCGGGCCTGCACGGTTGCGCGCTCGGCCCCGCGTCCCTGCTTGGCGGCTTTTGTCGTTGTCAGCACTGCTTGCGAATCCCACCCGGTCTGTTTGATTCGCCGGATTTACTCCGCAGCTGGTTATCGCAAGGTGAAGGAATATGGTGAAATTTCAGGTGACGGGTGGCGTTTCGCCAACCGCCATCAGATGGCCGGGATAGGGTGTGACGAGCGCCGCTGCGTCGCGCCAGTCGGCGGTGAGCCAGCGCTCATGATCCTCGGGATGGAGGATCAGCGGCATTGCGGCAGGGCTATGACGCTCGACCAGCCTGTTGGGGTCGGTGGTCAGGATCGCGAAGCCCGGCCAATCCTCGTTCTGGCGCTGGATTCCGGCGAAGGCGAAGATCGGACGGCCGTCGACCGAGGCCCAGTGTTGGCGCTTCGCACCGGCGGCGCCCGACCATAAGGCAAAGCTCGTCGCGGGGATCAGGCAGCGAAGCTCGGGGTGGCGAAGTGTCCCGATCCAGAACGGACTTGCGAGATTGCGCACCGTCGCGACCGGTTGCGTTCCCTGCGGCGGCGGCGGGACGCCCCACAGCTTCGGACGCAGATAGCGGCGCGGGCCGCCGCGGCTGTCGGGGGTGATGACGGGTGCCGGTCGGCCGGGCGTCACATAGTCGCCGGTCCACGGATCGTCGCCGGCGTCGACCCCGAAAGTAACGGAAATCTGCGCTGCGGTGGCGTCGAGCCGGTAAAGCTGCATCGCGGGTCCGGCCTAGTCGAACTGCACGCGGCCGCGTCCGGCTTTCACGTTGCTGCGCGCCTTCTTGCTGTCGACGCGCTTCGCTTTTGCGGCCTTGCTTGGCTTGGTTTTGATCCGCTTCTCGGGCCGGACGAGCGCGGCGTCGACCAGTTCGTTCAGCCGTGCCCGTGCGTCGGCGCGATTGGCCTCCTGCGTGCGAAAGCTGCGCGCGAGAATGACGAGTTCGCCGGCCGCCGTCATCTTGCTGCCCGCCAGCGTCTTGAGCCGGCGATAGGCGTCCGGCGCAAGGCCGAGCGCGAAGACATCGACGCGCAGCTGGCACGCCGTCGCGACCTTGTTGACATTCTGGCCGCCGGGACCCGAGCCGGCGAGAAACTTCTCGCTGATCGCGCTTTCGGGGATGTCAGCCACGGGTCGGCGCGGCGCCTTCGGGGGCCGCGAAGCCGAGTGCGGCGAAGCGATCGGGAAAGGGCGCTTCGGCGATTATTGACGGCTTGACGTCACGTTTTACGACGAGCCGTTCGGCGTGCAGCATCGTGCGGTCCCTGGGGCCGCCCTTGCCGTAAACGGGGTCGCCGACAATCGGAAAACCCAGCCCTTCGAGCGCGTGGACACGCAATTGATGCGTGCGGCCGGTTTCGGGGCGGAAGCGCAGCAGCGCGCGGCCGTCGACTTCGGCGAGCTTTTCCCAATGCGAGACCGAGGGTTTGCCTTTCGGATCGACAACCATCCGCCAGCCGGTTTCGGCGGTCGAGGTCTTGCCGAGCGGCAGGTCGATCGTGCCGCCATTGTCGGCCGGGACACCGTCGAGGATCGCGAGATATTGCTTTTCGACCTCTCGCCCCTCGAACGCCCGGGTGAAGCGGCCGTGCGCCTTGGGATTGCGTGCGAGCAGCAGGCAGCCAGAGGTGTCGCGGTCGAGCCGGTGGACGGGCAGCGGCCAGCGCTTGAAACCGAAGCGCAGGCTGTCGAGATGATTTTCGAGGCTGAGGCTGCCGTCGCGCGGGGCGTCGACGGGCAGGCCCGCCGGCTTGTCGATGACGAGCGCCTCGCCATCGAGGAAGAGAATATGGTCTGAAAGAAGCATCGCCGCGCTATACGGCGACGCTCTCTTCGCCGAAAGCGTAAACGTCCATCGCCAGAAACGCATAGGTCGTGCTGGCGTGAAGACGCTTCGCATGCAGCCGGTCGCCGTCGGCGCCGGCGCCCATCGCAACGAATAGCGGCAATATATGGTCCGGCGTCGGATGATTGTCCTTGCCGTGCGGCGCGCGATCGACGGCGTGGAGGACATCGTCGATCGCATTGGCTTCCATGCGGCCGGCGACCCAGGCGGTGAAGTCGCCGACCCATGCGGGCGCCGGCGCGCCGATCGCGGGGCGCGTGGTGAAGAAGGCGCGGAGATTGTGCGTGATGCTGCCCGATCCGATGATCAGCACGCCCTCGTCGCGGAGCGGCGCGAGCGCCTGCCCCAGCGCATAATGCCATTCGGGCGGCGCGTTCGAGGCGATCGAGAGCTGGATCACCGGGATGTCGGCGTCGGGGTAGATGACGGACAGCGGCACCCATGCGCCATGGTCGAGCCCGCGCTCGGGATCGGCGGTGACGGTGAGACCGTGACCTGCGAGCAGATCGACGATGCGCGCCGCAAGCGCCGGATCGCCGGGGGCGGGGTAGCGCATCGCGAACAGTTCGTCGGGAAAGCCGCCGAAGTCGTGGATCGTCGGCGGCGCGGCCGAGGCGGTCACGGTCGCGCGGCCGCCCTGATATGCCGCGTCATGATGCGCCGACACGACGAGGATCGCGCGCGGACGCGGCAGCGAGCTGCCCAGCCCGGCGAGGAAATCCCGCGCCGGGCTGGGCTCGAGCGCCATCATCGGCGAGCCATGCGAAAGGAACCAGCTCGGGAGACGGCGCATCGACATCTTCAAGCGGCCTGCTGCAGGTCTTCGATGGCCGCGGTCGCGCGGTTCACAGCTTCACCGTCCATCATCTGGGCGCCGGCGTCGATCACGGTGACGTCGGTGATGCCGACGAAGCCGAGGACGTGGCGCAGATAGCCGGTCGCGAAATCATAGTCGCTGCCGACCGGCACGCCGCCCGACGCGACGACCAGATAGGCCTTCTTGCCCTTGAGCAGGCCTTCGGGGCCGGCTTCGGTGTAGCGAAAGGTGCGGCGGGCGCGGGCGATCAGGTCGATCCATGCCTTCAGCGATGCGGGAATGCCGAAATTGTAGACGGGGACGCCGATGACGACCGCGTCGGCGGCTTCGAGTTCGGCGATCAGTTCGTCCGAGGCTTCGAGCGCGGCCTTCTGTTCGGCGCTGCGTTCGGCGTCGTCGGTGAAATTGGCGAACACCCAGCTTTCGTCGAGCAGCGCGGGCGGGGTGGTGGCGAGGTCGCGGTGGACGACCCTGGCGCCATAGCTCTGGCCGAGCAGGCGCTCGACGAGGCGGTCGGTCAGGCTGCGGGTGGTCGAGCCCGTGTGACGGGCGCTGGCATCGACGCGAAGAATATTGGTCATGGCACTAAACTCCTTGGGACTTGGATGAGGGAAAGGGGTGGGCCGCCGCCAACAGGGAGGGGGACAAGCGGCGGCCCGAGGGGGTTGCGGTTACAGGCTGTCGACGAGGACCAGTTCGGCGTCGTCGAGCGCCTCGACCTTGATCGTCCCGACATCGCGGAGCGCGATGCCGTCGCGGGGATCGGCATCCTGTCCGTTGACGCGGATGCGGCCCTTGGCGGCGACGAGGTAGGCGTGGCGCCCGCCTTCGAGGTCGTAGGACACGGTCTCTCCTGCATTCACCGTTGCCGCAGCCACACGGGCATTGGCGCGGATCGGCAGCGCTTCGTCGCCCTCGATGCCGCTCGCCAAGGTCACGAACTGACCCGAACGGTCGGCTTTCGGGAACTGGCGGGCGCCCCAGCCGGGATTGCCGCCGTCACGGTCGGGCATGATCCAGATCTGGAACAGCGTCGTTTCCTCGTCCTCGAGGTTGAACTCGCTGTGCGTCACGCCGGTGCCGGCGCTCATCACCTGGACGTCGCCCGCCGCGGTGCGGCCGGTGTTGCCCATGCTGTCGCGGTGCGTGATCGCGCCGGTACGGACATAGGTGATGATTTCCATGTCGCGGTGCGGATGCGGCGGGAAGCCCGACTGCGATGCGATCGCATCGTCGTTCCAGACGCGCAGCGCGCCCCAGCCCATACGATCGGGCTCGTAATAATTGGCGAACGAGAAGTGGTGACGGGCGTCGAGCCAGCCGTGGTTGGCGTGGCCCAGCGTGTCGAATTTGCGGATGTCGATCATCGGGCTTGTCCTTTATCTTGGTGCCGCCCTCCGGCATCGGTGCCGGGCGGCTCATCTGTTGAGGACAAAATAGGCATTGGGATCGTTTCGAAAATAGCGTAGATGGAAAACCATTGTTTCGATTCAGGAGGTATTCGTGGCGCTTCCCGACTATGAAGGCTGGGCCTGTTTCGTCGCCGTCGCCGATGGTGGCAGCTTCACCGCCGCCGCCGCCGCGCTGGGGCTGTCGAAGGCGAGCGTGTCGAAGGCGGTGACGCGGCTCGAGGCATCGCTGGGCATCACCCTGCTCCACCGCAGCTCGCGCGTCGTCGCGGTCTCGACCGCGGGGGCGGGGCTGCTCGACGAGGCGCGCGCGATGGTCGCGGCGGCGACTGCGGCGACCGAAGCGGCGCGCGGCGACCGCGTCGACCTGGCGGGGCCGATCCGTCTCGCGGCGCCGATGAGCTTCGGCATCAAGGTGCTCGGCCCGCCGCTCGCGGCGTTTCTCGACCAGCATCCTGCAGTCGAGATCGAGGTGCTGCTGAGCGATGCGCGCCATGACCCCGTTGCCGAGGGGATCGATCTGACCCTGCGCATCTCGCCGCTCGCCGATTCCAGCCTGCTCGCGCGGACGATTGCGCCGGTCGCGGCGTCGGTGCTGGCAAGTCCCGCCTATCTGGAGAAGCATGGCACGCCGAGGCATCCGCTCGACCTCGGCGGGCATCGCCTCGTCGGTTACGGCCACCGCCAGCGTGCGATGCCGCTCCATTTCCAGCGCAAGGGCGAGGAAGCGACGGTGCTCCCGTCGGGGCCGCTGTTCACCAACAATGGCGATATCGTAGTCCCCCTGCTTGCGGCGGGGGGCGGGATCGCGGTCCTGCCCGACTTCATCGCGGCGACCGAACTCGCTTCGGGAGCGCTCGTCCGCATCCTCACCGACTGGTCGTTACCGCAGGCGTATCTGCACCTGCTGTCGCCGCCGTCGCGGCTGCGGCCCGCGCGCGTGCGAGCGCTTTCGGACTATCTGGTCGACAATCTGAAGCTGTCGTGCACCGGCGCGCACGAGCAGCTGACGGCGCTCGGTAACCGGTAAATGCGCATCCCCGACTGTTGCATATAGGCCGCGAATCGCGGATTCCTGCGGGTTAAATCAAAATTAACCTTTTCCCTTCATTGCTTTCATGGTTAATGTTCCGGCAGCCCTGCAACAGGGGTCGTCGGGGGCACTGCGAGGGGGCCGCAGACGGGTTGCGGGTCCATCGTGGGAACAATCAAGGGGTGCCTAATGCGCGTACTGCTGATCGAGGACGAGCCGACGACCGCGAAAGCGATCGACACGATGCTCACGACCGAAGGCTTCAACGTCTACACCACCGATCTCGGTGAGGAAGGCTTGGACCTCGGCAAGCTGTATGATTACGACATCATCCTGCTCGACCTGAACCTGCCCGACATGCACGGCTATGACGTGCTGAAAAAGCTCCGCACCGCAAAGGTGCAGACGCCGGTGCTGATCCTGTCGGGCGTTTCCGAAATGGATTCGAAGGTGCGCTCGTTCGGCTTCGGCGCCGACGACTATGTCACCAAGCCGTTCCATCGCGACGAGCTGGTCGCCCGCATCCATGCGGTCGTGCGCCGTTCGAAGGGCCATAGCCAGAGCGTCATCAAGACCGGCAAGCTGGCGGTCAACCTCGACACCAAGACGGTCGAAGTCGACAGCGTCCGCGTGCATCTGACCGGCAAGGAATATCAGATGCTCGAGCTGCTCTCGCTCCGCAAGGGCACGACGCTGACCAAGGAAATGTTCCTGAACCACCTCTATGGCGGCATGGACGAGCCCGAACTGAAGATCATCGACGTCTTCATCTGCAAGCTGCGCAAGAAACTCGCGCTCGCCTGCGGCGGCGAGAATTATATCGAGACGGTCTGGGGCCGCGGTTATGTCCTTCGCGACATCGACGAAGAAGGGAATGAAGTGCGCCGGGTCGCCTGAGCCGCTTCGACACAAGAGTTTTAACGGGGGACACCGGCGCGGAGCGATCCGCGCCGGTTTTCTGTTTGGGGGTGCCGGGTAGGGCGCGCACCACTTTAAATGTTGAGTTTGCGGTCCGTACAAGCTATCGGGCCGGCCGCCGATACCGGCATTGTTTCTGAACTGGAAAGGAGAAAGTCATGCGAGCAGCGTCGATCCGCAACGCAACATTTTCCGATTTCCAGACTATTCAGGAACAAATTGCATGGGCAATTTCCTTCCGGGCGACTGCGTTCGCCTGACCCCGTTGCGCGGCGCGGATGCCGCCGGCTATCTTTCGTCACTTTCAATCGCTGTCCGTTCGCAGCTCCCGGATCGGGGGGAGGCGCGGCATGCGGCATGACATGTTCAAGATCATCGTCGAGCGGCCGCGCTGGGGCGCGAGCCATGCGGCATCTGCCAAACTGAAAAGGAGTGATCCCGATTGTAAATTTCTCGGTCTGAAGCGGCACGCCAACCGCGAGGCGCCCTACACCAAATCGCTGAACGAAAATCTGGCGCCGCTGGTCCGCTTCTTGAGAAGCCGGCGCGGGCGTCGCTGGGACGATGTGTTCAGTGAAATCTGCGCGCGGCTGGATACCGGCAGCACGGTGAAGATGCACGTCCGGCTGCACCTGGACGACATCGTGGCTACCCGGATCTCGATCGGGCGGCGGGGTGAATGGATGATCGAGGGCGAGGTACTCGACAGCCCTCGCCGCTGGTCGCGACTTCGCCAGTTCTTCGTCGATCCGCGGGACGGGATTCTCAAGGATAGTGCCGAGTTTCCATGGCACCTCATGCCCGCGCGCGGCGGGCAGGGAGAAGGCGCATGACGAAGGCAAGTATCAGGATCATCGCATCCGACCTTTCGCGGGTGGATCCGCTCGCCTTGGACCAGCTTGCGCGAGCCGCCGAGTTCGAGGGCCTTGCCCGGATCGTCGGTTTGCCGGACCTTCACGCCGGCCGCGGGATTGCGGTGGGGGCCGCATACTGGTCACCCGACATGCTGTTCCCGCATCTCGTCGGTAGTGATATCGGTTGCGGAATGGCGCTTTGGGAAACCGACCAGCCCGTGCGCAGGTTCCGGCTCGATGCAGCCGCGCGCAAGCTTCGCGGTCTGGATGAGCCTTGGGACGGCGACGCAGGCGCGGCGCTCTCGAAGGCGAAGATCGATCCGGCGCTCGGCGGAGCGGCGCTGGGGACCATAGGCGGCGGCAATCATTTTGCCGAGTTCCAGCGCGTCGAACGGATTGTCGACATCGACCGGTTCGAGGCATTCGGCTTTCGTCCCGATGCCGTCTGGCTCATGGTCCACAGCGGTTCGCGCGGGTTGGGACAGGCGATCCTCGACGACTGGACGCGATCCCGCGGCACCGCGCCGGCCGAGGCATCGGGCGAGGCGGGGGCGGCGTATCTCGCCGCGCATGACCGGGCGGTCGGCTGGGCGGTTCTCAATCGCGAGATCATAGCACGCCGATTCTGCGAAAAGCTGGGTCTGGCGGCCGTGCGAAGGCTCGACATCTGCCACAACAGCGTCACGCCGTACGAAGGCGGATGGCTGCATCGGAAGGGAGCGGCGCCGGCAGACCGGGGGCTGGTCGTGATTCCGGGGTCGCGCGGCGATTTCAGCTATCTGGTCGAACCCGTCGTCGGGCAAGCGGCCGGGGCCCTCTGTTCGCTGGCTCATGGCGCCGGCCGGAAATGGGGTCGCAACGACGCGCATGGCCGGCTGTCGAAGCGGTTTCGGCCGTCCGACCTTGAGCGCACGGCGCTTGGGGGGCGTGTGATCTGCGAGGATCGTCGGCTGATTTTCGAGGAAGCCCCGCAGGCATACAAGGACATCGGCGGTGTTGTCGGCGACCTTGAGGCCGCGGGACTGATCCGTGTCATCGCGAGCCTTCGACCCCTGCTGAGCTACAAGACGAGGCGTTCATGAGCGAGATCATCCTGCACCTGTCGTCGGGTCACGGGCCCGAAGAGTGCCGATGGGTTGTCGGTCAGCTGGCGCATATCTTTGCAAAGGAAGCCGCCAAGGCCGGCGTGCGCTGCGAGCCGATGGAACCAGCGAGCGGCAATCCGGCCTCGCTGATGCTGCGGGTTTCGGGCGAGGGCGCCGACCGGTTTGCCGGAGAGCGGGAGGGCACGGTCCTGTGGGTCGGCGCCAGCCCGTTCCGGCCCCATCATCGACGAAGAAACTGGTTCGTGGGGGTGACGAGGGTCCCGCCGATCGAGGCCATCGGCGAATTGCGCGAAGAGGATGTCGTATATCAGGCAATGCGTGCGTCCGGCCCGGGCGGGCAGCATGTCAACAAGACTGACAGCGCGGTCCGTGCCACGCATATTCCCACGGGGCTCGTCACGGTGGTGCAGGATCAGCGATCGCAGCACGCCAATCGCAAGCTTGCCTGTATCAAGCTCGCGATGATGCTGATCGAACGGCGCGAGGAAAATATGCGCGGCGCGCGGAAGGATGGATGGGATCGCAACCAGCAACTGGAGCGCGGCAGTCCCGTCCGGGCCTATGTGGGCCCCGATTACCGGCTCCGGTAACCTGCATAACCTGTAGCCGGCCGGGTCACCTTTTCCGACCGAAATGCCCCGGCAATGTCGTGGCGCGCGTCAGGCCGGGGCGCCAGGTGTCGATCTTCGGCGCGGGGACGATCTGGAAATCGGCGATGCTGTCGGCGGTGCGCAGTTCGTCGCCGTGCGCGACGCGCAGGCGGACGGTCTCGACCGGCTTGTCGGTTTCGATGCCGAAGCGCTTGTCGACGACCCAGCGCACGGTGCCCAGCATCGGCTCGTGCCCGGGCAGGAAGATGGTGATGCGTTCGCCGATGTTCAGGACATGGGGTCCTACGCCGCCGACGCCGGTTTCGGAGACATTCCGCAGCGTGACATCGAAACGGCTGAGTCGCTGGCAGCCGAGCGCCGCCTTGACCAGACGCGACTGTCGCGGCTGGCGCTTTTCATCCGGTGCGGTTGAGGCGGAAGCCTCGGGATTCGGCATGGGCGACCAACATTCTACGCCGCCCGGCCACCCACGCCCGGCGGTTATTTTGGTCCCATCGATGCCATAACGCGCGAAGGTAAATTTTCGTTTGCTTTGTTCGACAATTAAGATGCCGGCGGAAGGCCCCCGAACGTCACGATGCTTTCCTCGCCGGTTGCCGAAACCGCTGAAACCCCGAAGAAATTATCGTCGACCACGACGCCGGGCAAAATTAACTCGTTCGCCGGACCCGACGGAACGAGCCTGCTGTCGGTCCAGTCGCTTCGGTCGGCGCGCCGCCAGCGAATGCGATAGGATGCCGCGCCCTCGACCGGGGTCCAGCGGACCGTGGTGTTCGAGCTGAGGGCACCGTCGATGCTGACATTTGCCGGCGCCGCCGGCGCATCGGCAAGCTCGGAGACGAGGGCGACGTTGAGCGCGGTCACCCGCGCCAGATAGGGGAAATCCATCTCGTCGACCGTGTCACCATATTTGCGGCCGTTCTCGGTCCGCAGATCCTGATGCTGGTGGTCATAATCCTCGACCCCGACGGTGAACCGGATCGCGGGATAGCCGAGTTCGAGCGAGGGGCTGTGATCGCCGCCGCGGCGGAAACGGTCGGGGCGGCGTACCGCGAGCACTTCGAGTCCGATTGCGGGATTGGCTTCGCCCGCGCGAACCGCGGCCTTGGCCAGCGCGCGCGACGGGCCGTCGTCCTCGCCGCCGATGCCGCGGCGTACGAGCTGCGCCGCGAGATCTTCGGAGGAGCGGATGCCTTCGCTGAACACGCGGACACGGTTGTCGACGATCGTGCCATCGGTGCCGTGCGTGCCGCCGACGATATCGTTGTTGAGCATGGCAGTGACCTGCCAGCCCTTCTCCTTCGCGTGGCGCGCGATCAGCTTGCCGCCCCACAACCCCTGTTCCTCGCCCGACAGCAGCGCATAGACGATCGTCGCACGATGCCTGTCCTTCGACAGCAGGCGCGCGGCCTCGAGCACCAGCGCGGTGCCCGACCCGTCGTCGTTCGCGCCGGGCGCGTCGCTGGTGAAATTCATCGGATCGGTGACGCGGCTGTCGATATGGCCGGCGATGATGATCACCCGGTTCGGGTCGCTACCCTTCTGGATCGCAAGGACATTTTCCACGATAACGCCGGAGGGCGCGCGCGGCCCTTCGAAGCGGTCGCTGATCCGCTCGACGGTCAGGCAGCCGCCGCAGGCCTTTGACAGCCGTTCGAATTCGGCGGCGCCCCAGGTGCGCGCGGCGCCGATTCCGCGCTTGGGATCGGTCGCCGACGAGAGCGTGTGGCGCGTGCCGAACGAGACGAGCTTTTCGACGAGCGCCTTCAGCCGCGCGGGATCGGCGGCGGGGGTTTCGTCCTTCGCGAGGGCGATCGTCGGTGTGGCGAGGAGCAGCGCGGCTGCGAGGGTGTGGCGAAGCATGCCGCTTCATGCGGCGTGTGCAAGCCCGACGCAAGAGGCCCGCCGCGTGGGGTCTCCACGGGCGGGCCTCTCGTTTCAATTCAGCCGTTCAGGGCTCAACGCAGACCCGAGTAGCTGATGTCCTGCACGCGACCATAACGGATGTCGCAGCTGAACTTGCCCTTGTCATAGGATCCGCCGCGACCCCAGCGGCCGCCATAGCCGTCGGTGACGACGACGCGGCCCTTGACGCGGTAGCCGTCGCGCTTGCGGTCGATGCTCGTCACCTGGGTGACGTCGGTGCGGCCGTAACGGCGCGTACCCCGCTCGACCGCGCTGACGCACTGGCTGACGGCGCTGCGGCTGTTGCCGTAGCGATTATAGTCATAGCCATAACCGTAGCGCGGATCATTGTCGTAGCGGCCGCGGTTGTAGCGATCGTCGGTGCGGCCGTAGCGGTCGTCGTACCGGTCGTAGCGGTCGCGGTCGTTATCGGCCGACAGGATCGCGGCAAGGCCGCCGAGGACGACGGCGCCGGCGATGACTTCGCCCGCGCTGATGCCGTCGCGGTCACCGCGGTCGCGCGCGCTGGCGGGGACGGCGCTCATCAGCATTGCGCCAGCGGTGGCCGCACCAATCGCGGCCTTGGTGAAGGTAGCTTTGATAGCCATGGTTCGGTCTCCAAATGCGCAGGCGGCACCCGTTGCGGCCTGTTGGAAACCTTTTACCGATTCGGCCGTGACGCCGTGCTGAACCCCCCGCTTATCTGAGGTTCAGTCTGGGTTTTGCTGGCGTTCATAAAGGAAAAGGCCCCTCGCCGCGGGCGAGAGGCCTTTTCCGTACCTGCAGGGAAGCGGTCAGTTGAACCGGACGTCGACGACGCGGCCGTTCCTGTAACTGCAGCCGAAGCTGCGGACCTCGCCGCCAAGGCGCGAGGCGGTGCCGGTGACGTACCAGCCGCCGTCGTTCGGTTCGGTTCCGGTGATGCTGTCGACGCGGGCATCGTCGCCCATCTCGCCCTCGACCGCCCAGCTGCACGCGTCGGACGCGCGGGCTTCGGCCTCGCCATTGCCGTACGGGCGGACTTCGGTGGTGCCGCTGCCATAGGGTTCGGACTCGTCACCCTGCGGTTCATAGTTCGGCGTATCCTGGCGCGGCTCGCGGTAAGGCGGATCGTAGCGGTCGTTGCGCTGCTGGGCCTTGTCCTTGCTCGCCGAGCTGGCGATCGCGGCGATCGTGCCGAGGATCAGCAGCCCGCCGATGACTTCGCCGGTGCTGATATGGTCGCGGTCGCGATAGCCCCAGCCGCCGTGGCGCCCGCGCGCTTCGGCGGGGACGGCAGCGAACGAGGTCAGGACGATCGCGCTGGCGGTCGCAAGGGTCGTAAATTTACGCATCGAAGGGGCGCTCCCCGGACGCAGGCAAGGGACGGTCCCGCCCGCAACGCCGCATCACTAGGCCTTCCATGCTTTCGCACCGCTGAACCGGTATTCCGGCGCGACGAAAGGAAAAGCCCGCCATCTGCGCGATGGCGGGCTCTTTCGGGACTCGGTGACCAGACCTGTCCGGGTTATCAGCAGGCGCAGCGCGGCTTGGGCCGCGGCTTCCATTTCTTTTTCGCGACATAGCGCTTCCGCACCGGCGCATTCTCGTAATAGGTCTTTGTGGTCGTTTCGACCGTTTCGGTCACGACCGGGGTGGTGATCGTCGTGACGACGACGACGCCCGGCGAGTACCAGCCATAGCCATAACCCGAAGAGGCATAGCCGCCCTGCTGATAGACCGTGGTGCCGGGATAGCCGTAGCCGTAATAGCCGCCGCCGTGGCGATAACCGCCGCGGCTCGCCCACCATTCCTCGCATTTTTTCTTGTCGGCGCTGTTGCCGATCGCCGAGCCGGCAAGCGCGCCGACACCGCCGCCGATCAGCGTGCCCGCGGTGCGGTCGCCATGCCCCGCGACGCGATTGCCGACGACGCCTCCGACGACCCCGCCGATCACCGCGCCGCCGATCTGGCCGCCATGACCGCAGCGGCGCGCCATGTCGGCATCGCGCGGGTCGGGTCCCGGCGGGGGACCGCCATATCCATAGCGCGGATCATATTCGGGCGGCGGGGGATAACCCGCGCCGGCGCCTTCGACGGTGCCTTCATACGTGCCGTCGTAGCGCCGTCCGTCGGGCGCTTCATAGGTGCCGTTCCACGTGCCGGTCCAGCGACCCTCGGCCTCGTAGGTGCCGCTCACCTGCCGATAGTCGATCTCGCTCGGCACGCGGTCGGGCGAGCCCGTATAGACGCGGACGTCGGGCGAAGCGGGCGCGCCATATTCGAGCTTCGGCGCAGGCGCGGGCGCGGGTTCGGCGCTCGATGCGCGGCCGGCCAGCAATATCGTTCCGGCGGCGACGCCCAGAAGCAGGATGGTCCGCATTACTAACTCCCTGTTATTCCAGCCTGCGCCGATGTTACGGCGAACGGCGATTGGTTAACAGCCTGTTAGCAAACTGAAGCGATTCTCGCGAATCCGTTAACCCTGAGTTTCGCGTCCCAATTTGGGTCAGCCGGCAAGTGCGCCCGCGACGCGCGCGACCAGCGCCTCGGCGCCGGCCTGATCGTCCGCGGTGAAGCGCGAAGGCAGCGGGCTGTCGAGGTCGAGCACCCCGATCAGGCGTCCGCCGGCGACGACGGGAACGACCAGTTCGCTGCGACTGTCGGCATCGCACGCGATATGACCCGGAAAGGCATGGACGTCGTCGACGCGCTGGGTCTCGCGCGTGCGGGCAGCGGCGCCGCACACGCCCTTTTCCAGCGGAATGCGGATGCACGCGGCCTTGCCCTGAAAGGGGCCGAGGACGAGTTCGCTGCCGTCGAAACGATAGAAGCCCGCCCAGTTGAGGTCTGGGATCGCCTGCCAGATCAGCGCGGCGAGGTTCGCCATGTTTGCGATGCCGTCGGGCTCGCCCGCGACGAGCGCTTCGGCAGCGTCGGCGGTTTCGGCCCAGAGGGCAGCGGCGGTGGTGGCGGTTGGGGCGAAGGCGAAGGACATGGGCTTCTTTCGAAATCAGAGCGTGCAGGTGGGCATGAAGACCGGCGCGGCCGGCGCGTCGGCGCGCCAGCTCAGCCGGAAGACGACATATTGGGCCGGATGGTCCGAAAGAACAGGGCCATTTTTGCCGTCGAACAGCGTGGCGACCGCGAGCGGCTCGACCCGCATCGCGCTCGAGCTGCGGAAACCGAGGAGGTCATAGGCGTCGGTCCAGGCCCTGTTGTCGGCCATGGGCGCGGCGCGGGCGGCGAAGCCGACGCCCTTGGCGGCGAGGCGAAAGGCGGGGTCGGTGGCGAAGCGGCCCACCCTGTCGCCGGCGCGGTAATTGTTGAAATCGCCCGCGGCGATCAGCGCTTGATCGCCGACCTCCGCCAGAAAAGCATCGTTCTCGCGCGTTTGCAGGACATGTGCCTGTTCAGCGCGCGCGATGGAGACGCCCGATGGCTCGCGCGAATTGCGATGCGTGTTGAAGGCGAACAGCGGCGCGGGCGCACCGGGGATGTTGATGCGGATCAGCGCGGCGCCCTTGTTCGACAGGCAGTCGAAGCCCGCGCAGCTATCCGGTCCGAAAGCCTCGCTTTCGGCATAGTTCAGCGGCAAGTCGGTCGCGATATACAGTCCGCCGTCGAGCCATTTTCCGATGCCTTCGCCTTTCCACCAGCGCGCGCCGTCGGCGAAACCCGCGGGCGGCGGAGTCGCGGGAAGGGTGCGCCACCAACGATCGCCGCCGGTAAAGCCTGCGGCCGGCGTTGTTGGCGCGCGATGCTGGCCGAGCGCGGGGCCGGGCACGATCGCCGCGAAGCGACCGTTCTTTGCGATCTGCGACGCTTCGGGGGTGAAGGCCTTGTGCAGGATCAATATATCGGGGCCAAGGTCGGCCTTGCGCCTCTTCGCGATCCAGTCGGCGATCGCCGCGAGCTTCGGCCCGCGGCCGCTGCGGATCGGCCAGGGCAGCCCCTCGACGTTCCAGAGAAGCACGCGCAGCCGCATCGTCTTACGCCCGTCGGTGAGCGTTTCGACCTTCGGCAGGGCGGCGGGATCATAGCAGTCGGCGCGCTGTTCGATCCGCGCGAGCTTGCCGTTCGGCAGCACCGACCAGACGACCACCGCTAGCCCGAGCAGGGCGATGGCGATGATCGCGAGCCGGCGGCCTATTCGACGGTCAGGCCGGTCCATTTTGCCGCAAAGGCATATTTGTCGGCTGCCTCGGCGATGATCTTGTCGGTCGGCTTGCCCGATCCGTGGCCGGCGCGCGTTTCGATGCGGATCAGGTGCGGCTTGTCGCCGACCTTCGCGTGCTGCAGCTCGGCAGTGTATTTGAAGCTGTGCCCCGGCACGACGCGATCGTCGGTGTCGGCGGTCGTCACCAGCACCGCCGGATAGGTCTTGCCATCACGGATGTTGTGATAGGGCGAGTAGGCGAGCAGCGTCCGGAAATCGGCCTCCTTCGACGGATAGCCGTAATCGTCGGTCCAGTAGCGGCCCGCGGTGAAGCGGTCGAAGCGCAGCATGTCCATCACGCCAACGGCAGGCAGTGCCGCCGCGAACAGGTCGGGGCGCTGGTTGACCACTGCGCCGACGAGCAGGCCGCCGTTCGAGCCGCCCTCGATCGCGAGCTGGCCCTTGCCGGTGATCCCTTGCGCGATCAGATATTCGCCCGCCGCGATGAAATCGTCGAAGACATTCTGCTTCTTGTCGAGGCGGCCGGCATCGTGCCACGCCTTGCCATATTCGCCGCCGCCACGGATGTTCGCGACGACGAAGACGCCGCCCTTGTCGACCCACGCGAGCTTGGTCGGCGAGAAGCCGGGCACCTGCGACAGGTTGAACCCGCCATAGCCATAGAGCAGGGTCGGCGAGCCCTTGCTGCGGTCGAGCCCCTTCTTCATCACCACGAACATCGGCACTTCGGTGCCGTCCTTCGATTTGAAGAAGCGCTGTTCGACCGAGAATTGCTTCGGATCGAAGGTCAGCTTGGGCTGCGCGAAAATCTCGCTCTTTCCGGTGACGGTATCGAGGCGGTAGATCGTCGTCGGGGTCGCATAGCTCGCAAAGCTGTAAAAGGTTTCGGGATCGGCCGACTTGCCCCCGAAGCCCGAGGCCGAACCGATGTCGGCGAGCTTGATGTTCGCGATCGGCTTGCCGTCGAGGCCGACCATGCGCGCCTCCGACTTCGCATCGCCAAGATAGGACAGGATGATGCGGTTGCCGACGCGCGAGGCGCCGACCAACGTCGCCTCATTCTCGCCCACGACTTCGGTCAGCTCCGACGGCTTTTTGATGTCGAGCGAGACGATGCGCTGGCGCGGGGCGCCCTTGTTGGTGACGAAGGTAAAGCGCGTGCCTTCGTTGGTCACATATTCCCAGTTGTTCGCATAATCGTCGACCAGCACGATCGGCTTGCCGCCCTTCACGGGGTGCAGCGTCAGCCCGAAGCGTTCGTCGGTACCCTCGGACGAGACGACGAGCAGATATTTGCCGTCGTCGGTGACGACTCCCGCATGGTTGAGCTTCGGCTTGTCGGGGGTCGCGTGGATCAGCACGTCGGCGCTCTGCGCGGTGCCGAGCTTGTGGAAATAGACCGCGTGATTCTCGTTGAGCGACTGGAAGGCCTGACCTTCCTTCGGTTCGGGGAAGCGCGAATAGTAAAAGCCGCTGCCGTCCTTCGCCCAGTCGAGCGACGAGAATTTGACCCAGCGGATCTCGTCGCTGGTGTCGGCCCCCGTCGCAACGTCCTTCACGCGGACGATGCGCCAGTCGGTGCCGCCGTCCTGCACCGAATAGAGAAGATATTTGCCGTCTTCGGACGGGTTCCATTCGCCAAGCGCGGTCGCGCCGTCCTTGGCCCATGTATTCGGATCGATCAGGACGCGGCCCTCGCCCTTCAACCCCTCGCGGACATAGAGCACCGACTGCGGCTGCAGCCCGTCGTTGCGGGTGTAGAAATATCGGGTGCCGGCCTTGGTCGGCAGGCCGAAGCGCTCGTAATTATAGAGCTCGGTCATCCGCTTCCTGAACGCCTCGCGGCCGGGCAGCGTCGTCAGATAGGCGTCGGTGACCTTGTTCTGGTCGGCGACCCAGGCCGCGACCTTCGGATTGACGCGAACATCGTCCTCCAGCCAGCGATAGGGATCGGCGACGTCGACGCCGAATTGCGGATCGACGGTGTTGCCGCGCTCGGTCGCGGGATAGGTCAGCGCCGGAGCGGAGGCCGGGGTGGCGGCGGCATCGGCGGCGTGCGCGGTCGCGGGCGTCATCATCAGCGCAACCAGCGCGAGCGGCGCGCGGAAATTCCTGGGGGGCATGGCAAGGCGATCCTCATCGTCGGGAAATATTCGTGCGACTTTATGTAAGGATGGAAAAGACCGGGGCAAGCGGATTTGGCGCGCGCTTCAGGAGATTTCGACCGGCTGCAGCGTGCCTCGATAGGCGACAAGCAGCCCGAAGACCGGGACCCTGATTTCGACGTTAAACCGGAATACGCCGCCGATTTCCTCCTCGAAGCTCGGGCCGCCGGGCATCAGCCGGCGGGGCATGGGGATACCGAACAGGGTCCAGCGGCGCGGAACGAGGTGGAGGCGGCCGGCTTCGACGACCAGCGCCATCGCGAAAGCCGCCGGGCCAAAGCGTTCGACAAGCAGACAGTCGTTGCGCCCGGTGCCGGCGGACTGCAACGAAGAGAAGGTCCTGCCGCCGAAATCGCGCGTCCAGCGCTCGCCATTCCCCTCGGGGTCGAAGGTAACGGTCACCGGCACAGCATCGGCCGTCTCGGGAAAGCCGACGATCATCGCGGCGAGGCGCGCGACAAGCCCGCGGCCGCGCACGACGCTGGCTTCGCCCGCCCACCGGCGCCTTCCCGAGCTGACGTGCAGATCGCGGATGCGCGGCGGAAGCGTGTCGAATGCGCTCCCCAATATTCGCCGGTAGATAAGGTCGTCGGGCCGGGTTTCGCGAAACCCCGTATGGATCGAGCGCCGGGCGAACAGCGCATCGTAATCGTCAAGGCTCAGCGCCTCGACTGCCGACCGCGCGCCGGGGGCAGGGCGATCGTCCGTGAGAAGCTTGCGCACGATCGCCTCGACCGCCATCGACGGGATGTACGGGCCATCGTCGCCTTCGGCGAGCAGGTGCCAGCTTCGTTCGACGTCGCGGTCACCCGCCAGCCCGCGCGCGCGGATGAACATCCCGCCGCGATGCTCGCCGAACTTCATCCGGTTGAGGACAGCATAAAAGAGGCGCGAGAAGGGCTCGAGCGAGGGAAGGCGCAAAGTCGCGCGCGCCTTTGCGAGGATGTTGAGGATGCGGTGCAGGATTTCGGGCACCGGTCCCGCGCCCATCCAGATGTCGGTCATCCCCGGATATTCGCGCGGCAGGACCTGCAGGTCGGGAACGTCGACGAGCGAGAAATGAATGTTGCGGAGCGGCAGCCGGCCGGGGACCGCAACGGTGAAACGCAGGCTTTCCGCAAGTCCGGTGGCATGCGCGTCCTTGCCATCGCGGCGCAGCTTCACCGGTGCGCCGGCATAGCCGACGACGGCACGCATGACGTTGAGGCCGATGCCGGCATAGGGCGACGGTGCGATCCCGCCCTCGACGGAGCGGATGTCCATATCCCTCGCCATTTCACGGAGCACCGCGGCGGTCAGGGCCGGAAAGCTGCTGACACCCGAGATCACGAAGATGCCTGCGGCCTTTGCGGCCGGATCGAAACCGTCGACCCCGAAGACGAAGTCGGCGGCGTCGGCGAAATCGAGATAGTCGACGTGCGCCGCGATGCAGGCCTCGATCACCCGGTAGCGGTCGGCGCCATAATCCTGGAACGGGCCCGATGCGTCGACGACGAGGGCGGGTTTGTGCGCGGCCAGCGCATCGGCGATGTCGCGGCGGTCGAGCGCGACGGGCACGACGCGTGCGTCGCCCCTGTATGCGGCGCAGAAGGCTTCGGCGCGCTGGCGGTCGCGGCCGCAGATCAGCAGTTCGAGATCGGGACGGTCGGCGAGAAGTTCGGCGAGGCGGCCGCCGAAGACGCCATAGCCACCGAGGAACAGGATTTTCATTGCGTCGCTCATTCGAGAATGCGGCCGCGATATCGGGCCGGAGCGACCCAGCAGGTCGTCCGCTTGCCGAACAGGCGGTAGCGGTTGCGCGCGATCCAGCGGTAGACCGGATCGCGCAGGACAGCCGGGACGAGGCGGACGATCGCAACCAGCCGCCACGGCCAGCCCAGCCTTTCATAGATGGAGAGGACGGCATCGCTGTCGCGGCGGATCGCGACGCCTTCGACGACCAGCAGGGTCGTCGGGTCCTGCGGATCGAGCCCGTTGCGGCGCGCGATACCGGCGCCCGCCTCGCCCTGGATCGACGCGAGCCGGAAGATTTCCGCACGGTCGTGCGACAGAATGAAGCGCGCGTTGGCCGAGCATAGGACGCATTCGGCGTCGAACAGGATGACCGGGCCGTCAGCCATCGCGGAACAACGCGTGCTGGTTCAGCAGCTCGCCAAACAGCGGGTGCGTGACCTTGAGGTCGAAGGCGAAGCGGCCGTTTCCCAGATGCTGGTGCGTCACCACCGTTTTGCCGGGCGTCAGCCAGCGATGCAGACGGAGACGAAGGCCCGCGGCGCGCCAGAAATAATGGTCGGACGCAAAGATCAGCGCGTCGGCCTCGGCGCGCACCGTCAGCGCCATGCCGAAGCCGCCGCCGATATGTTCCTCCAGTCCCGTACGGCCCGCAAAGCGCTTGGCGCTGTGGATGACCTGCGGATAATCGCGCGCGCGGCCATAGACGCGCGTCCATATCTGGCCACCGCTGGCCCCGTCTTCGCTCACCGCGACCGCGGCGGGCGCGGGGCCGCTGCTTTCGAGCGGCAGCGGCGCGCCGATCAGGCGGCAGAGCTGTGCGAGCAGCCAGCCCGCGCGGGAGAGCCGCGTCCAGACGATCTCGCCGCCATAGGTCGCGACACGCCGGGCGGAGAGGCATTTGGAGAAGCGGCGGCGTACATCGTCGGGGAGCGCGTCCCAGTCGCGCGCGGCCACCAGACGGCGGAAGCGGTAATCGTAGGGCGCACTGCTGCTTTCTGCCGCAGCGGGTGCGTGCGCTTCGATCGGTTGCCGCCTCTTGCTCCGCATGATCGCCTCCTATCCGGCGTCCTTGCTGCCATTGCTTTTGTCCCGGCCGGGCCGCCAGTTGATCAGCTTGGTCACCCCGGCGCCAAGCCTGATCAGACGCATGAGCGCGGGTTTCGGTACGTTCAGCATTTCGTCGTGCCAGCGGCTCATCGTGGTGACGAAATCGAGCATTTCGGCAAGCCGCGCCTTTGCGGCGGGGGCGAGTTCGGGGTCTGTGGCGGCGCGCGCGACGCATGCCTTGAGCGCCGCCTCGGCGGGATCGATTTCGCGCGCCTTGCGGCCTGCCGCGATGCGGGTGACCATTTCCCAGATATCGGTCTCGGCGGTGAAATGGTCACGCCGGTCACCGAGCAGGGGAACGCGCTCGATCAGGCGCCAGCCCAGCAACTCCTTGATCGAATTCGAGACATTGGACCGGGCCAGCCCCAGCAGCTCGGCGATCTCCTCGGCATGGAGCGGATGGTCGGAGATGAAGAGCAGCGCGTGGATCTGCGCCACCGAACGGTTGACCCCCCACTGGCTGCCGAGATTGCCCCAATGCAGAATGAACTCGGTCGCTGCAACGGGCAGTTTCGACTCATGTTCCATGATTTCTGTCATAACAGAAATATCTGATAAATCCGGCGCCAAGTCAATATCCGTTATCGCGACGATAGGCCTTGCGC
The DNA here is from genome assembly GCF_022024275.1 of Sphingopyxis sp. BSN-002. Lineage (NCBI taxonomy): Bacteria > Pseudomonadati > Pseudomonadota > Alphaproteobacteria > Sphingomonadales > Sphingopyxidaceae > Sphingopyxis > Sphingopyxis sp. BSN-002. The sequence goes on from NZ_CP091804.1 coordinate 2,898,335, forward strand.
GCCTCCCGGCGCGCGATACACCGTTGATCGGGGGGAGCGGGAACGATGCGCAAAATCAGGATGATATCGGCCGTGCTGGCGGCGGTGATGCTGGCGATGCCGGTCGTCGCACCAGCCAAGGATGCGGCCCGAATTGCGGTTACGCCGGCTTCGAAGGAGGCGCTGCTGGTGATCAAGGCGCCGGCGCTGCGACCGGCGCCGACCTTCAAGACCGCCTATCGCCTCGGCCTGTCGGTCTATGACGCCGAAAACCAGTCGATGAAGGGCGGCCCATGGGGCGGCAAGGCAGTGTTCGAGGCGCAGCCGAAGAAATTCGTCGACGGCTATCTGCTGTTGACCGTCAAGCCGGGAACATGGGTCTTCCAGGATTTTTCGCAGCAGGACCGTTGGGCGCTCTGCTTTCAGGACGGTAGCCGGCAGTTCGATGTCGCGGCGGGCGAGGTTGTCTATCTCGGCGAATTCGATGCGCTCGCTCACGCCATCGAACTTCAGCGGATTGCGGTCATGACCTTACGGACGTCGACGACCGGCTTCGAGCATTTCTTCGAGAACGTCACGCCGCCCCGCCTGACCCCTGCGGGTGAAGCGGATCTCGATGCCGTGCGTGCGATGCTGACCGCCAGATCGCCGGGAACCACGGCTCCGCTTCGCGCGGCCTCCTATACCCCGGCACGTTTCGGCACGGGGAGCGACCTGTTCGGCCTGTCGCGCGTCTGCGGCGGATATTATACGGGCAAGGCGAAGCAGAAAGCCGAATGACGCAAGCAAAAGGGGCCGGAAGCGCTGGCTTCCGACCCCTTCTGTGTGTCTGCAAAAGCCGGAAGGCGCTTATGCGGCTTCCAGTTCCTCGTCGGTGAACACCGGACCCGAATCCTGGCCCTTGGCGTCAACGTCGCGGTCGACGAATTCGATGATCGCGATCGGTGCGGCGTCCGACGCGCGGATGCCGGCCTTGATGACCCGGGTGTAGCCGCCGTTGCGGTCCTTGTAACGCTCGGCGAGAACGTCGAACAGCTTCACCAGCTGCGCGTCGTCCATCAGACGGCTCATCGCAAGGCGACGGTTGGCAAGGCCGCCACGCTTTGCGAGCGTGACCAGCTTTTCGACATAGGGACGCAGTTCCTTCGCCTTGGCGACGGTCGTCGTGATCTGCTCATGCTTGATGAGCGAGGCCGACATGTTGCGGAACATCGCGATGCGATGCGCGCCGGTGCGCTGAAGCTTCCGGCCACCCGATTTATGACGCATAATCCATTCCTTCGTTCGTTAAGGGCCCGTGTGAGGTAGCCCAGACCAGGTCGATTGGCGGGTCGACCCATTCCCGTTGTGAGCCCCGGCCGGAGCCGGGGCACTGGATCAGCCGAGAAGTTCCTGTTCGAGCTTCTTGGCCATTTCCTCGATGTTTTCCGGCGGCCAGCCGGGGATGTCCATGCCGAGGCGCAGGCCCATCGACGACAGCACTTCCTTGATTTCGTTCAAGGACTTGCGGCCGAAGTTCGGCGTGCGGAGCATTTCGGCTTCGGTCTTCTGGACGAGATCACCGATATAGATGATGTTGTCGTTCTTGAGGCAGTTGGCCGAACGGACCGACAGTTCGAGCTCGTCGACCTTCTTGAGAAGGAAGCGGTTGAGCTGGTTGACGTCCGATTCATCGGCGGTGGTCGACGGAGCCGCCATGCCGATGAGGCCGCTGTCGTTCATCGCTTCCTCGAAGTGGACGAAGACCTGCAGCTGGTCCTGGAGGATGCGCGCGGCGTAGGCGACGGCGTCTTCCGGGGTGACCGTGCCGTCGGTTTCGACGGTCAGGCTCAGCTTGTCGAAGTCCAGCTCCTGGCCGATGCGCGCATTGTCGACCTTGTAGGCGACCTGGCGGACGGGCGAGTAGAGCGAGTCGACCGGGATCAAACCGATCGGCGCGTCGGCCGGGCGGTTCGCGGTCGCGGGGACGTAGCCCTTGCCGGTGTCGGCAACGAGTTCCATGTTCAGCGTCGCGCCATCGTCGAGGTGGCAGATGACGTGGTTCGGGTTCATCACCTTGATGTCGCCCGACACCATGATGTCGCCGGCCTTGACGGTCGCGGGACCGGTCGCCGAAAGCTGGAGCCGCTTCGGGCCTTCGCCTTCCATCTTGAGCGCGATCTGCTTCACGTTGAGGACGATGTCGGTCACGTCTTCACGCACGCCGGCAAGGCTCGAGAATTCGTGCAGCACGTTCTCGATCTTGATCGACGTGATAGCCGCACCCTGGAGCGACGACAGCAGGACGCGGCGCAGCGCGTTGCCGAGCGTCAGGCCGAAACCGCGCTCAAGCGGCTCTGCGACGAAGGTCGCCTTGCGCTTGCCGTCGGTACCGGCCTTGATTTCCAGGTTGCTGGGCTTCTTCAATTCCTGCCAGTTCCGGATATTGACAGTCATGGACTTCCCTTTGCTAGTGGCGGGACAGGCAGGGGTCGACTACCCGTCCAGCGAGAGATTTGGTGCGGGCGGCGCCCCGACGGAGCGCGCCCGGAAAGGCGTCAGACGCGGCGGCGCTTGGCCGGGCGGACACCATTGTGCGGGATCGGCGTCACGTCGCGGATCGACGTGATGTGGAACCCGACGGCCTGCAGGGCGCGCAGGGCCGATTCACGACCGGCGCCGGGGCCCTTGACCTCGACTTCGAGCGTACGGACGCCGTGCTCGGCGGCCTTCTTGCCCGCGTCTTCGGCGCAAACCTGTGCGGCGTACGGGGTCGACTTGCGGCTGCCCTTGAAGCCCATCATGCCGGCGCTCGACCAGGCAATCGCATTGCCCTGTGCGTCGGTGATGGTGATCATGGTGTTGTTGAAGGTCGCGTTGACATGAGCCACACCCGACGAGATGTTCTTGCGTTCGCGCCGACGAAGGCGCTGCGGTTCACGAGCCATTGTGCTGTATCCTACCTAAATCCGTAAAGCGGCCGGGGCGCAGCCAGAAGGCGGCCGCCGGCGCGAAAAACCGGCTTACTTCTTCTTGCCGGCGATCGGCTTCGCCTTGCCCTTGCGGGTGCGCGCATTGGTGTGCGTGCGCTGGCCGCGGACGGGAAGGCCCTTGCGATGACGCAGGCCGCGATAGCAGGCAAGGTCCATCAGGCGCTTGATGTTCATCGCCGTGTTGCGGCGAAGATCACCCTCGACCGTGTGGTCGGCGTCCAGCGTTTCGCGGATCTGGAGGACTTCGGCGTCCGACAGGTCCTGAACGCGGCGGCTGTGGTCGATGCCCAGCTTGTCGGCGATGTCGACGGCGGTCTTGCGGCCGATGCCGTGGATGTAGGTGAGCGCAATGATAACGCGCTTGTTGGTGGGCAGGTTGACGCCCGCGATACGTGCCATGCTATTCTTTCTCCTGCTCCACAGGACTCGCTGGCATACGGGTCCTATCTCAAAGCGTCTGATTTCCAACGCAAAAAACGGACCACGAATACGCTTGGAGCGTTTCGCCGTCCGGTCAGGCTGTCGGAATGAAGCGCAGTTAGGGTGAGTCGCGTGGAAAGTCAAGGGAAGTGCGGCGCGCCGATGGGGTTTTCGCGATGCGAAAACCGCGGGCCGTTGCCGCTACCCCTTCGACGTAAGCGCCACCGCACGATCGTGCAAGCGGCCGACGACAGCCCGGTGGATTCCGGGGGCGCAGGCGATGACACCGAAGGCTTGCGCGCGCGGCGTGTTGAAGACCAGCGGCTCGCCGAAGGCGTCGGTGACCACGGCTCCGGCCTCGGTCGCGATCAGCGCGGCGGCGGCGACGTCCCACTCGAAACCCCAGCGTAGGGTCGCGACCAGATCGGCGCGGTCGTCGGCGACGAGCGCCATGCGCAGCGCGATGCTGTTCGGCTTGGTGACCATGATCAGGTCGCGGTCGATCTTCGGCAGGCTGTCGGCGGGAACGCGCGATCCGTCGAAGATCATCCGGCGGCTCGCGCGCAGCGTCTCGCCGTTGAGCGTTGCGCCCTTGCCCTTTTGCGCGACCCACAGCTCGTCGAGCGCGGGGGCATAGAGCACGCCGAGCTCGGGCTGGCCGTCGATGACGAGCGCAACCGACACGCACCAGCCGGGGCGCCCGCGGATGAAATCGCGCGTGCCGTCGATCGGGTCGACGCACCACATCGCGCGGCACGACAGGCGATCGTCATTGTCTGCGGTCTCTTCGGACAGCCAGCCCGCCTCGGGCACCATCGCGCCGAGAACGGCTTTCAGCCGCGCATCGACCGCCAGATCGACGTCGCTGACCGGATTGTCGTGCGACTTGTTCCAGACGTCGATTGCGCGCCCTTCGCCGCGCCAGCGCGCCATCGCCATGTCGCCGACCTCGCGGGTGGCGGCGATCACGGCTTCGAGGTTGCGACCCGGCATCGGTGCCTACCCGCTGGCGACGGTCATGCCGTCGATGCGCAAGGTGGGCACGTTCGTGCCGTGACGGAATTCTAGGTCGTTCGCGGGGATCAGCGCCGCGAACATGTCGACGAGGTTGCTCGCGACGGTGAACTCGGCGATCGGTCCGGCGATCTGTCCGTCCCGGATCAGGAAACCCGAAGCGCCGCGGCTATAGTCGCCGGTGACCGGGTTGACGCCCTGACCGATCAGCTCGGTGACGTAGATGCCTTCGCTGATGTCGGCCATCAGTTCTTCGGGCGTGACGCTGCCTGCGGCAAGGTGAAGGTTGCTCGCGCTGACGCCCGAGGCGCCGCCGCCGCGGCTGGCATGGCCGGTGGGCTCGAGACCGAGCTGCTTCGCCGACGCAGTGTCGAGCAGCCAGCCGGTGATCTTGCCGCCGGTCACGATGTCGCGTGCGGCCGTGGGCAGACCCTCGCCATCGAAGGCCCGGCTGCGTAGTCCGCGCAGGCGGTGCGGATCGTCGCGGACGATAATGCTGCTGTCGAAGAGCGCCTGCTCTTCCTTGCCGAGCAGGAAGCTGGTGCCGCGCGCGATGGCGGGGCCGGCGATCGCGCTCAGCAGGTGGCCGACGATGCTGGCGCCGATGCGCGGGTCGAGGATGACGGGCAGCTTGCCATTCGGCGCCTTGCCGGGATTGAGGCGTTTGACCGCTCGGGTCCCCGCGCGCGTACCGATCTCCCCGGCGCTTTCGAGGTCCGACAGGTGATGCGCGCTGTGCCAGCCATAGTCGCGCTGCATGTTGGCGCCTTCGCCCGCGATGACGCTTGCCGACAGGCTGTGTCCGCTCGACCCGTAGCCGCCGAGAAAACCGTGGCTCGTCGCGAGCGCGAAACGGGTACGGCTGTGGCTTGCGCTGCCGCCTTCGCTGTTGGTCACGCCCGCGACGGCACGCGCAGCCTCCTCGACCGCGAGGGCGGCGGCGCGCAGGGCCTGCGGGTCGGCTTCGCTGGCGTCGTCGAGTTCGAAGTCGGGAGTGGTGCCACGGAAGAGGCGATCCTCCGGGGCTAGGCCGGCATAGGGATCTTCGGGGGCCTCGCGCGCCATCGCGACGCAGCGCTCGACCAGCTTGGCGAGTTCGCCCGCGTCCATGTCGGCGGTCGAGACGCTGGCGCTGCGTTGCCCGACGAAGACGCGCAGCGAGATATCCTGCCCCTCTGATCGCTCGACATCCTCGAGCGCGCCCAGTCGCATCGAGACCGAGGTTGCGGCATTGCAGTAATAAAGTGCGTCGGCGGCATCGGCGCCCGCTTTGGTCGCGGCGTCGCACAGCATCTGCGCGCGTTCGAGGGCTTGGGCAACGGTGAGCATCCGCGCGCCCTATACGGCGCGCGGCAAAGCGTCAAAATCTAAGTCGATCTTACCTGACGATCGCCGCGATGGCGTCGGTGGCGGCCATCGCGCCGCTGACCCACAGAAAGGGCAGGGCGAGCGCCGCGGCCCACAGGCGGCGGGTGTCGCGGCGGAATCGGGCATGCAGCCCGCGGCTCGCGAGGGCCTGACGGCTGAGGTGATACCAGTGGCGTTCGGTCATCCGCGCGATCGGAAGCGCGAGCGCGACGAGAATGATCAGCGCGACGACGATCAGTGCGGAGGGCGCCCCGGCGGCAACGGCGCTGGTGACGAGCCAGATCTGGAGTGCGGCAAAAGCAAGGAGAGCGGCGGCCGCGTGCCACGTCATGCGGCGGCCCAGGCTGCGTGCCGCAGGCACGCTTGCAGCCGATCGGCGCCAGAGGCGCGGTCCGAACGTCGATGCCATGTTTTCAGCCTCCCCGGCCGGCGATTCCCAGAAACCGCACGTTTTGCCCCAAAAATTCCCAAGTCAAGACACTCTGCCCGCGATTCGTTAATTTTTGCATTCGATTCGTCCCGGAATCGAAACGAATCCGGGCCGGAACGCCGAAATCACTGCAATATTGGTAATATTTGTGACATTCGCGGCATGAAGCGCGCGGATGGTCGACCATCGCCTGTCGTTGGTCGACTTGCATCCAAAGCCGCACCCTATAGCGTCTAACCCCTGTCCATCTGCTCATTCAGGTAACCAGGGGAAATCACCGATGCGATATATCGCCGTTCTGGCCGCGCTCGCGCTGCCGCTCGCACCCGCGCTTGCGCAAGAATCCGCCAAGCCCGCCGTCGAACCCAAGCCCGCCGCGCTCATTGCCGACGGCGTACCCGAAGTGCCGGTCGAGCTCACCGCCGCCACGCGCCCCTATATGGAGAACCGCAGCGCGGCCTTCGTCGGCTGGAACGAAGTCGACCGGTCGATGCTGATCGCGACGCGGTTCGGCAATACCAGCCAGATCCACCGCGTCGCGATGCCGATGGGCGCGCGCCAGCAGCTGACGTTCGAGGCGGAGCCGGTGGGGCTTGGCGCCTGGTCGCCGAAGAGCGCCGACATCATGCTGGTCCAGAAGGACGTCGGCGGGAACGAGTTCTTCCAGATCTATGCGCTGAAGGACGGCCGGCTCGACCTGCTGACCGACGGCAAGAGCCGCAACGGTTACAATGCGTGGAGCCGGGACGGGACGACGCTTGCCTATACCTCGACCCGCCGCAACGGCCGCGACAGCGACATCTATGTGATGAATCCGCGCGATGCGAAGTCGAACAGGATGCTGGCACAGGTCGAAGGCGGCGGCTGGGCGGTCAACGACTTCGCACCCGACATGAGCTGGGCGATCGTTTCGCAATATGTCTCGGTCGAAAAGGCCGACCTGTTCCGGCTCGACATGGCGACCGGCGCGCTCGCGCCGATCGGCGACCACAAGAAGGCGATCGCGCAGAGCGGCGCCGAATTCGCGCCCGACGGAACGATCTGGCAGACGAGCGACGACGGGTCGGATTTCCAGCGGCTCGGCACGCTCGACCCCGCGACCGGCAAGTTCACCGCGAAGGGGCCTGCCGAAAAATGGGACGTCACCAGCTTCAATATCGCCGATGACGGCAGCTTCATCGCCTATGTCGTGAACGAGGCGGGCATGTCGAAGCTGCGCCTGCTCGATCCCAAGAGCGGGGCGGTGCGCACGGTCGACCTGCCCGCGGGCGTTATCGGCGGCGTGAGCATCGCGCCGTGGGGCGACGTCGGCTTCAGCCTGACCTCGGCGCGCAGCGCGACCGACGCCTATAGCGTCGATCCGAAGACGATGAAGGTCACGCGCTGGACGCAGAGCGAAACCGGCGGTCTGGACCCGCTGAAGAACGTCGAGCCCGAGCTGGTCAAGGTGAAGAGCTTCGACGGACTCGAAGTCTCGGGCTTTCTCTATCGGCCCGACGCTGCGAAGTTCCCCGGCAAGCGCCCGCTGATCATGAACGTGCACGGCGGCCCCGAAAGCCAGTCGCGCCCCGGTTTCCTCGGCCGCACCAACTATCTGGTCAACGAAATGGGGATCGCGGTCTTCTTCCCGAATGTCCGCGGTTCGACCGGCTATGGCAAGAAGTTCGTCAGCCTCGACAACGGGCCGTTCAAGCGCGAGGACAGCGTCCGGGACATGGGGGCCTTCCTCGACCTGTTCGCGAAGGACCAGAACCTCGATGCGTCGCGCTTCGGGCTGACCGGGGGCAGCTATGGCGGCTATATGTGCTACGCGGCGGCGACACACTATGCCGACAAGCTGCGCGCAAACCTGTGCGTCGTCGCGATCTCGAACTTCGTCACCTTCCTCGAGAATACGCAGGAATATCGCCGCGATCTTCGCCGCGTCGAATATGGCGACGAGCGCGATCCGGCGCAGCGCAAGAAGCTGATCGAAATCTCGCCGCTGACACGCGTCGCCGACATCAAAAAGCCGCTGTTCGTCGTCACCGGCGCGAACGATCCGCGCGTGCCGGCGTCGGAAGCCGACCAGATCGTCGCGGCGGTGCGCAAGAATGGCGGGACCGCATGGCACCTTGTCGGCACGAACGAGGGCCATGGCTTCGCCAAGAAGGAAAACGCCGACTATAATTTCTGGGCGTCGCTGCTCTTCTGGAAGCAGTATCTGCTGAACTGACCGGCCGATCCGTCATCCCGGCGCGGGCCGGGGTGACGGGGAAACTCAGTTCTTCGGCGGAACCGGCAGCTCGCCGGCCTCGACGTCAGGGGTGGCGGGCGCAGGCGCATTGCCGCTCGCCTGGCGTTCGAGTTCCTCGGCTGCCTTCTGCCGTTCGGCCAGCGCCTTTTCCTCGGCGACCACCGCCGCTTCGACTTCGTCGGAGGCCGCGTCGATGCCCGCGATGCGCTTGGCGCGCTCGTCGGCGATCATCGCCTGCCAGTCGGTCTTGTCGGCGGCCTTCTGCTCGGCCTTCGCACCGGAAACCAGTTGCTGCGTACAGCCGGTGAAGCCGCCGAGGCCGACCGGCGAACAGCTGTCGGTACCGAAGCGGCCGACCCGCTCCATCGAGGTCACGCGGTTGAGCCATGCCTGATTGCGCGGGTCGAGCGGGTCGCCGCCGCGGAAAATCTGCGGCACGCGATAACGATCCTGTTCGGGCATGCGGTTACACACCACGATTTCGTCGGGGCTCGAAGCTTCGCACTTGTCGTTGCCATAGACGATGACCTGGTTGATCTTTTCGGCGTTCGCGGTGTCGGCGTCCTGCGCGGCGGCAGGAAGCGCGGCGAGGCTGCTGGCGAGAAACAGCGCGGCAAGCGGCAGGCGGGTCATCACTTTATCCTTCATCCTGTTTGGGCGGCCTTGGCAGCCCTTGCCTGCATCCGCGCTGAACGGAGCGGGCCTGAAATCGAAGCTTATCAGATACGCTTTGACAGTGCGATGGCTGCACGGCAGCCGGCGCGGATCGCGAAGCTCAGCAACGGATAGCCCGGCGCGCTTTCGGCGCCCGCGGCGAGCGCGGCTTCCTTGTGTTCCAGTTCCTCGGCGCGGAAATCCTCGACCGCGGCGCTGAGCTCGGGGTCGCTGTCGCCGAGCTCGTCGAGCTGATGCCGGTAATGGCGATCGATCTCGGTCTCGACCGCAGCGGTGCAGGCCATCGCGGCGCGCGGCCCCATCGCGGCGGTGACCGCACCCAGCGCGAAGCCCGCGACGTTCCAGACCGGCTGCAGCGCCGTCGGGCGCACGCCGCGGCGCGCGACCATCGCATCGAAGAATTTGCGATGCCGCTCTTCCTGCTCGGCCATATGCGCGATCTCGCGCGCCATCGGATGGCGATCGCCCATTACGGCGAGCTGGCCGGCGTAGATGCGCGTCGCGCCATATTCGCCCGCCTGATCGACGCGGATCATCGAGGCATTCTTGTCCGGCTTGCTCATGCCGCCGATGTGGGCCGACGGCGCAGCAAGGTCAAGACGAGCGCGGCGCCTGCAAGCGAGAAGATCGCGTTGAACCCCGCGAGCGAGATGCCGAACAGCTCCCACTGCGGAACGTCGCAGCGGGTGATCGGCGTCGCCATGATCTGGTCGAGCGAGATCGGTCCGGTCTGCGTCGTGCTGCACGTCGTCAGCCCTTCCCAGAAGCCATATTCGACCCCGGCATGGAAGATACCGATCAAGCCGCTGATCGCGATCGCGATCGCCGCGAGGTACGTCAGATTGCGCATCGCCCGGTCGTTGCGCTGCCGCAGCAGCGCGCCCGCCGCAAAGATGAGGGCGGCCTGGTGCGGCCAGCGCTGCCAATAGCACATCTCGCACGGATGGAGGCCAAAGCCGTATTGCGAGACGAGCGCGCCGCCGTACAGCAACAGCGGTATGGCGAGCGCGACGAGCGGCGCGGCGAGACGCGATTTCAGCATTTGGGCCTCTCGACGTCCGTCAGTTGCGCGCGGTCGGCTTGGCGGCCGGCTTGCTTCCCTGCGCCATACGCGCCGTGGTCGGGCTGATGCGTCCGATCGTCTGCAGCGCATAATAGAGCTGATAGTCGTCGATGCCCTTAGCCTTAAGGTCGGCGGCGCTCGCGGTGAAGCGCGGATCGTCCTTCTCGTCCTTTTCGAGCAGGCTGTTGTCGACCTTCTTCTCGTTGATCAGGTGACGGCGCAGGTCGCTTTCCCGGAAACGCGGACGATCCTTGTAGTCGGGGTCCGACAGCTGCGGCACGCGGATGTCGGGTTCGATCCCGCCTTCCTGCACGCTGCGGCCCGACGGCGTGTAATAGCGTGCGGTGGTCAGGCGAAGCGCGGTGGTGTCGGTCAGCGGCAGCACCGTCTGCACCGAACCCTTGCCGAAGCTGCGCTCGCCCATGATCACGGCGCGATGCTGGTCCTGCAGCGCGCCGGCAACGATTTCGGAAGCCGAGGCCGAACCGGCGTCGATCAGCACGATCATCGGGGCGCCGCCTGCCAGGTCGCCGGGCTCCGCGAAATAGCGCTCGATATCGCCCTTCTTGCGTCCGCGCTGCGAAACGATTTCGCCGCGGTCGAGGAAGATGTCGCTGACGTTGACCGCCTCGTCGAGCAGGCCGCCGGGATTCGAACGCAAGTCGAGGACCCAGCCCCGCGGTTTGTGCCCCATCGATTTTTCGACCGCTATCATCGCGGCCCTGAGGTCGCGGGCGGCATCCGCGGAGAAGCTGGTGATCGTCAGGACGCCGACGTCATCCTTCACTTCCCACTTCACCGGCTTCACGTCGATGATCTCGCGGGTCAGCGTCATCTCGATCGGCTTGTCCTGGCCCTCGCGCACGACGGTGATGTCGATCTTGGTGCCCGGGCGTCCGCGCATCTGTTCGACCGCTTCGTCGAGCGACAGGCCGAAGATCAGCTCCTTGTTGATGTGGGTGATATAATCGCCCGCCTTGATACCGGCGCGGTCGGCAGGGGTGTCGGCGGTCGGGGTGATCACCTTGACGACGCCGTCCTCCATCGTCACCGACAGGCCAAGACCGCCATATTCGCCGTCGGTCTGCGTGCGGAGGTTCGAATAGTCGCGTGCGTCGAGGTAACCCGAATGCGGATCGAGGCTGGCGAGCATTCCGTTGATCGCGCCTTCGATCAGCTTGTCGTCGCTGACGGGCTCGACATAGTTGGATTTGACCTCCTGAAACACTTCCATGAAGCGCGCGATTTCCTGATCGGTCGACGCGTCGACGGTCGCCATCGCGCCGGTCGCGAGCGGAACGAGCGCAAGCGTCGAAAGCGCGGCGGCACGCTGCCACAGCGCAAAGCGGCGCGTGGGGGAGGCGTGGGTCTGGGTCGATTCGGTCATGGTCATCTTTCACTCGCGCAGGACGAACCTGCCTTATAATCCCCGGCGCGCCATCGTCCTACGGATTTCTGGGGGCGTCAAGTCGTACATCCCGATACGGGGCAAGGCCGGAACGCGCGATTAACGGTGGCTCAGCCGAGCATCTGCGCGATATCGACCGGACGTCCGGAGCGGCGCAACTCGATCGTTATGCGGCTGTCGTTCGAGCCCGCGCGGCCGACCGGAGTTCCGGCATCGAGCGTGTCGCCGACATTCACCGACAGGCCGATCAGCCCGGTGACGAGCGAGGTCCAGCCGCCGCCGTGATCGATGATCAGGATCTTGCCGTAACCGCGATAGTCGCCCGCGAAACTGACGCGGCCGGGCGCGGGGGCGACGACCTGGCCGCCGGGCCGCGCCGCGATGGTGATGCCGCGCGAGCGTACGCCGCTGTCGTTGACTTCGCCCAGTCCCGCAACGATCCGCCCGACGACGGGCAGGCGATAGGCGCCGCGGGCAAGTTCGGCCTCGGCGGCTGCCGGCGGAGCCGCCTGCATCGCCGCGCTGGTCGGATCGCGAGGGCGCTGCACCGGCCCCGCGAGCTGCGCGAGCTCGCCGCGCGTCGCGCTGTCGGCCTCCAGCGTGTCCATCAGATCGACGATGTCGCGCGCCTTTTCGCCAAGCCCGAGTGCGCGCTCCGATTCGAGCTGCGCGCTGCTCATCAGTTCGCGCGACCGCAAACGCCCCTCGTTTTCGAGTCGGGTCAGCGCATCGCGGCGCTGCGCGAGTTGCACCTTGCTCGCCGCGAGCGCCTGTAGCGCGACCGTCTGTTGTTGGCGCGTCGCGCGCAACTGGACGAGCTCGGCCCGGACGCCCGCCGTGCGTCGCCGGATCACCGGCATCGCGGCGTCGATCACCGCACGGGCATGCACCATGTCGGTCAGCGACCCCGGCTGCGCGAGCACGCTCACCGGCGGCTGGCGGCTGAGCTGCTGGAGTGCCGCGGTCAGCTCGAGCAGGGGCTGCTCCTGCTCGGCGAGCCGCGCTTCCTGCGCTTTCAGCCGCCGCGTGACGAGCGCGACGCGTGCTTCGCCGGCGTTGATGTCCGCCTCGGCCGCCTGGATGCGCGCGGCGAGCGCTGCGCTGCGTTTCCTGAGCCTGTCGGCTTCGTCGCGCGCGGCGGTTGCCTGCGCCTCGAGTGCGGCGCTGCGCGCCATCGCGTCGGCGGACTGTTCCTTTGCGGCGAGCAATTGCTGGCGCTCGCGCGTCGCGATCGCCCCGGGATCGAAGACGTCGCTCTGCGCGACGGCGAACGCCGCACCCGTGATCGAGAGGCCGAGCGCCAGTGCGGCGGTCCAGCGCCTCATTGCCGGCCCTCGCGGTGATAGGGATGGTTCGCGATGATGCTGGTGGCGCGCCACAATTGTTCGGCGAGCATCGCGCGCGCCATCAGGTGCGGCCAGGTCGCGCGGCCGAAGGCGATGACCCGGTCGGCGCCCTCGCGCTCTTCGGGCGTGAAGCCGTCGGCTGCCCCCAGGCAGAAACGCGCCTCGCGCACGCCGCCGTCGCGCCATTTTTCAAGGAGCTTTGCGAATTCGAGCGAGGACAGCTGATCGCCGCCTTCATCGAGAAGGATGGTGCGGCTGTTCTCTGCCGCGGCGGGCGTGCGTCCGCCGGTGTCGGGAAGTTCCGAAATCTTCTGCGCCCAGGTCACGCGCTTCATATAGCGCTCGACCAGCTCGGCCTCGGGCCCGCGCCCGATGCGCCCGCGCGCGATGATGTGCAGCAACATGACGTTTTCGTTCACCTTCGGTGAAAGCGGCACCAGCCCGCTCCCCCGCCCGGCCTCCCCGACGATAGTAGCCTATGGGAGGCCGGGTGGGGGAGCGGGCTGGTGCCGCTTCTGTTCGGGCTTTAGGCCGAACAGAACAAGGACGTCAATTTACCGCGGTAACCGGCGGGGCGTCGCCGAACGACCACATGCGCTCGAGGTTGTAGAAGCTGCGAACCTCGGGGCGGAACAGGTGGACGATGACGTCGCCGGCATCGAGCAGCACCCAGTCGGCGTTGGGCAGACCCTCGACGCGGACGCTGCGGCCCGCTTCCTGCTTGATGCGCTGCGCCAGCTTGTCGGCGATCGCCGAGACGTGACGCGTCGACCGGCCGCTCGCGATCACCATATGATCGGCGATGCTGCTCTTTCCGGCAAGCGGGATGGAGATGGTTTCCTGGGCCTGGTCCTCGTCCAGCTGGTGGAGGATCAGTGCGTGGAGGGCTTCCACGCTGTCATTCGCAGGTGCGGCGCCGGGCGCGGCATCCTTACTGGCGGCTATCAAGCGGTTTCATTCCTTTCATCCATGGCCAGCCGCGAATGCGTGACAGGGTCGCGCATCGCGCGGCCTGCATAGCTCTCGAACCAGCGGGGGTTGGCCTGCCGTATTGCAGTTGCGGATCGCACATCGGGCGAAAAACGCAGGAACACGAGGGCAGGCGGTCTCCAGTCTGTCCAAAGACGTTTCTGGTCCGCGGGCCGGACAAAGCGCCGCAGCCAACCCATCGCCTCTGCAGCATGGGTGCGGCCATTATAGCCCGGACGCGCGATAACCGCAATCGGCATCAATCGCGCAATTCCCCGCCAGTCGCGCCAGCGGGGCAACTGGACCAGATTGTCGGCGCCCATGATCCAGATGAACTGCCGGTTCGGGTAACGGCGGACGAGCTTTTTCAGCGTGTCGACGGTGTAGCGTGTGCCGAGTTCGGCCTCGATCGCGGTCGCCCGGATGGGGGAGCGGCGCGCCATCTTTTGCGCCGAGCCGAGCCGCGCGCGAAGCGGTGCCATGCCTTTCGCGGGCTTCAGCGGATTGCCCGGCGAGACGAGCCACCACAGCTCATCGAGGCCGAGTGCCTCGATCGCGTCGAGGCTGATCGCGCGATGCCCGCCATGCGCAGGATTGAAGCTGCCGCCGAGGAGGCCGGTGGTGATCATTCGGGGAAGGATTTCACGACCCGGATATGGCCGACGATGGCCTGATTGAAACGCGGCAAGTCTTCGGCCGGAATCCAATATTCCTCATGCTCGCGCCCACCGGCCTGCTCGACCTTGTATTCCGCCAGATAGTCGGCGGCGACATCGAATTCGGTCACGAAGCCGGATCCAGACGCGGGGACGTTCCAGTCGCGCGCGATCTTCACGGCATAGTCATAGGTCGTCACGGGATAAAAGATCGGCTGCTCGGGCAGGCGGGGCGGAAACTCGCGCATCCCGCTGGCGGCGATCAGCATCAATTCTTCGGGACCGACCGGCCGCCACAAACGCACGCTGTCGCTCAAGGACGCACCTGTCCCGTCCCACGCACCAGCCATTTATACGTCGTCAGCCCTTCGAGCGCGACCGGCCCGCGCGCGTGGAGGCGGCCGGTGGCGATACCGATTTCGGCGCCGAGGCCGAATTCGCCGCCGTCAGCGAACTGCGTCGAGGCGTTGTGCATGACGATCGCGCTGTCGACTTCGGACAGGAAGCGGTCGGCCGCCGCCTGATTCTCGGTGACGATCGCGTCGGTGTGGTGGCTCGAATGGGCGTCGATATGCGCGAGCGCTCCGGTCAGGCCGTCGACCAGCGCGATCGAGACGATCGCGTCGAGATATTCGGTGTCCCAGTCGCCCGCCGAAGCCGCGTCGACATGCGGGCTGAGCGAGGCAATATCCTTGTCGCCGCGCACTTCGCAGCCCGCCTGGACCAGCGCGTCGACGATGGTGAGCGGCGCTGCATAAGCGCGATCAATCAGGATCGTTTCGGTGGCTCCGCAGACGCCGGTGCGGCGCATCTTGGCGTTCACGGCAAGGTCGACCGCCTTCGCGGGGTCGGCGGCGCCGTCGATATAGAGATGGTTGATCCCGTCGAGATGCGCGAGCACGGGTACGCGCGCCTCGTCCTGCACGCGCGCGACCAGGCTCTTGCCGCCGCGCGGGATGATGATGTCGATCAGCCCCTGCGCGCGGAGCAGCGCGCCGACTGCGGCGCGGTCCTGCACGGGCACAAGCTGCACCGCATCGGAGGGCAAGCCCGCTTCGGCGAGACCCGCGGCGAGGGCGGCGTGGATTGCGCGGTTCGACTGGACGGCCTCGCTACCGCCGCGCAGGATCACCGCATTGCCCGACATCAGCCCGAGCGCCGCGGCATCGGCGGTAACGTTCGGGCGGCTTTCATAGATGATGCCGACGACACCGAGGGGCACGCGGACGCGGCTCAGCTCCATGCCGTTCGGCCGAACGGCGCGGTCGATCTCGCGGCCGACCGGATCGGGCAGCGCTGCCACTTCCCCGACCGCATCGGCGATCGCGCCGAGCCGGTCTTCGTCGAGCCGGAGGCGATCGAGCATTGCCGCGCTCAGCCCCGAAGCTTTCCCGGACGCCATGTCGCGCGCGTTCGCTTCGAGGATCGTGGCCGCCTGCGCGCGCAATTGCCCGGCGGCCGCGCGGAGCGCCGCCGCCTTGTCGGCGGTGCTGGCAACGGCCAGCGCCTTCGCCGCCGTACGGGCGCGGGCGCCCATGTCGGCGATCAGGGCATCGGCGTCGGTCAGGCGCGGCGAGGTGAGGGCTTCGGCGTTCACGGTCCGCCCCTATCATGCTTTGCTTGGCCCATGAAAGTCCCGTTGCGCGGGCGGCCGCGCGCCACTAGTCAGGGGCGCATGAGCGGGGACATCGAAAGCATCGGGGCGGCGATCACGGCGGGGCTGGCGGGCTCGGCGGTCGAGCCGAAACATGGTGGCGGGCACGGGCACGGCGGCACGCGCTGCCTGAATTGCGGGACGAGCCTTGTCGGTTCGCACTGCCACCGCTGCGGGCAGAAGGTTGACGTGCATCGCAGCTTCGGCGCGATCGGGCACGACCTCGTCCACGCGATCTTCCATTTCGAGGGCAAGCTCTGGAACACGCTGCCGATGCTTGCGTGGCGGCCGGGCGACCTGACGCGCCGTTATATCCACGGCGAGCGCGCAAGCTTCATTTCGCCGCTGGCGCTGTTCCTGTTTGCGGTATTCCTGACCTATGCGGTGCTCGCGATGGTCGGCGCCGGCGGGGGCGTAGGCGAGGAGCTGAACAAGGCGGCGGCCGAGCAGACGCGCACCGCGGCGATCAAGGACAGCATGCAGGCCGAGGTCGACCGGATCGACGCCGAGCTCGCGAAAAAGAATCTGCCCGCCGGGCAGCGCGAGGAACTCGCGAGCGAGCGCGACACGCTCCAGAAGAGCGCCGACTATCTCGGCGTCTCGCGCAGCCGCAGCAAGACCGAGCGGGCCGCCGACCGTGCGGCGGGGCCGCCGGTGCTGGACGACCCGAAAGACCAGGTGATCACCAGCGCGAATTTCATTTCGCAGAACAAGTACAACACCGGCGTTCCCTTCATCGACCACGGGTTGGCAAAGGCGTTCGCCAACCCCGCGCTGATCCTCTACAAGCTGCAGGCGAACGCCTATAAATTCGCGTGGGCGCTGATCCCGTTGTCGCTGCCCTTCATGTGGCTGCTCTATCCGTTCAGCCGGCGCTTCCACACCTACGATCATTTCGTCTTCGTCACCTATTCGATCAGTTTCATGCTGCTCTTGTTCGTCGTCGTGCGGCTGCTGAACCTGACGGTCTTCGGCCAGACCGCGACCTTCCTCGCGATGCTCTATGTGCCGTTCCACATGTATCGCCAGCTGCGCGGGGCCTATCGCTCGTCGCGCTTCGGTTCGCTCGTCCGCGCGACGTTGCTGCTTTTCTTCAGCCTGTTTTCGGTGATCATGTTCATGCTGCTGCTGCTCGCGCTCGGCGTCAGCGGCTAGCGCCAAGCTGTCACATAAGCCGGGCAAAGACCGGGCGAAAAGGAGGACTGCCATGCACCAGCTCTGGGGCGAGATCGATCGCCGCCTGCTCATCAAGCTCGGGACCGCGGGACTCGCCGCGCTGTCCCTCCCCGGCGCTGCGCAGGCGATGGCGGCGCAGGGCTTCACACACAATGTCGCGAGCGGCGAGCCGGGTCCGAACAGCATCCTCCTCTGGACGCGCTATGCCGCGCCATCGGACACACGCCTGACGGTCGAAGTCTCCGAAACGTCGGATTTCGCGCGCGTCGTCGGCGGCGGTAGCGTCACCGCCGAGGGGGAGAAGGATCATACCGCCAAGTTCTATGTCGACGGGCTCCAGCCGGGCCGCTGGTATTTCTATCGCTTCGTCGCGCCTGACGGAACGATGTCGCCGACGGGGCGGACGCGCACGCTGCCGCAGGGGCCGACACGCGCGTTCAACCTCGCGCTCTTTTCCTGCTCGAACCTGCCGTTCGGCTGGTTCAACGCCTATGGCCATGCTGCCGCGCGCGGTGACATCGACCTGTGCGTCCATGTCGGCGACTATCTCTACGAATATGATGCCGGCCATTATCCCTCGGTAAAGGAAGCACTGCCGGGGCGGGTCATCGAGCCCGCGAACGAGATCGTCGCGCTCGCCGACTATCGCCTGCGCTATGCTTCGTATCGCGCCGATCCCGATCTGCAGCGGCTGCATCAGCTTTTCCCGATGATCGCGCAGTGGGACGATCATGAATTCGCCAACGACGCGTGGAAGGGCGGCGCCGAAAATCACGACGCCAACGGAGGAAACTGGACCGACCGCATGGTGGCGGCCGAACGCGCGCACACCGAATGGATGCCGGTCTCCGACACGCGCTGGCGCCACTATCAGGTCGGAGACCTCGCGACGATCTTCCTGCCCGAAACGCGCGTCACGGGACGCGACAAGCAGTTCGAGATCGACGATATCGTCAAGGCGGGCGGCAATGCGGCGGCGGCGCTCAAGACCTTCGCCGAGACCGCGTACCGCGATCCCGCGCGCCAGATGCTCGGCGCCGATCAGGAAAAATGGCTGCTCGGCAGTATCGTCGATTCGGCGAAGGCGGGGACCCGCTGGCAGGTGCTGGCGCAGCAGGTCGTGATGGGCACCCTGTTCAGCCCGCCCGAGGCCGCGAACTGGTTCGGACCCAATCCGCCCGAGGTCGTGCGCAGCCGCGTCGCCGCGGCGCAGGCCGCAGCCAAGGCCGGGCTGCCGCTCAACATGGACAGCTGGGACGGCTATCCCGCCGCGCGCGACCGCATCCTCGCGGCAGCGCAGCACGCGGGTGCCGATCTCGTCACGCTGTCGGGCGATAGCCACAACGCCTGGGCCTTCGATCTGGTCCATGGCGGCAAGCCCGCGGGGATCGAGGTCGGCGGCCACAGCGTCACCTCGCCGGGCTATGAAAGCTATACGAAGGGCATTTCGGACGCCGACCGTGTCGCCGCGCTCCGCCACTCCTCGCCGCAGCTCAAATGGGCAAACACGCAGGATCGCGGCTATGTGACCGTCGGCTTCACCCCCGACCGCGTGACCGCCGACTGGCACAATGTCGCCTCGATCCGCGAGCACGATCTGAAACTCTCGGGCTCGCACCGCATGACCGCGGCGCGCGGCAAGCGGAAGTACGACGCCGCCTGATATCCTCTCCCCGGAGGGTGCTTGACATATTCATAACTCCACGGTTATGGGAATATCCATAGCCAGAGAGTTATGAATTATGACCCAGTCTCCAGACCTTCTTTTCCGTGCGCTCGCCGATCCGACCCGGCGTGCCCTGTTCGAACGGCTTTGCCTCGATGGCGAGCAGACCGTCGCCGCGCTCACCGCGGGTGCGGGCATTTCGCAGCCCGCGGTGTCGAAGCATCTCGGCGTGCTCAGGCAGGCGGGTCTGGTGCTTGACCGGCACGAGGGACGGCAGACGCATTACAGCGCGCAGCAGCGCGCGCTTGCGCCGCTCGTCGACTGGACGGGCCGTATGAACCGCTTCTGGGAAGCCAGGTTCGACGATCTCGAGGATTTGCTGAAAAGGATGGATCAATGACCGATACCGAGCTTCGCACCGTCACGGTCGAGCGCGAAATCCCGCATCCGCCCGAAAAGATCTGGCGTGCGCTGACGACACAGCATCTGATCGAGGAATGGCTGATGAAGAACGACTTCGGCCTCGACCTTGGCCATCGCTTCCGGCTGCGCGGCGACTGGGGGAGTGTTGATTGCGAGATTCTGGACGTCGATCCCGGCCGGATGCTCTCCTACAGCTGGAACCATCCGCACGAGGATCCGGCGTACAATCTGGAAAGCGTGGTGACCTTCACCCTCGAACCGAGCGGCGCGGGCACGTTGCTCCGCATGGAACAGACCGGTTTCCGTCCCGAACAGAAGCAGGCGTTCGGCGGCGCAATGGGCGGCTGGCGCATCCATCTCGAGAATCTGGAAAAGACCGTCGCCGCGCTCGGCTGAGTGCCGACGGCAGCAAGGAGAAGTCCGATGAATTTTATCCGGCAGTTCCACCGCTGGACGTCGATCGTGTTCAGCGCGATCGTCCTTGCGATCTTCGCGACGCTCGGGCTCGGGCAACAGCCGGCGGAGTGGGTCTATTACCTCCCGCTGCCGCCGCTGTTCGTGCTGACGCTCTCCGGCCTTTGCATGTTCTTCCGGCCTTATGTCCGGAAACGGGGTCGCGCCGCCGGCTGAGGTCAGCTGTACGGCGGCGTGTCCTCGAATTCGTCGAACCACGGATAGTCGTTCGCGACGCTCGCGGTGAAATTGGGCGGGCGCTTTTCGAGGAAGCTTGTCACGCCCTCGGCGGCATCGGGGCTGCGTCCGCGCGAGAAGATCACGCGGCTGTCCCAGCGGTGCGCATGGATCGGGTGCGGCGCGCCCATCATGCGCCAGAGCATGTGGCGGGTAAGCGCGACCGAGACCGGCGCGCTATCGGCGGTCATCTCGCGCGCCTTGGCGATCGCGGCGTCGATCAGCGCGCCCGGCGCGTGGACCGACTGGACGAGACCCTTTTCATGCGCTTCGGCGGCCGAGATCAGGCGGCCCGAATAGCAGAGGTCGACCGCGTTCGCGATGCCGACGAGGCGCGGCAGGAACCAGCTCGACGCCGCTTCGGGCACGATGCCGCGGCGCGCGAACACGAAGCCGTAGCGCGCGGTTTCGCTGGCGAGGCGCGCGTCCATCGGCAGGGTCATCGTCGCGCCGATCCCGACCGCGGCGCCGTTGATCGCGCCCAGAACGGGCTTTTTCGCGGCGAAGATGCGCATCGACACGCGGCCGCCGCCGTCCTGTACCAGCGGGTGCGACCAGTTGATCGTGCCGTCCTCGGCGACCGGGCTTTTCGAAACGCCCTCGGGCAACTGCCCCTGCTTGTCGGCGCGCTTGTCATAATCGAACGTGTCGCCGCCGCTGCCGAGGTCGGCGCCGGCGCAATAGGCCTTTTCGCCATGCCCGGTGAAGATCACCGCGCGCACGCTGTCGTCGGCGTCGCATTCGTCGAGCGCGGCGATGATCTCGGCCATCATGTCGGCGGTGAAGGCGTTCATCCGCTCGGGGCGATAGAGGGTCAAAAGGGCGATGCCCTCATGCTTGTCGAGGCGAATCTCGTTGTAGCTCATCTCTCTCTCCTTGGGGCTTCCGGCATCGTTGCAAGCGCGGCCGTGCAAGGCAAGCTCTAGTTGACGTAAACGTAAAGATAGCGGGGATGACGTGCCCTCGCTTTGTCGCTATAGGCGCGCCGACCGCCCCGGCGTGCGCCTCGCTCATGAGTCGTTCCCGCCGGGGCCATTCATTTGGTTCCGACAGAAAGTAAGCGCCCATGGCCCGTCGCCGCCAGATCTACGAAGGCAAAGCCAAGATCCTGTATGAGGGCCCCGAACCGGGCACGCTGATCCAGTATTTCAAGGATGACGCGACCGCGTTCAACGCGCAGAAGCGCGGGACGATCAACGGCAAGGGCGTGCTCAACAACCGGATTTCGGAGCATGTCTTCACGCTGCTCGGCAATATCGGGGTGCCGACGCACTTCATCCGCCGCCTCAACATGCGCGAGCAGCTGATCCGGCAGGTCGAGATCGTGCCGATCGAGGTGATCGTGCGCAACGTTGCCGCGGGCACGCTGTCGAAGCGCCTTGGAATCGAAGAGGGTACGCAGCTTCCGCGCACCCTTATCGAATATTGCTACAAGGACGATGCGCTGGGCGATCCGCTCGTCGCCGAGGAGCATATCGCCTGCTTCAACTGGTGCAGCCAGGACGAGCTTCACGACATCCAGGACATGGCGATCCGCATCAACGACTTCATGTCGGGGATGTTCGCCGCGGTCGGCATCCGCCTGGTCGACTTCAAGCTCGAGTTCGGGCGGCTTTACGAAGGCGACTTCAGCCGCATCATCCTCGCGGACGAGATCAGCCCCGACGGCTGCCGCCTGTGGGACATGACGACGAACGAGAAGCTCGACAAGGACCGCTTCCGCCGCGACCTCGGCGGCGAAGTCGAGGCCTATCAGGAAGTCGCGCGCCGGCTGGGCCTGATGCCCGAGGGCGGCGACAATGCCGTGCTCGACCTCGAAAGCCACCGCAAGAAGAAGAGCTGACGCGCGGGGCCACCGCGCCCCGCCCCATGCTTAAGCCTTGATTTACCATGGCTTGCTACCCCCGTCGCATGACGGGGGTCTATCACTGGTTGCGCACGCGGGTTTTTCCGCCTGTGCCTGCGGATATCCGCGACGATGTCGCGGTGTTGCGCGCGCAGCGTATCGAGACGCTGACCCCCGCGCTTTTCCTGCTGCTCGCCGCGACGACGCCCACCGCGATCTATGCGGGTGTGCCGACCGTGCACTGGATCGTCCGTGTCGGCTTTCCGGTCGTTCTCGCGGTGATCGGCGTTCTCGGTTTCCTCTTCCTGATGCACAATCGCGGCCGCCGCATGAGCCCGCGCCGCGCACGCCGGATGATATCGGAGGCATCGTGGCTTTCGGGCGTGACCGGCGCGATGTGCAGCGCGTGGACCGTGATCAACTGGCTCGCGGCGCCGCCTTCGGCGCAGAGCTTCTATGCCATGATCATGGCGATGGGGTCGCTCGCGACCGCCTATTGCCTGTCGTCGATCCGCTTCGCGACGTTCGTGAATCTGGGGATCGGACTGGTGCCCGTCTCCTTCCTGATGCTGACCTCGGGCGTTCCCGCCGAATTCGCGGCGGGCGCCAGCCTTGTCCTCGCCAGCCTCTTCCTCCTCCGCATGGTGGTGCAGCAGCACGGCCAGCTCGTCGACCTGCTCCAGCTTCAGCGGCAGATGCGCGAGCTGGCGCACAGCGATCCGCTGACCTGCCTGCCGAACCGCCGGGCGTTCGACCTGCGTCTCGACGAGGAGATCGCACAGGCGCGGGCGGGGCACGGCTTTGCGATCGCGCTGCTCGACCTCGACGGCTTCAAGCCGGTGAACGACCGGCACGGCCACGCCGTCGGCGACCAGTTGCTCTGCGCGATCGCGGCGCGGCTTGTACGGGCATGCGGCAATCACGCAATGGTCGCGCGGCAGGGCGGCGACGAGTTCGCGATACTGGTTCCCGCGGGGTCGCCGCTGCTGGCGACGTCGCTTGCCGACCATATTCTCGCCGCGCTCGCCGCGCCCTACCATATCGACGGGCAGTCGATCCGCGTCGGTGCCAGCATCGGCGTTGCGACCTGGCCGGCGTCGGGAACGACGAGCCACAAGCTGTTCGAGACCGCCGATCGCGCGCTTTATGCCGCGAAGGCGGTTGATCGCGCCGACACGTCGTCTGTCGAAAGCCTCGCCGGCTAGGCAGCGCGCGGCTTGACCGTCCCGAAGGGGGCAGCCAAACCGGACCCATGAAGACCAACCTGTTCCGGCGCGCATCGACCGTGCTGTCGCCTCTCGCTCTCCTCGCCGTCTGCTCCGCACCGGCCCTTGCCAGGGAGCCGGCGGCAAAGCCGGTGGCAACCGCGACCGTCAATCCGCAGGATGCGGCCGCCAGGGCGTGGAACTTCGCCGCGAGCGACGTGCCGGTTGATCGGGACATCGTCTTCGGCGTGCTGCCGAACGGGATGAAATATGCGCTGCTGAAGAACAGCACGCCAAAGGACAGCGTGATCCTGCGCATGCGCTTCGACGTCGGCAGCTTTGCCGAGGCCGACGATCAGCGCGGGCTCGCGCATTTCCTCGAACATATGGCGTTCAACGGGTCGACGCATGTGCCCGAAGGCGAGATGATCAAGTTGCTGGAGCGCAAGGGGCTCGCCTTCGGCGCCGACACCAACGCCTCGACCGGCTTCGACCAGACCGTGTACAAGCTCGACCTGCCGAACGCGTCGGACGACATGGTCGATACCGGGCTGATGCTGATGCGCGAGACCGCGGGCGAGCTGACGATCGATCCCGCCGCGGTCGATCGCGAACGCGGGATCATCCTGTCGGAACGTCGCGCGCGCGACACCTATCAGCTGCGCAGCCTGATCGACCAGCTCGACTTCCAGATGCAGGGAATGAAGGTCGCAAGCCGGATTCCGGTCGGTACCGAAGAGGTGATCAGGACGGCGCCCGTCGCGCGCCTGCGCGATCTTTACGACCGCTATTACCGCCCCGAACGCGCCACGCTGGTCATGGTCGGCGATTTCGATCCTGCCGCGATCGAGGCAAAGATCAAGGCGCGCTTCGGCGACTGGAAAGGGCGGGGCCCCGCGGGACCCGACCCCGATATCGGCAACCTCGATTACAAGCGCGCGGCCGCCGCTGACGATTTCATCGACCCCGCGATCCAGGATTCGGTGACCATTGCCGCGTTCAAGCCCTGGGTGATCGAACCCGATACGAAGGCCAAGCGTGCCCGCAACCTTGCCGAGGAAATCGGCGAGGCGATCGTCAGCCGCCGCCTTGCAAAGATCGCGCTTCAGGAAGACTCGCCGATCCTCACCGGCTATTTCAACGACGCCGAGGGCTGGAAGACGTTCGACCAGATCAGTATCGGCGCGGTCGCGAAGGAAGGCGCCTGGCAGGAAGCGCTGGCGCTGATCGAGCAGCAGATGCGCGCCGCCGCCGAATATGGCTTCACCGACGCCGAGGTGCAGGAACAGATCGCAACGCGTCGCACCGCATTCAGGAACGCCGTCGCGGGCGTGACGACGCGGCGCAGCGATGCGCTGGCCGACGCGCTGACCGAGGCGGCCGAGGGCGACTATGTGTTCACGCGCCCCGAAACCGGTCAGGCGCTGTTCGAGGCCGAGGCGCCGAAGCTCGATGGCGCTGCGGTGACCGCTGCTTTCAAGAAGCGGATGGAAGGCTTCGGCGCCCCGCTTGCGCGGGTCACGGCGAAAAAGCCCATCGACGGCGGGTCGGGTGCCATCCTCGCCGCGCTCACCGCGTCGGAGCGGGTGGCGGTCGCGGCGCCCGCGGCTGCCGAAAGCGCAGCTTTCGCGTACACCGACTTCGGAACGCCGGGCAAGGTCGTCAGCGACACGCGGATCGACGATCTCGGCATCCGCCGCATCCGCTTTGCGAACAACGTGATGCTCAACATCAAGAAGACCGATTTCCAGAAGGATCGCGTCTATCTGTCGCTGCGCGTCGACGGCGGCAATCTGCTTGCGACGCGCGACGATCCGACGAAGGTCGCGCTGATGGGGTCGTTCGTCGTCGGCGGGCTCGAGGCGCACAGCTTCGACGATCTGCGCACGATCATGGCGGGCAAGACCGTGGGGTCGAATTTCGGGTCGAGCACCGACGCCTTCGGCGGTGCGGCGCTGACCTCGCCCGAGGATTTCAAGCTGCAGGCCGAACTGATGGCGGCGTACCTCACGCATCCCGGCTACCGGGCCGACGGGCTGGCGTTGCTCCGCCGCGCACTGCCGCAGCAATATGCCGCGAACGACGCGACGCCGTCGGCGGTGCTCGGCCGCGATGCGGGCGGGATTCTCGCCAATGACGATCCGCGCACGCAGACGCCCCCGCTCGCGGCGATGATGGCGCTCGACTGGGACAGGCTGAAGCCCGCGGTCGCCGACAGCCTGCAGCATGGCGCTATCGAGATCGGCGTCGTCGGCGATATCGACGAGCAGGCCGCGATCGAGGCGATCGCCGCGACGCTCGGTGCGCTGCCCGAACGGCGTGCCGCGTTCGATCCGCGCGCCGATGCCCGCATCCGCGAATATGCGAAAAACCGCAGCGAGCGCACGCTGATCCACAAGGGACCGGCCGAGCAGGCCGAACTGCGCGTCTATTGGCCGGCACGCGACGACAGCGACCTTGCCGAGGCGATGCGGATCAACCTGCTGTCGCGCGTGATGCAACTCATGCTGACCGAGGAGCTGCGCGAGAAACTCGGCGAAAGCTACAGCCCCGGCGCGGGTGCGAGCCTGTCGGATGAGTTTCCGGGCTATGGCCATCTCTTCGCGGCGAGCAACATCGACTACAAGGATATCGCGACGACCCGCGCCGCAATCTTCGCGATCGCGAAAGAGCTTCGCGACAAGCCCGTCGATGCAGATCTGATCGACCGCGCGCGCAAGCCGCTGCTCGAGGCGATGACCAAGGCCCGGCGCGAGAACAGCTATTGGCTGCCCTACGTCGCCGAGGCGACGAGCCGCGAAGACCGGCTGGATCGCAGCCGCAAGAGCATCGCGATCGTCGAGACGGCAACGCCTGCCGAGCTGCAGGCGCTGGCGCAGCGCTATCTGACCGACGACAAGGCGCTGGTGATCAAGGCAGTGAGCGACAAGGCCCCGAAATAGGACTCCGAAACAAGGGTCAGAGCCCGCCGACGCGCCCCGGCGCCCGCGCGCGGACGAAATTCTCGAGCGCCGAGTACAGCATCTCGCGCGCGTCGCTGCCGAGCATCTCGGCGGTCAGGCAGTCGAACTGTACCCGGTCTCGCGCGCCCGCGGCGATGACGATGTCGGCGAGCAGCGCCTCGTCGAAGCTGACGCGCGGGCAACAGGGCGGGGCGACCGCAAACGGATCGGGCCAGATATGGCCGATCGCCTCGACCACGAGGCGATAGCGGCGCGCGGCGAGGATATTGCCCCAGCGGCGCTCGAGTTCGGGCATCGGGTCGCGCTCGGCGCGGCGGCAGAGGATGCAATAACGCAATGCAAGGACGGCTTGGGCGGCATCGACGGGCAGATCGCGAACGAGCGGCTGTTCGGTGAATTTCCGGACCAGTTCGCTGCCCTGCATGATGCCTCCCGCTGATCGGCCTTTTTGCCTGGTCCCGCCCCGGAGCCGAAAAAGATGCCGGCCGCTTTAGGTGCAGCTTGAAGATGCAGCGGCCGGCAGGAGGGGACTGCCCGACTGTGCTATTGAGAATTATTCGCAAATACAAGCGAAAAAAGAGGCGCTTGAAAGCGCCTCTGATTTCAGCGGCTTAGGCTGTGGACGAAGCCCCCCTCCGCCTTCGCGCCATCGTCAATCTTCGCTGACCGGCTTCGACTGCAGCTGGATGTAATTCTCGATTCCCATGCGCTCGATCATCTCGAACTGCTTTTCGAGCTCGTCGACATGATGCTCCTCGCTTTCGAGGATGTCGGAGAAGAGGTCACGGCTGACATAGTCGCGCACGCTCTCGCAATGCGCGATCGCGTCCTTGAGCAGCGGGATCGCTTCTTCCTCGACCGCGAGGTCGGCCTTCAGGATTTCCTCAACCGTTTCGCCGACGCGCAGGCGGCCGAGCAGCTGGAAGTTGGGGAGGCCGCCGAGGAAGAGGACGCGGTCGGCCAGCTTGTCGGCATGCTTCATTTCGTCGATCGACTCTTCGCGCTCGAACGCGGCGAGGCGCGCGACGCCCCAGTTGTCGAGCATGCGATAGTGCAGCCAATACTGGTTGATCGCGGTCAGCTCGTTCTTGAGTGCCTCGTTGAGGAAATCGATGACTTTTTCGTCGCCCTTCATGATGTCAGTCCTGTCGTTTTTCTTGGGATCGGGTTGCGCGCATTATACAGGCCCCGGCCCGGTCAGGCCAAGGTCAAAAATGGCGGAAAACCAAGAAAAATCAGGCGGTCGCGGCGACGTCGCTGATGATATTGCGAGCGAAAGGCAGGCACTGGCCGCACTTGGGTTTGCGACCCAGTTGCGCATAGGCGGCCTTGGCACACCGCAATTGGCCGTCCCGCGCGACGTCGCGCAGATCGCGTTCCCTTATTGCGTTGCAGACACAGACGACCATGTGCGAATCCTTCTCAACAAGGATGATTTAGGGATAGTGCGAGGGATTCGCAACAGGAAAGATGCGACTTACTCGCAGTCCGAAAAGCGCGTTTTTTCGTCTCCGCGCCCCTTGCCCGAAAAGTGATTCGCGGGCATAGGCGCGCCCAACTTCCCAAGCCCGCTCGAGCAAAGGTCCGCCCCCATGAAAGTGAATGTCTATGTGACGCTCAAGCCCGGGGTTCTCGACCCGCAGGGCAAGGCGATCCACCACGCGCTCGAAGGACTGGGTTTCGGCGGCGTCGCCGACGTCCGCGCCGGCCGTTTCATCGAACTCGACGTCGCCGACGGTACGAGCGATGCCGATCTCGACGCGATGTGCGCGAAGTTGCTCGCGAACACGGTGATCGAAAACTACCGCATCGAACGCGCCTGAACGCGTTGCAGGAGCCAGACCCATGAAGACCGCCGTCATCGTCTTTCCCGGCTCCAACTGCGACCGGGACATGGCCGTCGCGCTCGAACAGGTCACCGGCAAAGCGCCCGCGATGGTGTGGCACCGCGAGAGCGAGCTGCCTGACGGCGCCGACTTCATCGCGCTCCCCGGCGGCTTTTCCTATGGCGACTATCTCCGCTCGGGCGCGATGGCGGCGCGGTCGCCGATTTTGCGCGCGGTCTCGGATGCCGCAGGCCGCGGCGTGCCGGTGCTCGGCGTCTGCAACGGCTTTCAGGTGCTGACCGAGGCGCAGCTTCTGCCCGGTGCGCTGATGCGCAACGCCGGCCTCAACTTCGTCTGCCGCACCGTCCCGCTGAAGGTCGAGAATAGCCAGTCGCTGTTCACCGCCGCCTATGGCGCGGGCGAGGAGATCGCCATTCCGGTCGCGCATCATGACGGCAATTATTTCGCCGATGCCGCGACGCTCGACCGGATCGAGGGCGAGGGCCGCGTTGCCTTTCGCTATGCCGACAGCGTCAACGGCTCGGCGCGCTCCATCGCGGGCGTGCTCAACGATGCGGGCAATGTGCTGGGCATGATGCCGCACCCCGAACGCGCGATCGACCGCGCGCATGGCGGCACCGACGGGCTACGCCTGTTCGAGGCGGCGCTCGGCGTCCTCGCCTGACCGGACGGGGGGCGGCGTCCCCTCGCCAAGGTCCTCGATGCGGAGGCTGCCGGCGCCCGCCGTCTCGGCGGCAGGATCCGGAACTTTCGCTTTGGGCTGCAGCCAGCGTCCGACCACCAGCAGCACCGTCGGCCAGAACATCGTGTTCCAGATGTCATGCCAGTGCGCCGCATCGGGCTGGATTGCCGATCGGCTGTATTCGGCCGTGAGGTCGAGCCATTCGCCGCCGCACGCCATTGCCAGCACCGCGAGCCAAGCGACGAGCCACCCGCCGCGCCGGCGCCAGGCGAAGCGCACCAGCAGAAAGAGCGTGAGACCGAAATAGACGTGCAGCGCGTCCTTATCGAGGCCGGTCGCTTCGATGACAGAGATTTTCCGCGCCTCGAACAGCGAGGCCAATTCTATCAACGTCATGGAAAATCAGACCCTGGCACCGAACGGATTGAAATCGGTGCCCTCGTCGAACACGTCGACACCTTCGCGCCGCTTCAACGTCCCGACCACCGCATAGGTTGCGGGCGTCAGCGCGGCTTCCCACGCGGTCTTGATCGCCCATTGCGACAGCACGACCTGCATCAATTGCTCGGGAGGCCATCCTGCAAGCCCGTAAAAGGCGAGCGGGTAGAAAATCAGGCTGTCGAGACCCTGGCCGACGACGGTCGAGCCGATCGTGCGTGCCCACAGCATTCGCCCGCCCGTCCACAGCTTCATCCGCGCGAGCACATAGGAATTGGCGAATTCGCCGACACAGAAAGCAGTCATCGACGCGAGGACGATGCGCCAGCTGTTGCCGAAGACGAATTCATAGCTCGCCTGCCCCGGCCAGCCCTCGGCGGGGGGCAGCGCGACGACCACCCACGCCATGAACGCCATGAAGGCGAGCGCGGCGAAGCCGGTCCAGATGACCCGGCGCGCGCGGGCATAGCCATAGACCTCGGTCAGCACGTCGCCGATGATGTAGCTGATCGGGAAGAAGAGCACCCCGGCGCCGAATGCCCACTGGCTGCCGTCCGGCAGGACGATATAGCTCGGTTTGGAGGCGCCGATGATGTTGCTCAGGAGCAGGATCGCGACGAACGCCGCCATGATCAGATCATAATAGCGAAAGTGCCGGACAGCCGACGCAGCGACGTGCTGGGGTTTGTCGGACAGGGTCGAGGTGTCGGTCATCGCGACCGCTGCTTAACGCGCTTTGCAGCCCAAGCAAACCACGCTATTCGCCGCGTCCACAGCCTTGGTGCACGCGCCCGTAGCTCAGCTGGATAGAGCACCCGCCTTCTAAGCGGGTGGTCGCAGGTTCGAATCCTGCCGGGCGCGCCATCTTCCCCGTTGCTATCCGGTCGCCTGCTCGGCGCGTTTCAGTTTGCGCGCCTTCTGTTCGTGACGGACCGCGGCCTCGCGAAGGCGGCGCGCGAGGAAGGGGTCGTCGGACGCGTTCGCCTTCAGCCGCGCGACGCGCGCGAGCTGCTCATAATAGATGGAATCGCGAATCTGGTCCATTCGGGGACAGGTATCACGATGCTGTCACAAAGGAACGAACGCTTTTCCGGCGATTTTTCCCGAATCGGGGCAAGACCCGAACCCGGGCTGCCGCGGGTAATATGCTGCACTCGACTTCCTTGTTGAGAATCGTTCGCAAATATGCGATACCATTCCCGACGACCGGAAAGGAATGCGGCATGATCCACGCAGCCATCGAGGTGCCGCTCGCGAGACGGTCGGGCGAGATGCTGATAGGCGAGGCGTTGCGCTGCTGGTCGCGCGCCCGCGCGCTCAAAACGGACGTGATACCAAAGATATACGGATTGCTCGCGATCAGCGGCCGGCCGATGCTCGCACCGGCGCTGGCGAGCATGCTCGCGCTGTTCGAGGATTGGCTCGGTCGCCCGCCGGCATCCGCCGGTCCGCGGCAGTTGGCCGACGAGGCGCTGCTGCTGACCCTGCTCGAAGAGGCGGCCGGCACCGCCACGCCGTTCGAGTCCGCGCTCTGCTCGACGCGTGCGATGCTGTGGGAGGGGCTGTGAGCGAGATGATCGACAGCCGCGAGGCGCTTGAGGCCGTGATCGGCAAGGCGCCGCCCGCGATCGACCTCAAGGTCATCGATCATATCGACGCGACCGCGCGGGCGTGGCTGGCGAGCGCCCCGTTGATGTTCTCAGGGCTGGGCGGGGCAGGGCGCATCGCCGTGACGCTCGGCGGTGGTGCGGCGGGCTTCGCCGCAGCCGCCGATCCGTCCACCTTGCAACTGCCGCTCGACCGCATCGACGATCCCCCCCTTCTCGTGCCGGGCGCCAGCTTCGGTTCGCTTTTCCTTGTCCCCGGAATCGGCGAGACGCTGCGGATCAATGGCCGCGTCGCCGGTGTCGCTGACGGCATGGCCCGGATCGCGGTCGAGGAATGCTATGTCCATTGCGCGAAGGCGCTGATCCGCTCCGAATTCTGGGCCGCCGCTCCCGTGATCGACGCGCCGGCCGATGCGCAGGGCTTCGCCGCCGCCAGTCGCTTCATGGCGCTCGCGACGATCGACGCCAACGGTGGCGCCGACCTCAGTCCGAAGGGCGACCCCGCGGGCGCGATGGTCCGCGCCGAGGGCGAACGACTGTGGTTCGCCGATCGGCCGGGCAACCGCCGCGCTGACAGCTTTCGCAACATCATCGCGCAGCCGTGCATCGCTGCGGCGCTGCTGATCCCTGGCTCGGCCGAGGTCGTGGTCGTCGAGGGGCGGGCGGCGGTGACCACCGACCCCGCGATGCGCGAGGCCTTCACCGTCCGCGAGAAGCTGCCGTTGCTTGCGACGCGCGTCGACGAGGTGCGCCTGACCCGGCGACCGAGCGCTGCGCTCGCCCGCGCCGCGCTATGGCCCGCCGCGGCGGCGCCCGCCGGGCTCCGCCCCGCAAAGATGCTCGCCGAGCATGTCCGGCTCAACAGGGACAAGGGGCTCGGCGCACGCATCGCAGGGGCGTTGGTGTCGGTGCCCGGGCTGATGCAGCGCGGGCTCGACAAGGACTATAAAGACAATCTTTATTGAGCGGGAAGGGGCGCCCTAGAAGCGCCCCTCGAAGGTCAGCCCGAACATCCGCGGCTCGCCGAGCAGCGCCTGCAGCCGGCCGGCGTTCTCGTACTGATAGTCGTAATATTTGTCGTCGAAGATGTTCGTCGCGACCAGATACGCCCCGAAATTCTCGTTGCTGTAGCCGATCTTGGCGTTGACGAGCGTGCGCGCGGGGACGTCGCGGCCGAGATCCTGGTCGATCACATTCTGGAACTGCGCGCCGCGGTAATTGGCGTTGAGGTTCACCGACACGCCGCTCGGGTGGCGCCAGTCGACGCCCGCCGCCGCGGTCCATTTCGGCGCGCCCGAGAAAGCGTTGCCCGACAGGTCCTGCGCCTGACCGTTCCGGACGGTGAAGTCGAGGAACTTGCTGTTTGCATAGCCGACCGAGCCATAGATGTTGAGGCGGTCGGTCGCCTGGAAATTACTCTCGACCTCGAAGCCCCAGACGCGCGACTTGCCCGCGTTCTGCGTCTCGTAATCATAGACATTCTCGGACAGTTGCACCGTCACCTGCTGGTCGGTCCAGTCGATATAGAAGGCGTTGGCGTTCAGCGTCAGGCGCCGGTCGAGCCATTGCGTGCGCAGCGACAGCTCGTAATTCCACGTATATTCGGGATCATAGGTAAAAGCCTGCGCGCGGCCCGGATTGATCCCGCTGCCGCCCGAGCGATAGCCGCGCTGGACGATCGCGCTCAGCGTCTTGTCGGGCGCGACCTCCCACGACACGCCCCCCTTCGGCAGGAACGCCTTGTAGGTCGTCGTGCGCTGCGGCCCCGAACTGCTGGCATTGTCGACGTCGGAGAGCAGCAGCCCGTTCACCGTCTGCACGACCAGCCCGAACAGCGGATTGATCTGGCCATAGAAGGCGGGGTCGGGAAGCACGGTGTTGAGCGTCACGTCATTCTCGTTGCGCACCTTCTGCTTCTCGCGGTCGTAGCGGAAGCCCGCGAGCAGCTTCAGTCCCGGCGCGACCTCCCAGCTCGCATCGCCGAACAGCGCCGCGGTCTGGATGTCGAACGGATAGAGCTGCTTCGACGAGATGAAGACGCGCTCGGGATAGACCGCGCGCACCTGCTGCGCGAGCGCCAGCGCGGTCGCGGGGTCGAGCCCGGCGCCGCCCTGCGCCGGCGGCAGCGACAGGAAGCCCGCGACGCGCTGCGTCAGCCCCAGATCCTGATCGAGATCGAGGCTGAAGGTGCTGTTCGCCAGATAGTCGGGGTTCTTGTGGTGCGAATAATAGGCGCCGACCAGACCCTGCAACGCGCCGGTGTCGAAGGTCAGCCGGAGCTCCTGGCTGAAGATCTTCTGGTTCGTCGAATAGTCGCCATAGGCCTCGTCCTCGCGGCGCAGGTCGCCGTCATAGGTCGAGAAGGTCTTGAGCTTGTTGTAGGTGCTGATCGACGACAGCGTGAAGACGTCGCCGAGCGGCAGCGACGCATCGAGCGTGAACAGGTCGGTGCTCGTTTTTGTATAGGTGTCGCGGTTCGCCTCGACTGTGCGGCGCTTCCACGCGTTCGGCAGGTCGGTGAAGCTATAGCCGCGCCCGTCGTTGCCGAAATGCCGGTCGCGGAGATAAGAGGCGACGATCTTCAGCCCGTCGGCGCCCCACGGCGTGAAGAGCAATTTGGTGCGCAGCACCTCGCTGTTCGACTTGGCATGGTCGCCGCCGGTGACGCTGTTCTTGATCAGGCCATCGCCGCGCGCGATCTCGCCCGCGACGCGAAACGCGAGGACATCGGGGACGATCGGGCCGCCGACCGCGGCGGCGAAGCGATATTCGCCGTCGGCGTCGGTGATCATCGCGCGCGCCTTGCCCTTCCAGTCGAAGCTGGGGTCGGTCGTCTTGAGGATGATCGCGCCCGCCAGCGCGTTGCGGCCCTGCAGCGTCGACTGCGGCCCGCGCAGGATTTCGACCTGGTCGAGGTCCCAGAGGTCGAGCGGCCCGCCGCCACTCGCTTCGCGGGGTAGCGGCGATCCGTCGAGATAGACGGTGGCGAGGTCACCGAGCCCGGTGCCCGAGACATTGGTGCTCGAAATGCCGCGGATGTTGAAGCCGCTCTCGGAAAAGGTCGACGACAGGTTCGCGGTGCGGTCGATCAGGTCATAGACGCTGACGAGATTCTGCTTCTCGATTTCCTCGGCGGTAAAGACCTTCACGCTCGTCGGCGTGTCCTGCAGCGTGCGGTCGAATTTCAGGCCGGTGACGACGATCTCGTTGCTGTCGGTCGCGGCGCCGGCATCGGCGCTCGCCGCATCCATCGCGGCTTCTTCGGCATGGACCGGCATTGCCGCGCCTGCGAGCAGAAGCGCCAGCAGCTTGATCGTCTTGGTCATGGTAACACCCCCTGTGTCGCTGATGGCGCGGCGGCTATTGCTATTGCAAATGAGAGTCAATAGTGGAGAAGGCAGGATTGCAAGGGGGATATATGGAAGACAGCCCGGCCATTGGCCCGGCCTTGCTGGTTGCCGTAGCGGCAGGCGCGGGCGTGTGGATGCTGCTGCGGTCGTGGCGCGGCAGGCAGTCCGACCGCCGGCTCGTCTGGAGCGGCTGGCTGCTGATCGTGGCCGCGCTGGCTTACCCGGCTTCGCTGCTCGGCCCGGTGCGCGGCCCCCTCATCGCGCTCGCGCTCGTCTCGACCGTCGCGCTCGGCGTCGTCGCGTCGAATTACACCGTCCGTCAGGCGAAGGCGCGGGCCGCGCGCGAAAGCCTTGCCCCCGAACCTTCGGATCGCGCGACGACCAAAGGACGCGAGACACTCCGCTGGCTGCTCGCAGGGCCGATCGGGATGATCGCGGCGATGGGCGTCGGCATTGCATGGGCTGCGCTCGTCCCCGGCGAACCGCAGACGCGGCTCGTCGTCGGCGGGCTGATCGTCCCCGTCGCGTGGGGCGGCTGCATGGCGTGGACGCTCGCCGACAACCGTATCATCCGCGCGACCGCCGTGCTCGTCGGCGTCGCGATCGTCAGCTTTGGCGCCGCCATATTGAAGGGCTTCGCATGACCGCCACCTCCAAGCCCGCGAAGAAGAAAGACCTGATGTCGCGCATCCCCGCGGGCTTCGTCCGCGCGGTGCTGCGCGGGCACAGCAGCCTCGGCCTGGCGTTTGCCGCGCTCATCTATCTGATCTGCCTGTCGGGCAGCATCGCTGTCTTCGCGCACGAGTTCCAGCGCTGGGAAAGCGCCGCCGCACCGCAGGTGACGAGCGTCACCCCCGACGCGGTGCAGACCGCCTTCGAGGGCGCGATCGCCGCGGGCGGGAAGGGCGTCGAGCATGTCTATATCACGCTGCCGACCAGCGATTTCCCGCGTTTGCTCCTCTATGTCGACGCGGCCGAGGACCGCGAGTTCCTCGCCGACGCGACCGGCAAGCTGGTTCCCGGCAAGGAATTCGCGTGGACCGAATTCGTCACGCGGCTCCACATCAACCTCCACCTGCCGCGCACCTGGGGCGGCTTTCTCGTCGGGTTGATCGGGGTGGCTTTGCTGTCGTCGCTGATCTCGGGCGTTCTTGCGCATCCGCGCATCTTCCGCGACGCGTTCCACTTGCGGCTCGGCGGGTCGAAGCGGCTGCAGGAGGCCGATCTGCACAACCGGCTCGGCGTCTGGGCGCTGCCCTTCCATATCATCATCTCGCTGACCGGCGCCTTCCTCGGGCTCACGACCATCATCGTCGGGGTCCTCGGCATGGCGATGTTCAACGGCGACGTGGGCAAGGTCTATGCGCTGTTCATCCCCGAGCCTCCGGTCGACGATCCGCGTCCGGCGCCGGTGCTCGACCTTCGCCCCATGTATGCCAAGCTGCCGCAGGACGGCGGACGCCTCACCTATATCTTCACCGAGCATCCGACCGAAATGGGCGGTGCAGCGCTGTTCAACGTCGAGCAGCCGGACCGCATGGCGGGGGTCGACAGCTATGCCTTCCGCCGCGACGCGACGATCTACAATCAGGGCAAGGCCGCCGACAACAATCTCGGCGAGGATCTGCTCGGCGGCATGAGCCAGCTTCATTTCGGCTGGTTCGGCGGCGGGATCGTCAAGATCGTCTATTTCGCGCTCGGCCTTGGTCTTACCTATCTGGCTGCGAGCGGGGTCAACATCTGGCTCGCGCGCCGCCGCGACAAGGGCCGGCCCGCGCCGGGCTGGGAACGCGCATGGGGTGCGACCGTCTGGGGCCAGCCCGCGGCGATCGCGGGCGCCGCGGTCGCTAGCGTGGCCATTGGCGAGACTGCGGTCGCGATCGCGACATGGGCGGCGCTGTCGGTGATCTTCTGGCTGCTCGCCTTCCACTTCGATTCGGCGTGGCTCGGCAGGGCAGGGCGGGTCGCGACGGGCGCGCTGATGCTGCTCGCGGTCGCGGTGCATCTGGCGCTTCGCGGCGGCGCGACCTCCGCCGATCCGGTGGCGTGGATCGTCAACGCGGGCTTTCTGATCGGGGGATTGGCGCTGCTCGCGCCGGACTTCCGCCGCAAGGCCGTAACGGCAAGTCCCGCTGCAATCGCCTGATCGAAATTTTCGATCAAAGCTCGCGATATTTTCGCTTTTCGCACTGCAACATATATGGCTAGGGGGAGCCTCCAACAACAAAGGAGCTCTCCCTTATGTCCGTTCTGAACACGACCCTGAAGCCTTTCAACGCCACCGCCTACAAGGACGGCAAGTTCGTCGACATCAGCGATGAGAGCGTGAAGGGCAAATGGGCGGTCTTCTTCTTCTACCCCGCCGACTTCACCTTCGTTTGCCCGACCGAGCTCGAAGATCTCGCCGACAT
Organism: Sphingopyxis sp. BSN-002; assembly: GCF_022024275.1. Classification (NCBI taxonomy): domain Bacteria; kingdom Pseudomonadati; phylum Pseudomonadota; class Alphaproteobacteria; order Sphingomonadales; family Sphingopyxidaceae; genus Sphingopyxis; species Sphingopyxis sp. BSN-002. The sequence goes on from NZ_CP091804.1 coordinate 2,934,829, forward strand.
CTATCCGACCCTCCAGAAGATGGACGTCGAGGTCTATGCCGTGTCGACCGACACGCATTTCAGCCACAAGGCGTGGCACGACACCTCGCCGGCGATCGGCAAGATCAACTATTTCATGGTCGGCGACCAGAACCACAATCTGTCGAAGAATTTCGAGGTTCTGCGTGAAGGCGTCGGCCTTGCCGACCGCGGCACCTTCGTCCTCGACCCGCAGGGCGAAATCCAGCTGCTCGAAATCACCCCCGAGGGTGTGGGCCGCAACGCCGCCGAACTGCTCCGCAAGATCAAGGCGCTGCAGTATTGGGTCAGCCACCCGGGCGAAGTCTGCCCCGCGAAGTGGGAAGAGGGCGCGGAAACGCTGGCTCCCTCGCTCGACCTCGTCGGCAAGATCTAAGTCTGCCTGACATATTGCCGGAGGGGCGGCGGCACGACCGCCGCCCCACGGTTTCTATCCCCCTCTCGCAGGAGCTCTCCCCATGCTCGACGCCAATCTGAAGCAGCAGCTTCAAGGCCTCCTCACGAACCTTCGTGAACCGATCGAACTCGTCTCGTCGCTCGGCGACGATGCCAAGTCGGCCGAGCTGGCGACCCTGCTCGACGACATTGCCGCGCTGTCGGACAAGGTCGGCGTAACCCGCGCCGACGACGATGCGCGCCGCCCCAGCTTCCTGATCCGCCGCGCCAGCGATGCCGATGTCGCGGTCCGCTTCGCGGGCATCCCGATGGGGCATGAATTCACCTCGCTCGTCCTCGCGCTGCTGCAGGTCGGCGGACACCCGCCGAAGGTTGCGCCCGAGGTGCTTGAGCAAGTGGCCGCGCTCGACGGCGATTTCCACTTCGAAACCTATTTCTCGCTGTCGTGCCAGAACTGCCCCGACATCGTGCAGGCGCTCAACCTGATGTCGGTCGTCAATCCGCGCATCACCCACACCGCGATCGACGGCGGCCTGTTCCAGGCCGAGGTCGAGGACCGCAAGATCATGGCGGTGCCGACGATCTTCCTCAACGGCGAGAATTTCGGTCAGGGCCGCATGGAGCTGGAGCAAATCCTTGCTAAGCTCGACAGCGGCGCCGAAGCCAAGGCCGCCGAAAAAATCGCCGCGAAGGACGCGTTCGACGTGCTCGTCGTCGGCGGCGGTCCCGCGGGGGCCGCGGCCGCCATTTATGCGGCGCGCAAGGGCATCCGGACCGGCATCGCCGCCGAACGCTTCGGCGGGCAGGTGCTCGACACGATGGCGATCGAGAATTTCATCTCGGTCCAGCACACCGAAGGCCCGAAGCTCGTCGCGCAGCTCGAGCAGCACGTCAAAGATTATGACGTCGACATCATGAACCTGCAGCGCGCCGAAAAGCTGATTCCGGCGAAGGTCGAAGGCGGCCTCCACGAGGTGAAGCTTGCGAGCGGCGCGTCGCTGAAGGCGCGGACCGTGATCCTCTCGACCGGCGCGCGCTGGCGCCAGCTCGGTGTGCCGGGCGAGGACCAGTATCGCAACAAGGGCGTCGCCTACTGCCCGCACTGCGACGGCCCGCTCTACAAGGGCAAGCGCGTCGCGGTGATCGGCGGCGGCAACAGCGGCGTCGAGGCGGCGATCGACTTGGCCGGCCTCGTCGCGCACGTCACGCTGATCGAGTATGACAGCGAACTGCGCGCCGATGCGGTGCTCCAGCGCAAGCTTGCGAGCCTGCCGAACGTGAAGATCATCACCTCGGCGCTGACCACCGAAGTGCTCGGCGACGGCGAGAAGGTGACGGGCCTGTCGTACAAGGACCGCAACAAGGACGAACTGCACCAGATCGAGCTCGAGGGCGTGTTCGTGCAGATCGGTCTCGTTCCGAACACCGAATGGCTGAAGGACAGCGTCACCCTGTCGCGTCACGGCGAGATCGAGGTCGACCATCGCGGCGAGACGAGCCAGGCGGGCATCTTCGCCGCGGGCGACTGCACGACCGTGCCTTACAAGCAGATTGTCATCGCGATGGGCGAGGGGTCGAAGGCAGCGCTGTCGGCATTCGATTACATGATCCGGCTGCCGGTGAGTGCGGAAGCCGAGGCGGCGTAATCCACTACCGTCATCCCGGGCTTGACCCGGGACCCGCCTTGTCTTCAAATATCAGGCAGGCCCCGGGTCAAGCCCGGGGTGACGAGTGTGTGTATGCCCGAATCGAGACCTCCACCGAAGCCAATCCCACTCTGCCGCTTCGAGGAACTGGCCGAGCGCGAAAACCGGCTGCGCGAGGAAGCGGCGCGGGGGCCGAAGAAACCGGCCCCCAAACCCCGCTAACCCGCCATCATCGCAAACCGCTTCGGCGGCATCCCGACCTGCCGCGCAAAGGCCGTGCTGAACGCGCTCGCCGACCCGTAGCCGACCCGCTCGGCGATCTCGTCTAGCTTGCCCGCGCCGCGGCGCAGCATGTCCTTGGCCAGGCTCATCCGCCAGCCCTGCAGATATTCCATCGGTGGCACCCCGACGATGCGCGCGAACCGGTCGAAGAAGGCCGAGCGCGACAGCGCCGCTTCTTGCGCGAGCGCCGCGACCGTCCATGGCCGCGCGGGCTCGTCATGGATGCAGCGGATCGCGCCCGCGAGCCGCGCGTCGCCAAGGCCGCGCAGCAATCCCGGCGGCGCGTCGTCGCCACCGACCGCGCGGAGCGCCTCGACCAGCAGCACTTCGACCAGCCGCGCGAGCACGAGATCGCGTCCGGGCCGCTCTTCGCCGGTTTCGCTCCGTACCATCTGCACCAGCGTCGAAAGCCGCTCGGCGCCGCGCAAATGAATGACAGCCGGAAGCTGCGACACCAGCAGATCGGCGTCGGGCGACGCGAACATAAAATAGCCGCCGAGCATCCGCACGTCGGGCGGACCGTCCGGCGTCCCGTGGCGCACCTCGCTGGTCGTGCCGACGCTCGCATGCGGATCGAGCGCCACCGGGTCGGCGGGCTCGAACCCCGACATGGTGAAGCCGGGCGTTGCGGGCAGCAGCAGGAAATCGCCCGCTTCGAGCGTCGTCGTCGGCTGCCCGTCAACTTCGAGACGGCACGATCCGTCGAGGACGGTGCAGAAGCTCGGATGCCCGAACGCCGAATAGCGCACCGCCCATCGACCCGCGCCGCTGATGCCTTTCGAAAAGACCGTGCTGGGGCGCAGCAGCGCGATGACGTCGGACAGGGGGTCGAGCATATCGGGACTATCTATAATGAAATATGGATTTCAGATTATAGATAGTACTGAACGCGTTGGCTAGAGGCCTTTCATCGCAATCTGAAAGGACGAACAATGAAGACCATCCTGATCACCGGCTGCTCGTCGGGCTACGGCCTCGAAACCGCCCGCCACTTCCACGCCAAAGGCTGGAATGTTGTCGCCACGATGCGCAACCCCTCCGCGGCACCTTTGACACCTTCCGACCGCATGCGCGTCCTTGCGCTCGACGTCACCGATCCCGACAGCATCGCGCTGGCGCTCGAACTTGCGGGCCCGATCGACGTGCTCGTCAACAACGCCGGCATCGGCCTGTTCGGCGCGCTCGAACATTCGCCGATGCAGAAAATCCGCGATGTCTATGCGACCAACACGCTGGGCACGATCGCGATGACGCAGGCGGTGATCCCGCAGATGCGGGCGCGCGGCTCGGGGATGATCGTCAACGTCACCTCGTCGGCCACGCTCGCCCCGTTCCCGCTCGCCGCCGCCTATACCGGCAGCAAGACGGCCGTGCAGGGCTTTACCGGCAGCCTTGCGCACGAGCTTGCGCCGCTCGGCATATCGGTGAAGCTCGTCGAGCCGGGTTATGGCCCGACGACGGCCTTCGCGCAGAACACCGACATCCGTCTCGAGGATGTGCTGCCCGAACCCTATGGCAGCTACGCCGCGCCGATCCTTGCCGCGATGGCCGAGCCCGCAATGTTCACGACCGAGGCCGATGTCGCCGAAGCGGTGTGGGCGGCGGTGCACGATACGAGCGGCTGCCCGCATTTCCCGGCCGGCGCCGACGCACTGGCGCTGGTTGCGGCCTAGGCCGGCGGCGCGAGCGGCCGTCGGGCGTCCAGCCAGGCGGCCAGCTTCGCGACATCCTCTTCCCCGAACAGCAGCCCCAGCTTGCTGCGGCGCCAGAGGATGTCCTCGATGTCGCGCGCCCATTCGCGCTCCATCATCCATTCGACCTCGGCGGCGCTGAGTCCATGGGCAATCTCGCCGCCGAGCGCGTCCCAGCCGTCGGCTTCGCCGAGCCAGCGGCGCGCGTCGGTACCATAGGCCTTGACGATCCGGTCGACGGTCGCCGCGGACAGGAAGGGATAGGCGAGCTTGTATTCGGCCTTGAGCGCCCCAGCGCCGTCGGTCGCGAAATCGCCACCCGGCAGCGCCGCCTTCGCGGTCCAGCGCTTGCCCGACAGCGCCGGGATATGTTTCGCCAGATCGTCGACTGCATGCTCGGCGACATGGCGATAGCTGGTGATCTTGCCGCCATAGATGGTGAGCAGCGGCGCGCCTTCTTCGAGATCGAGGTCGATGCGGTAACCGCGCGTCGCGGACTCGGGGCGGCCCGACCCGTCCTCGATCAGCGGCCGCACCCCCGAATAGGTCCAGACGGCATCGGCGGGCGTCACCGGCTCGCGGAAATAGAGGCTCGCCCCCTCGCAGAGATATTCGATCTCGTCGGCGCTCGCGTGCACGCCTTCGAGCGAGCCTTCATGGTCGAGGTCGGTCGTGCCGATCAGCGTGAAGTCGCGCTCATAGGGAATGGCGAAGAAGATCCGCCCGTCGGGGAGCTGGAAGAAATAAGCGTATTCGTGCTCGAACTTCTTGCGCACGACGATATGCGACCCGCGCACCAGTCGCATTTTGTAATCGGGCGGCGCCGAAGCGCGCGCGAGCAGGTCGAGCACCGCGGGGCCCGCCGCATTGACCAGGCTCTTGCCGGTGAAGCGGTAGCTGTGGCCGCGGTCGTCGCTGCCCTCCACCACCCACAATCCGTCCTCGACGCGCATGCTCTCCGCGCGCGTGTGCGTCCTGACCTTCGCGCCCTTGTCGGCGGCGTCGCGCGCGTTGAGCAGCACCAGCCGCGCGTCGTCGACCCAGCCGTCAGAATATTCGAAGGCTTTGACATATTGTGGCTGCAGCGGTTCGCCCGCGACATGGCGCTTCAGTTCGATCGAGCGCGTCGCGGGCAGCTTCTTGCGCCCGCCGATATGGTCGTAGAGAAACAGGCCGAGCCGCAGCAGCCAGCGCGGCCGCAGGCCGGTGCGATAGGGCAGGACGAAGCGCAGCGGCCGGATGATGTGCGGCGCGATACCCCACAGGATTTCGCGCTCCTTCAGCGCCTCGCGCACCAGGCCGAACTCGTAATGTTCGAGGTATCGCAGCCCGCCGTGGATGAGCTTGGTCGACGCCGACGAGGTGCCACGTGCGAGGTCGCCCTGCTCAAGCAATAGCACCCGCGCCCCGCGTCCCGCGGCGTCGCGCGCGACGCCGGCGCCATTGACACCGCCGCCGACGACGATGACATCATAAGGCTGTACGCTGTCGGGCATGGCGAGTTCCTATGGCAGCGCTGTCGGATTTGCCAAGGCCCGACATCGTATGCGGCCTACGTATGCGCGTTGCATTCATAGGGCACATTCTCCAATTCGTCGAAGCTATACCAAGGGGACTGAAGTGAGCGTGAAAGTCGAAACCCTGATCCTGTTCGGCGCAACGGGCGACCTTGCGCAGCGCATGCTTTTTCCCTCGCTCTATAATCTTCATGTCGACGGGCTGCTCGCCGACGTGCTGACGATCGTTGCCTCGGGACGCTCGAAGATGGACCGTGCCGGATGCCATGACATGGTGCGCAAGGCGCTGACCGAACATCTGCCTGCCGACCGTCTCGACGATGGTCAGATCGCGAGATTCCTCGAACGTGTCGACTATTGCTCCGTCGATGCCGGTGCAGGCACGGGATATGACGAACTCGCGACGCATCTCGGCGACCGGCTCGGCCGGACGATCGGTGCCTATCTCTCGACCCCGCCATCGATGTTCGGTCCGATCGCGCAGGGCTTGAAGGCGGCAGGCATTGCCTGCGCCGAATGCCGGATCGCGATGGAAAAGCCGATCGGCCACGATCTTGCGTCGTCGCGCGAGGTCAACGCGCAGGTCGGCGACGCCTTTGCCGAAGAACATGTGTTCCGCATCGACCATTATCTCGGCAAGGAAACGGTCCAGAACCTCCTTGCGCTGCGCTTCGCCAACATGCTGTTCGAGCCGCTGTGGAATGCGCAGGCGATCGACCATGTCCAGATCACCGTCGCGGAGACCGTCGGCCTCGAAGGCCGCGTCTCCTATTATGACGGCGTCGGCGCGCTGAAGGACATGGTGCAGAACCACATGCTCCAGTTGCTCGCGATCATCGCGATGGAGCCGCCGTCGAGCGTGTCGTCCACGGCGGTCCGCGACGAAAAGGTCAAGCTGCTGCGCAGCCTTCGCAAGCTGAGGGCCGAGGACGTCAAGGCGCACAGCGTGAAAGGCCAGTACACGAGCGGCGCGGTGAACGGCGGCGCAGTCACCGGATACGCCGACGAACTCGGCCATCCGTCGAACACCGAGACTTTCGTCGCGATCAAGGCCTTTATCGACAACTGGCGCTGGAAGGGCGTGCCCTTTTACCTGCGCACCGGCAAGCGCATGCCCGAACGCAAGTCGGAGGTTCTGATCCAGTTCAAGCCGGTGCCGCACAATATCTTTGCGCGTGTCGGCGCGGGCAAGCTCGATGCGAACAGCATGATCATCAACCTGCAGCCCGAGGAGAATATCCGGGTCAAGGTGATGGCGAAGCAGCCGGGGCTCGACCGCGACGGCGTGAAGCTGAAGGAAGTCACGCTCGACGTGTCGCTCTCGCACAGCTTCGAGGGCGAACGCCGCCGTATCGCCTATGAGCGCCTGCTGCTCGATTTCATCGAGGGCGACCAGACCCTCTTCGTGCGCCGCGACGAGGTCGAGGCGCAGTGGCAATGGATCGATTCGATCCGCGATGCCTGGGCGGCGGTCGATATGGCGCCGCAGAATTACACGGCGGGAAGCTGGGGGCCGTCGAGTGCAATCGCGCTGATCGAGCGCGACGGAGCGAGTTGGCATGACTGATCTTCACCCCGCGATCGCGAAGGTTACCGAACGGATCGTGGAGCGCAGCCGCAAGGGCCGCGCCGCCTATCTCGATCTGATGGAGCGCCAGCGCGAGGCGGGAACGAACCGCGGCAATCTGTCGTGTGGAAACCTCGCGCATGGTTTCGCGGCGGCGGGTGACGACAAGGCGACGATACGCACCAATGCGGCGATGAACATCGGCATCGTCACCAGCTACAACGACATGCTTTCGGCGCATCAGCCCTATGGCCGCTATCCCGAGCAGATCAAATTGTTCGCGCGCGAAGTGGGCGTCACCGCGCAGGTCGCGGGCGGCGTGCCCGCGATGTGCGACGGGGTGACGCAGGGGCAGGCGGGCATGGACCTGTCGCTCTTCAGCCGCGACAATATTGCGCAGGGCACGGTCATCGCGCTCAGTCATGCGATGTTCGAAGGCGCGTTGCTCCTCGGCATCTGCGACAAGATCGTCCCCGGCCTGCTGATCGGCGCGCTGCGCTTCGGCCATCTGCCGCAAATCCTGATCCCCGCCGGGCCGATGCCCTCGGGTCTCGCGAACAAGGAAAAGCAGCGCGTCCGCCAGCTCTACGCCGAGGGCAAGGCGACCCGCGACGAACTGCTCGAAGCCGAGGCGGCCAGCTATCATGGCGCGGGCACCTGCACCTTTTACGGCACCGCGAACAGCAACCAGATGATGATGGAGCTGATGGGGCTGCACATCCCCGGCAGCGCCTTCACCAACCCGGGCACGAAGCTGCGGCAGGAACTGACCCGCGCCGCGACGCACCGGATTGCCGAGATCGGCTGGAACGGCGACGATTATCGTCCGCTGTCACGCTGCATCGACGAAAAGGCGATCGTCAATGCGGCGATCGGCCTGCTCGCGACGGGCGGCTCGACCAATCATGCGATCCATCTGCCCGCGATCGCGCGCGCGGCGGGAATCGTGATCGACTGGCAGGATTTCGATGAGCTCAGCCACGCGGTGCCGCTGCTCGCGCGCGTCTATCCGAACGGCGCGGGCGACGTGAACAATTTCCACGCCGCGGGCGGCATTGGCTTCGTCGTCAGGGAACTGCTCGGCGCCGGATTGCTGCACGGCGATGTGCTGACCGTCGGCGGAACGATGGCCGATTATGCCGCCGAGCCCGTGCTGGTCGACAACGAACTCCATTGGCAGGCCGCGCTGGAAGCAAGTCGCGACGATACGATGCTGCGCCCGGTCGCACAGCCCTTCTCGCCCGACGGTGGCATGCGCTTGCTTGCGGGCAATCTCGGCCGCGCGATCATCAAGACCAGCGCGGTTGCCGAGGATCGCTGGACGATCGAGGCGCCGTGCCGGATCTTCGACGACCAGAATCAGGTATTGGCTGCGTTCAAGGCGGGCGAGCTTGAGCGCGACGTCGTGGTCGTCGTGCGCTTTCAGGGCCCGCGCGCGAACGGCATGCCCGAACTGCACAAACTGACGCCCGCGCTCGGCGTGCTGCAGGACAAGGGCTACCGCGTCGCGTTGCTCACCGACGGCCGCATGTCGGGCGCCAGCGGCAAGGTGCCTGCGGTGATTCATCTCTCGCCTGAGGCCTTGCCCGGCCCTGACGGCGTCAGCGGCCCGCTCGCTTATCTAAAGGATGGCGACATCGTCCGCGTCTGCGCAGTGAACGGCGAGGCGATCGCGCTCGTCGATGAAGCCGAGTGGGCCTCGCGCACGCCCGCCATGGCGCCGCCGCCCGCGCTCGGCGTCGGCCGCGAGTTGTTCGCCCTGTTCCGCCATCACGCCGACGAAGCCGAAAAGGGCGGGTCGGCGATCCTCGCTGCCATGGAGTCCGTCATTTGAGCCAGTCCATCGACCAGATCATGCGCCTCGCGCCCGTCATCCCGGTGATCGTGATCGACCGCGTCGAGGACGCGGTGCCGATGGCCGAAGCGCTCGTCGCAGGCGGCCTGCCGGTGCTTGAGGTGACGCTGCGCACCCCTGCCGCGCTCGACGCGCTGACCGCGATGAAGGCGGTGAAGGGCGCGGTGGTCGGTGCAGGCACCGTGCTCGATCCCGCGATGCTGAACAGCGCGATCCATGCAGGCGCCGAATTCATCGTCTCGCCGGGCCTGACCGACAATCTCGGAAAGGCGGCGGTCGCGAGCGGCATTCCCTTCCTGCCCGGCACCGCGAACGCCGGCGACATCATGCGCGGCATGGACCTTGGCCTATCGCGCTTCAAATTCTTCCCCGCGGCGACGAGCGGCGGCATCCCGGCGCTGAAGGCGCTCGCCGGACCCTTCGGAAATGCGCGCTTCTGCCCGACCGGCGGGATCAGTGCGGCGACCGCGCCCGAATGGCTCGCGCTCGACGCGGTGCTCTGCGTCGGCGGCAGCTGGGTCGTTCCGTTGGGACCGCCCGACCCGGCCCGGATCGAGACACTGGCGCGCGAGGCATCGACGCTTTCGCGCCATTGATAAACGCCATCTTTACTGCCATCGTGCAGGGGAAAACGGCAACATAGCCGTTGGTGGGGAGATGCGCGTGCCGAGGCCGCAGCCACATTTGGAAGAAGTACTCGCGTCCGAACCCGGATCGCATATCGCCGCGCTCTTCGATTTCGACGGGACGATCATCTCGGGCTACTCCGCGACCGCGATGCTGCGCGAGAAATTCCAGCGCCGCGAAATGTCGATGGAGGAGATTGCCGAGACCGCGCAGGTCGTCGCGCAGCACAGCCTCGGGCAGATCGGTTTCTCGGGGCTCATGTCCGCCGCCGCCAAGTTCATGAAGGGCGTCGACGAGGAAAGCTTCGTCGAGTTCGGCGAGGAACTCTACAAGAAGCACATTGCCCGGAAAATCTATCCGGAAACGCGCGCGATCATCGAGGCGCATCAGGCAAAGGGCCACCGCGTCGCGATCATCTCGTCGGCGACGATCTACCAGATCGAGCCGACTGCGCGCGACCTCGGCATCACCGACATCAAATGCTCGTCCTACGAGATCGAGGATGGCGTCTTCACCGGCGAGATCATCCGGCCGCTCTGCTTCGGCGAAGGCAAGGTGCTCGCGGCCGAGGAACTGGCGGCCGAATACGGCCTCGATCTCGACCAGAGCTTTTTCTACTCGGACAGCGACGACGATATCGAGCTGCTCGAACGCGTCGGCAAGCCGCGCCCGCTCAACCCGAACATGAAGCTGAAGGGCATCGCCGACGAACGCAACTGGCCGGTGCAGCGCTTCGGCAGCCGCGGCACGCCGTCGTGGATCGACTACACCCGCACCATCTATGCAACCGGCTCGCTCGTCGGTGCCTTCGCCGCGGGCCTGCCGATCTGGGCGCTGACCCGCTCGCAGCGTGAAGCGGCGAATTTCTCGATCGGACTGTTCGGCGACTTCGCGACCGCGATCACCGGCGTCGAGCTGGAGGTCGAGGACGAGCGCCACCTCTGGTCGTCGCGCCCGTGCATCTTCATCTTCAACCACCAGAGCAAGGCGGACGTCATGATCCTCGCCAAGCTCATCCGCCGCGACATGGGCGGGGTGGGGAAGAAGGAAATCAGGGACATCCCCATCCTCGGCAAGCTGATGGAGTGGGGCGGCACCGTCTTCGTCGACCGCGCCGACGGCAAGAGCGCGATCAAGGCGATGGAGCCGCTCGTCGATGCGATCCGCGAGGAAGGCAAGTCGATCTGCATCTCGCCCGAGGGCACACGCACGCTGACCCCGAAGCTCGCGCCGTTCAAGAAGGGCGCCTTTCACCTCGCAATGCAGGCGGGCGTGCCGATCGTCCCGATCGTCATCCACAATGCGACCGACGTCGCGCCGAAGAACGAGTTCGTGATGCGTCCCGCAACGGTGCGCGTCACCGTGCTGCCGCCGGTCGATACGTCGAAATGGAGCGTCAAGACGCTGAACAACCATGTCCGCGACGTGCGGAACATGTTCTTGCGCACGCTCGGCCAGACCGAGGAAGAGGCCGAGGCCACTGAAGCGCCGCCCAAGCCTAAGCCGGTGAAGAAGGCAGCCGCGAAGCCCGAACCGACGAAAAAGGCGCCTGCCAAAAAGCCGGCACCCAAGAAAAAGGCGGCCGCCAAAAAGCCCGCCCGCAAGGGAAAGACCGGCTAAGCGGTGGCCGACGGAACGCCCCGCACCCCGATCGTAGCGGAGGAGGCGGCCGACCGGCTCTATATCATCGACGCGCGCAACGGGGTCGAGCGGAGCATCTTGCTCGACTGGATCCATGCGACGTCGGGTGATTCCGAGCCGCAATGGGCGAGCCTCGACATCGAGGACGGCGATCATGCGCTCCCCGTCGACGTGCTCCGTGCGCGGCTCGGCGGCGCGGCGTCGCGGCAGGTCGTGCCGCTGCGTGTTGCGTGGCGCATTCCCGGTTTCGATCGCGACCGCGCGCTCAAGCTGCGCCACCTGATCTTCGGCGACCCACGCCATCCCGGCTCGCTCCGCGCGCGGCTCATCCTGCTTCGCGACCGGCGCCGCGCGCAGATCCTCGTTGGCGAGGCGGCGACGCTCGATACGCTGCGCGACCGTTTCAACGCGCAGACTGGCGGCGGCGATGGCGAGGGCGCCGACAGCCCCGAATTTGCGGGTTTCGTTGCGCGGCAGGCGGCGCTTGCGCTCGACGTTGCCGAACGCGGCATTCGCGGCACGCGCTACAAGGTGCCGCGCTTCGTCGCCGATGGCCTGCGCACCAGCCCCAAATTCCGCGCCGCGCTTGCCGATCTGGCCGAGAAGACGGGGCGTCCGGTCGGCGACCTATACCGCGAGGCGCGGCCGCTGATGAAGGAGGTCATTGCGCGGCCTTCGGCGCTTTTTCTCGATCTTCGCGCACGTCTCGACCGGATGATGTTCGGGGGGTATGCGCCCGAGATGGAGGTCGATGCCGCCGAGTTGGCGAGACTGCGCAATATATTGCGTGAACATCCGACCGCGATCCTTTTCACGCACAAGACCTATATCGACGGCGCGACGCCCAGCAGGCTGACCTATGAGGCCGACATGCCGATGCTGCACAGCTTCGGCGGCGCGAACCTCGACTTTGCGGTGATGGGCGAATTCTTCCGCCGATCGGGGATGATCTTCATCCGGCGGAGCTTCCAGGACCAGCCGGTCTACAAGCTGGTGCTGCGCCACTATATCGCGTGGCTGCTCGCCAAGCGTTTCCCCCTTTCATGGGCGTTCGAGGGGACGCGGTCGCGCCTCGGCAAGCTGATGCCGCCCAAATACGGCCTGATGAAATATGTCCTCGACGCGGCGCACGCGACGGGCACCCGCGACGTCCATTTCGTGCCCTTCGTGACGAGCTTCGACCTGATCCGCGACGTCGAGGAATATGCCGCCGAGCAGACCGGCCGGAACAAGAAGCCCGAGAGCCTGTCGTGGTTCCTCGGCTATATGAAGAGCCTGAAAGAGCCTTCGGGCCGCATCCGCCTCGACATCGGCAATCCGGTGATCATCGATGAAGCCCCCGGCCCCGACGACAAGCGCGCGCTCGAGAAGATCGCCTTCGCGGTCGCGGTCGAGGCGAACCGCGTGACGCCGCTGACCGTCACCTCGGTGATGTGCCTGATCCTGCTCGGCCTCGCCCCGCGCGGCGCGACCGCCGCCGAGCTGCTCGCGGCGATCGGCGCGGTCACCGACTGGGCGCGGGCGCGCGGTATCCGCCTCAGCAAGGAACTCGAGGCGAGCGACGACAGCGCGCTATCGGCCACCGTCGACACGCTCGTCGAAAGCGGGCTGCTGACGCGATACGAGGCGGGCAGCGAGAATGTCTATTCGATCGACCCCGCCAAACATCCGATGGCGAGCTATTACCGCAACATCATCGCGCACCATTTCCTCGACCGCGCGATGATCGAGCTGGCGCTGTTCCAGCTCCGCGATGCGGACAGGGGTGGTGCCGATGGGGGCGACGCCACGACCGCCTTCTGGGTGAAGTTCGACCGCCTGCGCGACCTGTTCAAATTCGAATTCTTCTATCCGCCTCGCGACGAGCATCGCGCCGCGATCGAGGCCGAACTCGCGCGGATCGATCCCGTCTGGGACCGCCGCCTCGCCGCTGGCGACCGTGGCGTCGCGCAGCTCATCCACCGCTGCCAGCCCGTCGTCGGCCACGCGATCCTGTTGCCCTTCGCCGAGGCCTATTCGGTCGTCGCCGAGCTGCTGACGCGCGCGAAGCCCGGCGACGAGGTCGATGCGAAGGCGCTGCTCGACACCGCACTGGTCGAGGGGCGGCAGGCCTATCTCCTCCGCCGCATCAGCAGCGAAGCTGCGATCGGTAAATTGCTGTTCGAAAACGGACTGTCACTGATGCGGCATATGGGGCTTGCCGAGACCGCGACCCCCGACAGCCTTGCCGCGCGGCGCGCGCTGCTCGCGGAACTTCGCGGGCTCGCCAACGTCATGGAATCGATGCGCCTGTCGACGACGGCGCTGGCCGACAAGTTGCCGGGAGTCTCGGATGTCTAAGCTGCGCCCTCTTTCCCGTCATCCCGGCGAAGGCCGGGATCTCACCCTTACGATCCGACGCACCGGCGAGATCCCGGCCTTCGCCGGGATGACGATCAGAATTGGAACTCGATATGCTTAAACAGCTCAGCGCGCAGGATGCCCAGTTCCTCTATACACAGACCGCGAACAATCTGACGCACATCATGGGGGTCTATATCTACGACCCCTCGACCGCGCCCGGCGGCTTCGTGCGCTTCAAGGATATCATCCGCCACGTCGAGAGCCGGGTGCACACCTCGCCCCTGTTCAAGCGCCGCCTGCACCGGCTGCCCTTCGACCTCGATCATCCCTATTGGGTCGAGGATGAGCATTTCGACATCGAGGCGCATATGAGCCACGCGCGCCTGCCCGAACCCGGCGACTGGCGGCAGTTCTGCATCGCGGTCGCGCGCTATTTCTCGAAGCCGATGGACATGAACCGGCCGCTCTGGGACATCTATATCATCGAGGGGCTCGACCGCATTCCGGGCATCCCGAAAGGCAGCTTCGCGATGCTCCACCGTGTCCATCATGCTGCGGTCGACGGGGCATCGGGCGCGCACGCCTTCATCGCGATGAGCGACATCGACGCGAAGGGCACGCCGGCGATTGCCGAGCCGCCGCCGATCGAGGAACTCGGCCGCGCGCCGTCGAGCGCCGAGACGGTGACGCGCGCCTGGTCGGCGTCGATGCAGTCGCCGGTCAAATTCATGAATGCATTGCTCAAGGTCTCGCCCGCGATCGTCGCCTCGGCGCGCAAGTCGATGGCCGAGGGCGGGATGACCGCGGGCGTGCCCGAAACGCGCTTCAACGCGCCCGTCGGCCCGCACAAGATGTTCGACGCGACGACGGTCGCGCTGTCGGACGTCGCCGAGATCCGCAAGAAGGTTCCCGGCGCGACGGTCAACGACGTCGTGCTGACCACCGTCGGCGGTGCGCTGCGCAAATATCTCGCGAAACACAGGGAACTGCCGAAGGAGAGCCTCGTCGCGGTCGCGCCGATCAATTTGCGCGGCAAGGAGAAGGGTGCGGGGAAGGCCTCGACCCCGGGCAATCAGGTGTCGGCGATGAGCGTGCCGGTGCGCACCGACATCGCCGATCCGCTCGCGCGGCTCGCGGCGATCCGCGACTATACGGTCGAGGCCAAGGAGGCCAAGGCAGGCGTCAGCGCACGGATCATGACCGACCTGTCGCAGCATATTCCGGGCGCAACGATGGCCGCGGTCGCGCGCATCATCACCAGCGAGCGCTTCGCGGTGCGCGGCACCAACCTCTTCATCTCGAACGTCCCCGGCGCGCAGGTGCCGCTCTATCTGGCGGGCGCGCAGCTGGTGCAGCAGCACGGCATGGCGCCGCTTGCGAACAATATGGGGCTGTTCGTCGCGACCCCCAGCTACAATGGCCGGATCGCCTTCTCGATCATCTGCGAGCGCGCAATCATGCCCGACATCGCCTTTTTCCGCCAATGCATCGACGAAAGTTTCGCCGACCTGATGGCGGCGACGCCGAAGCCCGAGAAGGCGCCCGCGAAGCCCAAAGCCGCTACGGCAAAGCCGAAAGCGACGCCGAAGGTCGCTGCGAAACCTGAAGCGAAGGCGAAAGCCGAACCGAAACCGGCCACCAAGCCAAAGGCGAAACCGGTTGCCAAAGGCAACGCAACCGGCAAGAATCGGAAAAAATAAACCATCTTGCAGGACGACCGAATGATTTTTGCCCCGACGCTCAGCGCCGACGCCGAGCTTGTCCGCGCGCCCGATTATGCCGCTTGGTCGAAAGCGGCGCAGGCGCATGACGCGAAATCGGGGCTGCAGGCGTGGCGTGACGCCGACGAAAGTCAGCACTTCGATTATAAAGCGATCCGCGCCCGGCTCGAAAAATTGCGCAAGCTGTCGGCGGCGGGTGACGTCAAGGGGCTGCTCTTCGTCCTCAACGAGGGCATCCACGGCAATATCGACGGTATGGGCGCCGAGCGTCTCTATCAGAAGGCGCGCTTCGGCACGAAGAAGCTGATCGAGGCCTATGTCGCCGAGGTCGTCGCCGCGCTCGACAAGATCGCCGCCTCGCGCAGCATCCCGCGCGAAGAGAAGCGCGACTTTTTCCGTCGCGCGCAGCATTGCTATGGCCGTTCGGCGCTCCTGCTGTCGGGCTCGGGCAGCTTCCTTTTCTTCCACGTCGGCGTCGTGAAAGCCCTGTGGGAGCAAGGTGTGCTGCCGAACATCCTCGCCGGATCGAGCGGCGGGTCGATTGTCGCCGCGATCGTCTGCACCCGCAAGGACGCCGATGTCGGCCCCTTCCTCGACAGCAAGCGCCTCGCCAACCCCGCGCGCGATCCCGAGATGAAGCGCCTCGCGCCCGACGAGGTACGCGACCGGCTCGCCGAACTGATCCCCGACCTGACCTTTCAGGAAGCCTATGAGATCAGCGGTCGGCATTTGAATGTCTCGGTCGCGCCCGCCGAAAAGCATCAGAACGGCCGCCTGCTCAACGCGATTACCGCCCCGAACGTGCTGATCCGCGAGGCGGTGCTCGCTTCGTGCGCGGTGCCCGGCGTCTTTCCGCCGGTCATGCTGATGGCGCGCGACGAGGACGGCAACCGCGTCGCTTATCAACCCGACCGGCGCTGGGTCGACGGGTCGGTGACGCACGACATTCCGACCAAGCGGCTCGAACGCCTGTACGGGGTCAACCACCATATCGTCAGCCAGGCGAACCCGCTGGCGCTGCCCTTCGCAACCGACACGCGCAAGCAGATGGCGCCGATCGAAGCGATCCAGCATGCGTCGATCGCGACCTTCAAGGCGTGGCTCAACGCGAACATGGTGATCTTCCAGAAGCCGCTCGAACTGGTGCCGCCGCTCAACAGCCTCGCGAACATGGCGCGCTCGGTGATCAACCAGGAATATACCGGCGACATCAACATCATTCGCCCGCCGAAATTCTGGTCGCCGACCAAGATTCTTTCGGACCTTGCGCAGGACGACATCGACGAGCTGATCGACACCGGCCAGCGCACCGCCTGGCCGAAGATCGAGATGGTGCGGACCCAGACCGCGATCAGCCGTGCGCTCGACGCGATCCTCGCAAAGATCGACAAGTCTGGCGACGACGGCCCCGGCCACCGCAGCTCGGCGCTGAAGAAAGCGGTCCGCTGACATGTCCGCGCTGACGCTGCCCGCCGGTTCTGCCGGCGCCGGCGCGAAGCTGCACGTCACCCACTGGCTACCCGAAGGGCGCCCGAAAGCAGTCATCCTGCTCGCGCACGGCTATGCCGAACATGCCGGGCGCTATGAGTATGTGGCGAAACGGCTGACCGGTGCCGGCTATGCCATCTATGCGGTCGACCATTGGGGGCATGGCGCTTCGGACGGCGAGGGCGGTTTCGTGCCGCGCTTCTCGGCCTTTCTCGACGGCATGAGCGAACTGCTCACCCTCGTCGAGGTCAATCATGGCGACACGCCGCGCCTGCTCCTCGGCCACAGCATGGGCGGGCTCATAGCGACCCTGTTCCTGATCGAGCGCCAGCAGGCGTTCGTTGCCGCGGCGCTTTCGGGCCCTGCGATCGTGCCTGCCGAGCCGCCGTCGCGCTTCACCGTCTGGATCAGCCGCTTCCTCTCGCGCTTCTTCCCGCGCCTCGGCGTGCTGTCGCTCGACGCGACCGGGGTCAGCCGCGACCCCGCCGTGGTCGCCGCCTATCAGGCCGACCCGCTCGTCTATGGCGGCAAGATCGGCGCGCGGCTCGGCAAGGAGTTCATGGACGCGATGGCGGTCGCGCAGGCCGATGCGCCGAAGATCCGCCTGCCGATCCTGATCCAGCA
Organism: Sphingopyxis sp. BSN-002; assembly: GCF_022024275.1. Lineage (NCBI taxonomy): Bacteria > Pseudomonadati > Pseudomonadota > Alphaproteobacteria > Sphingomonadales > Sphingopyxidaceae > Sphingopyxis > Sphingopyxis sp. BSN-002. Next base: position 2,952,245 of record NZ_CP091804.1, read on the forward strand.
CGGCGAGGCCGACCGGCTGACCGCGCCCGCGGGGTCGCGCTTCCTGTTCGCCAACGTCGCCTCGACCGACAAGCGCCTCGAAATCTATCCGGGGCTGTTCCACGAAATCTACAACGAGCCCGAGCGCGACGCCGTCCTCGACGACCTCATCGGCTGGTTCGACGCGCACGTCGCCAAGGATTGAATCTAGTCTATCCGTTCGTGTCGAGCGAAGTCGAGACACCCATCGTTACGGCGCAAAGCTGAGGGGCATCTCGACTTCGCTCGATGCGAACGGCAATATGGAAACAGGCTAAAACGCATGAGCTTCTTCATCATCGTCATCATCTCGGCCATCGTCTTCCTGACGTTGCTCTATCTCTTCTTCCCCGAACAGATCGTGCTGTTGATGCGCTGGCTGATGCGCAAGCGTGCACGGGTCGAGCGCAAGACCGTGATCGTCGATGGCCGGACCTGGCCCTATCTGGAGGGCGGCGATCCGTCGAAGCCGACGCTCGTGATGGTGCACGGCTTTGGCGCCGACAAGGATCACTGGACCTTCTATGCGCCGTGGCTGACGAAAGATTATCGTCTGATCGCGCCCGACCTTCCGGGCTTCGGCGAGAACGATCGCGACGGCGAATTGCCGTTCGATGTCGGCAGCCAGGCCGCACGGCTGAAAGCGTTCCTCGATGCGCTCGGCATCGACCGCCCGCACCTCGGCGGCAACAGCATGGGCGGCTGGATCGCGCTGCGCTTTGCGATCGACTATCCGGGCGCGCTACGGACGCTGACGCTAATGAACAATGCGGGCATCCTCGGTGCGGACGAGAGCGAATTGCAGAAGCTCGCCGCGAACCGCGACTATAATCCGCTCATCATCGCCAACCTCGAGGACGCCGACCGGCTGATCGCCTTCGTCGTCCATAAGCCGACCTTCGTTCCGGCGCGGCTCAAGCCGGTGATCTACGCCGATGCGCTCAAACACCGCGACCTGCTCGACAAGATATTCTGGACGATCGCCGACGAGATGGAAGCGAAGCCGCTCAACGACGAGCTCGGCAAGGTGACGGTGCCGACGCTGATCATCTGGGGCCGCCACGACAAGCTGATCGACGTCAGCTGTGTTGCGGTGCTCGAAAAGGGCATCGCGGGCAGCACCTCGCACATCTTCGAACATATCGCGCACGTCCCGATGATCGAGGATCCGAAGGCGACCGCGGAGGTCCAGCGCGAGTTTCTTGCCAAGCACTGATTTCAGCGCCAGTCTCTCCCGCAAGACAGGGAGAGATGCATGCGGTTGAAGGTCGGTCTGCTCGGCGGGGGCAGCTGGGGAACGACGGTCGCGTCGGTGGTATCGCGCAACGCGCCGATCACGCTGTGGGCGCGCGATGCCGAGACGGTCGACGGCATCAATAGCGCGAACGAGAACCGCAAATATCTGCCCGGCATCAAGCTGCCCGGGGCGCTCCGCGCGACGAACGACATGGCCAAGGTCGTTACGGGCGCCGACGTGCTGGTGATGGGCGTGCCCTCGCACAGCTTCCGCGGCGTCCTCGAAGAGGCGCGCAACCATCTCCGCCCGTGGGTGCCCGTCATCAGCCTCACCAAAGGCCTCGAACTGTCGTCGGGCAAGCGGATGACCGAGCTGATCGAGGAAATCCTGCCCGGCCATCCGGTCGGCGTCCTCACGGGCCCGAACCTCGCGCGCGAGATCATGTCGGGGCAGGCGGCCGCCAGCGTCCTGTCGATGGAGGACGAGATCGTCGTGCGTGCGCTCCAGCCCGTGTTCCACTCGGGCCTGTTCCGCGTCTATACCAACACCGACCTGCTAGGCTGCGAGCTTGGTGGCGTGCTCAAGAATATCATCGCGATCGCGGTCGGCATGGGCGACGGGCTCGGCGCCGGCGACAACACGCGCGCCGGGCTGATGACGCGCGGGCTGGCCGAGATCACGCGGCTCGGCGTCGCGATGGGCGGGCGCCCCGAAACCTTTGCGGGGCTCACCGGCATGGGCGATCTGATCGCGACCTGCACCAGTCCCTTGAGCCGCAACCGTCATGTCGGGGTCGAGCTTGGCAAGGGCCGCCACATCGACGACATCATCGCGGGCATGAACATGGTCGCCGAGGGCGTGAAGAGCGCGCCGACCGTCATGGCGCTTGCCGACCGATATGATCTCGCGATGCCGATCGCGCGCGACGTGTACGACGTCACGCAGGGCAAGCGCGACGCGCAGGAGGTGTTCCGCGGGCTGCTCCGGTCGAGCGTCGGCGACGAAGCGCATCCCGGATAGGGGATTCACCGCGGGCCGTGCGGAATCATCGGCCAAGCGGGAAGAAATTGCCCGCCTCCTTCGTTGTTCCTCCTGACCAACAGGGTCCCAAGGAGAAGAACGATGAAAAAATGGACGACTTTGGCGGTACTTATGGCTCTTCCCGCCAGCGCCGCGGTTGCCGCGGTTCCCTATGGCTCGATGCCCGCGGGCTTCGACCGCCCCGAAATCCGCGCCGTGCCGATTGCCGGCGTCTACAACCAATATTGGTACAATTACAAAGCCGACATCCTCGAGGCCGAGAAGGAGCTGGTCAGCGACCTTCGCCATTCGACCGACCGCGAGGATCGCTGGGACGCGTGGGACGAATGGACCACCGAGGTGACCGACGCCGACAAGGATTATGTCAAGGAAATGCGCAAGAAAGGATACCGCAGCGGCCGCGTGACGGTCGGCGGCTGACCCGGACCTTGCCCGGGTAGGAGGGGGCGGACGTGTGTGGCGTCCGCCCCCTTCGTTTATTTTATGCCACCCTCGGCCAGCAAGGCCTTCGCCTCCGCCCCGTTCCAGTCGATCGCGCCGACGACGCGCCACAGTTCGCGGCCCTCGGCGTCGTAGAAGATGCTGGTCGGAAGCGCGCTGTTCGCGGCGTCGAGCAGGGCGTTATCGGGGTCGAGATAGGGCTGCAGCGCCTTGAGGCCTGCCTTCTGGAACCACGGATCGACGATTTCGGCGCCCTGCAGATCCTGCGCGACGGCGATCACCGTCATGCGCTCGCCTTCCTTTGCCGCGAGCGCATCGAGCGTCGGCATCTCGGCGACGCATGGCGCGCACCAGGTGGCCCACAGGTTGACGAGCAAGGGCTTGCCGCGGAACGCGGCGAGCGTCGTCGGCGCATCATCCGGCCCGCGGAACGCCGCCGTCGGGGCGGGCTTGCCGGCATTGCCGAGCTCGACCTGATGCTCGAACGTCTCGACACCGCGGCCAGCCTTCGCTTCGTCCGGCGAAATATTTGCTTGGGGTGCTCCCGCTTGCTCCCCGGCCACCTTTTGCCTATCGCAGCCCGCGACCGGTCCGGCCAGAATGAGGGCGAGGATCGCGGGATACAGGCTTGGATTGCGGCGAATGGCGGATACTCCGGACAGCAACAGCATGTGGGGCGGTCGCTTCGGTGGCGGACCCGCGGCGATCATGCAAGAGATTAACGCCTCGATCCCCGTCGACAAGCGCCTGTGGGAAGAGGATATCGCCGCCAGCCGCGCGCATGCCGCGATGCTGGGCGCCACCGGCATTATCGCCACCGAGGATGCCGTTGTCATCGACCGCGGCCTCGCGCTGATCGCCGACGAATTCGCCGAAAACGGCGTGCCCGTCGACCTCAGCCTCGAAGACATCCACATGACCGTCGAATCGCGGCTGAAGGAACTGGTCGGCGAGCCCGCCGGGCGGCTGCACACCGCGCGCTCGCGCAACGATCAGGTCGCGACCGATTTCCGCCTCTGGGTGCGCACCGCCTGCACGCGCATCGACGCGGGGCTGAAGGCGCTCCAGTCGGCATTGCTCGCGCGCGCCGAGGAACATGCGGACAGCATCATGCCGGGCTTCACGCATTTGCAGGTCGCGCAGCCGGTGACGCTCGGCCACCACCTGCTCGCCTATGTCGAGATGTTCGGCCGTGACCGTAGCCGTTTCGCCGATGCGCGCCGCCGCCTCAACGAATCGCCGCTCGGCGCCGCTGCACTTGCCGGGACAAGCTTTCCGCTCGACCGCGAGGCGACCGCCGCGGCGCTCGGCTTCGACCGCCCGATGGCGAACAGCATCGACGCGGTGTCCGACCGCGACTTCGCGCTCGAATTCTGCGCCTCGGCGTCGATCGCGGCGATCCACCTGTCGCGCCTTGCCGAAGAGGTCGTGATCTGGGCGAGCCAGCCCTTTGGCTTCGTCAGCCTGCCCGACGCCTGGTCGACCGGCAGCTCGATCATGCCGCAGAAGCGCAACCCCGACGCCGCCGAGCTCGTGCGCGGCCGTGCCGGCCTGCTGCTCGGCGCCTTCCAGCGTCTGTCGGTGATCGTGAAGGGCCTGCCGCTCACCTATTCGAAGGATCTGCAGGACGACAAGGAAACGGTGTTCGGCGCCTTCGACGCGCTCGCGCTGTCGCTCGCGGCGATGACGGGTATGGTCGAAACGCTGACCTTCCGCACCGACCGGATGCGCGCGCTGGCCGCCTCCGGCTATTCGACCGCGACCGATCTCGCCGACTGGCTGGTCCGCGAGGCGGGCGTGCCGTTCCGCGAGGCGCATCATATTGTCGGTGCCTGCGTGAAACGCGCCGAGCAACTGGGCGTTGAACTCTCGGCGCTGCATCCCGGTGAAGCCTCGGCGATCCACCCCGCTGTGACGCCCGATGCACTTGCGGCGCTTACCGTCGAGGCTTCGGTCGCCAGCCGCACCAGCTATGGCGGCACGGCGCCCGAACGGGTAAGGCAGGCCATTGCCGCGGCGCGCGCCGCGCTGGAAGGACAGGATTGATGGCGAGACTTCGCCCCATCATATTTACGCTCGCCGCCACTGCGCTCCTTGGTGCGTGCGGCAGCAAGGAAGATCTGAAGCCTGTAGCGGGTCAGCCCGCAGCAGCGATTCCCGTCGGTGCCAAGCGCGCCCCAACCACGGAGGAACTCACGACGCCCGACGCGCAGGCAAAGCCCGCGCGCAGCGACGAACTTCTCAAACGGTCCGAACAACGCGAACCCGACGATTTCGACTTGCCGCCTCCGGGCTGACTTCCAGGACCTTCCTCTTTTCCGTTCGTGCTGAGCTTGTCGAAGCACCGTTCTTCTTGAACGTCAGAGCGGAAAAGGACGGCCCTTCGACAAGCTCAGGGCGAACGGCTTATGAAGATTAGGATCTGATTGTGGACCATTTTGAATTGCGTGACGGCGTCCTCCACGCCGAAGATATTCCGCTGCCCCGCATTGCCGAGGAAATCGGTACCCCCGTCTATGTCTATTCGCGCGCGACGCTCGAACGCCATGCCCAGGTGTTCGCCGACGCGCTGAAGGACATTCCGCGGAAGCACATCGCCTTCGCGATCAAGTGCAACCCCAACCTTGGCGTGCTGCGTGTCCTCGCGCGGCAGGGCTATGGTGCCGACGTCGTCTCGGGCGGCGAGCTCGAACGCGCGCTCGCCTCCGGCATGGCGCCGCAGGACATCGTCTTCTCGGGCGTCGGCAAGACGCGCGCCGAGCTGGCCCAGGGTCTCGATCGCGGCATCGGCCAGTTCAACATCGAGCATGAGCCCGAGGGTGTCGCGCTCGCCGAAATCGCGCTGGCAAAGGAAATGACGGCGCCCGCGGTGCTGCGCGTCAATCCCGACGTCGATGCGGGCACGCACGCGAAGATCTCGACCGGCAAGGCCGAGAACAAGTTCGGCGTCGGCATCGACGCCGCGCCCGATATCTTCGGCCGCCTCGCCGCGCTTCCCGGCCTCCAGATGCGCGGCGTCGCGCTTCATATCGGCAGCCAGCTGACCAGCCTCGACCCGCTCGAGGCGGCGTTCGAGCGCGTCGGCCGCCTCGTCGCCGACCTCCGCGCCGCCGGACACAGCATCACCCATGTCGATCTCGGCGGCGGGCTCGGTGTGCCCTACCGGCCCGAGGATAATCCGCCGAGCCCGGCCGACTATGGTGCCATGGTGGCGCGCGTGACGAAGGACTGGGACGTTACCCTGATGTTCGAACCGGGCCGCGTCATTGCGGGCAACACCGGCGTGCTGCTGACCGAGGTGCTGTGGGTCAAGCCCGGCGCGACCAACCCGTTCGTCATCGTCGACGCTGCGATGAACGACCTCGCGCGCCCGGCGCTCTACGACGCGTATCATGATTTCGTCGCGGTGAAGCCGACGGGCGAACAGATGACGGCATCGATCGTTGGGCCCGTATGCGAAACCGGCGACACCTTCGCGCGCGATCGCGTGATCGACACGGTGGAGTCGGGCGACCTCGCGGTGTTCCGCACCGCGGGGGCCTATGGCGCGACGATGGCGTCGACCTACAACAGCCGCAGCCTCGTTCCCGAGGTACTCGTCGACGGCGACCGCTATATCAAGGTCGCCGACCGCATCGCCGCCTCGACGATCATGGCCGCCGAGCGCGTCCCCGACTGGATCGACTGAGCATGGAGCAGCTTCCTCTCTTCCTGAACCTGCGCGGCCGCACGGTCGTGCTGGTCGGGGAGGGGGAGGCTGCCGATGCCAAGGCGCGGCTGATCACGCGCGCGGGCGGGCGGATCGTCCCGGCATGGGAGGAGGGCGCGAGCCTCGCCTTCGTCGCGCTCGATGAGGGCGCCGAAGCCGCCGCCGCCGGGCTTCGCGCGCGCGGGCTGCTCGTCAACGTCGTCGACCGTCCCGACCTCTGCGACTTCACCACCCCCGCGATCGTCGACCGCGCGCCCGTCACGATCGCGATCGGCACCGGCGGCGCTTCGGCGGGCCTCGCGAAAGCGATCCGCCAGCGCATCGAGGCGCTGCTGCCCTCGCGTCTCGGCGCGCTCGCGACCGGGCTCCATGCCGCGCGCGGGGCAATGAAAGCGCGGTGGCCCGCCGCGGCCGACCGTCGCCGTGCGATCGACGCGGCGCTGGCAACGGGCGGGGCGCTCGATCCGCTTGGTGCAGATGCTGCCGACGGGGTCGACAACTGGTTGGCCGGAGACATTCCGGTTGCACTCGCGCGCCTTGAAACGATCCGGCCGACCGGCGCCGACCCCGACGACCTGACCCTCCGTGCGGCGCGCCTGCTTGGCGAGGCCGATCATATCTTCCACGCGGCGACTGTTCCGGAGGCTATCCTCGACCGCGCGCGTGCCGACGCAGTGCGCCATATCGCCGACGCGCCGCCCGCCGATCCGCCCCCGGGCCTGTCGCTCTGGATCGAACCGATCAGCCTTTAGCGGCGAGGAACACCGCATATTGCGCCTCGAACGCGCGCCGGAACGCCGGCCGCGCCTTGCCGCGCGCGACATAGGCGGCAAGGTTCGGATATTCGCCGAGCAGCGGCACATCCTCGATCCGCCGCAGGACCGAAATCATCAGCAGGTCGCCCGCGCTGAAATCGCCATCGAGCCATTCGGCGTCGCCCAGTCGGCGCGACAGGTCGCCCAGCCGGCTGCGGATACGCTCTTCGATCGCCGCGGCACGCTCGTCGTACCAGCTTTTGTCGCGTTCGGTGAACCATGCGACCTCGCGGTCGACGATGGGCGGCTCGACCGTGCTCAGCGCCGCGAACATCCAGCTGATCGCACGCGCCCGTGCACCGGCGTCGGCAGGCAGCAGACCCGGACGCAACCCGGCAATATGGAGCACGATCGCGCCCGACTCGAACAAGGTCAGGCCGCCCGCCTCATAGGTCGGGATCTGCCCGAACGGGTGCAGCGCGACATGCGCGGGCTGTTTCATCCCCGCGAATGAGACCAGCCGCACGTCATAGGACTGACCGACTTCTTCGAACGCCCAGCGTACCGGCATGTCGCGCGCCATGCCCTCGCCTTCGTCGGGCGAGTTTTCGAAAGCGGTGATGGTCGGATTCATCGGCTTGCTCCACAGGTCGGTCGGGCCTGTATAACGGCCCGGCACCACAATGGCTCCCGCTAAGGCGCGATCGCCAGCCCGTCGCCGTTCGTGCCCGCGGCGATCCGCCGCAGCACCTTTCCGCTCGCGACATCGATCTCGGCGACCTTGTCGACCCCGGTTTCGGCAGCGTAGAGGCGCTTGCCGTCGGGGCTCCACAGCAAGGTCACCTGCCGCGCCGCATCGCCTTCCGATACCGCGATCGTCTTCGCGAGCGCACGCGTTTCGGCGTCGAACAGGCTGATCGTCCCCGCGCCGATATTGCTTGTCGCGACCCATTGGCCGTCAGGGCTCGCCAGCACGCGGATCGCGACCGGATCGACCGCCTGCTCGGCGACTTTTTCGCCGCTCGCGGTATCCCATACCGACACGCGCGGCGCCGACAGGTCGCCGACCCATAGCTCGCGGCCGCCCTTCGCCAGTGAGAGCCCCTCGGGTTTGCCGCCAACGGGCAGGTCGCGCAGCTTCTTTGCGTCGTTCAGGTCGAGCACGCTCACCGTCCCCGACGCGATATTGGCAACATAGGCGGTGCGGTTGTCGGGCGCGACGACGACCATATGCGATCCCTGCTGCCCGGTCGGAATCGAGCTTATCGTGCCGTCGGGCGCAACCACCGCGACCGACTGGCTCGCCTCGGCGGTCGCGACCAGTCGTCCGTCGGACAGCCACAGCAGCCCGTGCGGCCGCTGGTTCGGGCTGATGTCTATGGTGCGCAGTTTCTTCGCGCCCGCGATGTCGACGATATCGATCGTTGTCCCGCCATAGGCGACGACCGCCGCCTGCCTGCCGTCGGGCGAGATCGCAATTTCGTGCGGCATCTTTCCGGTCGGCAATCGCGCCCGTTCTGTGCCCGATTCGAGGTCGATCAGGCTCAGCGTATCCTCGCCCTTGTTGCCGACGAGCAGCGTCTCGGCATGGGCGGGCGTCGCGGGAAGCAGGCACAAGAGGGCGGCGGCAAAGGCGTGGCGCATGAAGCATCTCCCTGTTTGTCACGACGCTAGCTGCCATGGCTCGCGTCGCAACGGCGCTTCGACGAACGGCGGCATGGCAATTACGATAAGTTAACTGGGCACCGCTGGTGGCCGCCCATAGCCATCAGGTCTGCGGCCGCGATGCGCCGCCATACTGACAGGAGGGACTTATGCCTTTACCCGCCATCGATATCGACGAGGTACCAATGCTCGGCACAGCGGTGGGCCTTTTCGGCTCCTTCGCCGGCGAAAGCGCCATCAACAATCCGGGCGTGTTCGAAGTGACCGTCACGGTCGTTACGATAATTTACGACTGACCGGGCTCGCGGGCGGCCTTTGCCGCCCGCCCTCCATTCTCGGACTTCTTCGGCAGCTCTGCACCATGGCCCGATCCCGCCACGATCACTTCCCGCGGCACGACGATGCGCGCCGCGACCGTCTGCGCGCGGCGACGCTCGATCTCGAAGCGCGATGGCGGTCGAGCGATGGGCTGCCCGGCGGTCTGAATGCGGCGATCGATGCCGTTGCCGATGCATCGCCCGAAATCGCGATTGCGGCGCTGATGCCCTGGCTCTCGGATACGGGCTGGCTTCGCGAGCGGCTCGCCGCCGCGACGGGCCTGCTTGCCGCCGATCCCTTCGCTCGTCCGCCGTTGCGCCCCGTCGGTGGCGGCGAAGGGGCCGGCGGCCTCATTCTCGCCGAGCGCGGCGCGATCCGCCTGTCGCTGCAGCTGCATCCTGCCGGGACCCCGTCGTCGACGGCGGCGCTGTTCATTCCCGGTCGCTCGGCTTTTCGCATCCTTGCGGACGGCGGTGCCGCGGTCTGTTTTCACGACGTTGCCGTGTCCGCCGATGAAGAAGCGGGCGTCTTTACCGCGGCGGGAGCGGCGCGATGCCGGACCGGGCCGTCCCGTGCGCTCGTCGATGGCGAATGCTGGATACTCGACACCGCGCGGCAGGCTTTCACGCTGTCGGGCGCGACCCGCGATATAGTAATTCTCGAGCTGTCGGCGCAGCCTCCGTCTTCGCTGCCGATCCGCAGCTATGATAGTGCGAGCGGCCGTTTGCTCCATGTATCGGCGTCGCGCCGTGACCGCAGCTTTTGCCAGATGGCGTTGGCCATGCTTCGGATGCTCGGCCGTGCCGATGCCGTGCCGCTGTTCGTAACTGCAACCGGAGCCGGGGATTTTGCCGCACGCTGGCTGGCGCTGCGGGATCTGATCGCGCTCGACGCGGCTGCGGCCTATCCCTGTGTCGTGCGGATGGCGGAGGGCGATCCTCACCCTGAAGTCCGCCATGCTGCAAAGGCTGTGCTGGCGCTCTATGACCGGAAGGAAATCCCGGCGTGCCTCAGTTGATCGACCCGCCCGCCGGCCCGGAATATGATCTTGCCGAAGTCGTCGCGCGCCTCGACGAACGGGGCGTCGATCTGACCGACGAAGCCAGCCTCGCAAAATGCGCCGACCTTCTCGCCGGCCTGTCGCGGAACCGCGATTTTCTCGCCGAGCGTGTCATCGCCGAACTCAAGGCAAGCTATGTCGATCAGCTTGCCACGAGCCGCTATTCGGCGCAGGTCTTTCTTCTCCACCGCAGTCGGCGCGGCTTCTTTCTCCGCGCCAATCTCTGGCCTGCCGCGACCGACGCAGCCTGTGTCGCAAGCGGCCCGGCGGCCTTCGCTTACGGTCTTCCCCACGACCATAATTTCCACTTTCTCACCGTCGGCTATCGAGGCCCCGGCTATATCAGCGACTATTACGAATATGACGCGGAAGCGGTGGACGGCTGCCTTGGCGAGCCGTTGAATCTCCATTTCGTCGAGCGCAGCCGGCTGGAGGAGGGCAAGATGATGCTCTATCGCGCCCACCGGGACATCCACAGCCAGCTTCCGCCGGAAAGCCTCTCGGTCAGCCTCAATATCATGGACGAGGGCGAGCACATCCCGTGGCGCGATCAATATATCGTCGATCTCGAATATGGCACGATCGCCAGGCGGCCGACGCTGACCCCCGGCGAAATGCTTCTCCGCTGCGCCGTCCACCTCTCCGACAATGGCCGGGACGTCGCCGAGCAGTTTGCAAAGGCGCATCCGGTGCCGCGCGTCCGCGCCAATGCGATCGCGGCGCTGGCGGCAATCGCCGACGACCGGATGGCGATATTGGAACGCGGGCTGAGCGATCCCGATGCACGCGTGCGCGACGATTGCCGGCGCTGGCTCGCGCGATAGCCAAGCCTGCTGACAGCGCGGCTTTCCGCTGCTAACGGGCCGCCATGACAACTCCTCTTTCGCATATTCGTAACTTCTCGATCATCGCGCATATCGACCATGGCAAGTCGACGCTCGCCGACCGGCTGATCCAGTTCACCGGGGGGCTGACCGCGCGCGAGATGTCGGCGCAAGTCCTTGATAATATGGACATCGAGAAGGAGCGCGGGATCACGATCAAGGCGCAGACGGTGCGCCTGAAGTACAAGGCGCACGACGGCGAGACGTACGAGCTCAACCTGATGGACACGCCCGGCCACGTCGACTTCGCCTATGAAGTGTCGCGCAGCCTCGCGGCGTGCGAGGGCGCGCTGCTCGTCGTCGACGCGGCGCAGGGGGTCGAGGCGCAGACGCTGGCGAACGTCTATCAGTCGATCGAGCATGATCACGAGATCGTGCCCGTCATCAACAAGATAGATCTGCCCGCGGCCGACGTCGACAAGGTGAAGGCCGAGATCGAGGACATCATCGGGCTGCCCGCCGACGACGCGGTGCTCGCGTCGGCGAAGTCGGGGATCGGCATCGAGGAATGCCTCGAGGCGATCGTCACCAAGATCCCGCCGCCGAAGGGCGACGCCGCGGCGCCGCTGCTCGCGATGCTCGTCGACAGCTGGTACGACCCGTACCTCGGCGTCGTCATCCTCGTCCGCGTCGTCGACGGGGTGCTGAAAAAAGGCCAGCAGATCAAGTTCATGCAGGCGGGAACCACCCACCTGATCGACCGCGTCGGCTGTTTCACGCCGAAGCGCGAGGAGCTGACCGAGATCGGCCCGGGCGAGATCGGCTTCATCACCGCGCAGATCAAGGACGTCGCGCAGGCGCGCGTCGGCGACACGGTGACCGACGCGAAGAAACCCGCCGCGAACCCGCTGCCGGGGTTCAAGGAAGTCCAGCCGGTCGTCTTCTGCGGCCTGTTCCCGACCGACGCGAACGACTTCGAGAAGCTGCGCGAAAGCATCCAGAAGCTCCGCCTCAACGATGCCAGTTTCTCGTTCGAGATGGAAAGCTCGGCCGCGCTCGGCTTCGGCTTCCGCTGCGGCTTCCTCGGCCTGCTCCACCTCGAGATCATTCAGGAGCGGCTGACCCGCGAATATGACCTCGACCTGATCACGACGGCGCCGTCTGTGGTCTACAAGCTGAAGCTGAGCCACACGAAGAATGAAGCGGCGAAGGAGATCGAGCTCCACAACCCCGCCGACATGCCCGACCCGAACCGCATCGACGAGATCGAGGAGCCGTGGATCGAGGCGGTGATCTATGTCCCCGACGATTATCTCGGCCCGATCCTGAAGCTGTGTCAGGACCGCCGCGGGGTGCAGAAGAACCTGACCTATGTGGGCGGCCGCGCGCAGATCACCTATGAACTGCCGCTCAACGAGGTAGTGTTCGATTTCTACGACCGGCTGAAGAGCATCAGCCGCGGCTATGCGTCGTTCGACTACCACCAGATCGGCCACCGCGCCGGCGACCTCGTGAAGATGAGCATCCTCGTCAACAACGAGCCCGTCGACGCGCTGAGCATGATCGTCCACCGCGGCAGCGCCGAAAGCCGCGGCCGCGGCATGTGCGAGCGCCTCAAGGACCTGATCCCGCGCCACATGTTCAAGATCCCGATCCAGGCCGCGATCGGCGGCAAGGTGATCGCCCGCGAAACCATCGCCGCGCTGCGCAAGGACGTGACCGCCAAATGCTACGGCGGCGACGCGACCCGCAAGAAGAAGCTCCTTGAAAAGCAGAAAGAGGGCAAGAAGCGGATGCGCGAATATGGCAACGTCAACATTCCGCAGGAGGCGTTTATCGCCGCGCTGCGGATGGGGGATGATGCCTGATTAGATGGGCAGGTAACGAGCATATATCGATCTCGTCTAAACAGCGCCACTTTTGATCAAAGAGGGGGTTGACGCCAGCTTACAGCGCTGCTGATCATCTCCGGCAAATGGGGCATGAGGGCGATTCCATATATAGCAGCCATTGCCTTCCATGTATTTGAAATAATAAGATAATGGAGGCTGCGGTCATGGCGGAAGGTGGCGCCACGAAATTCGAATTGAAGTTCAGCCATCATGTGATCGAGCACCTCGGGCTCAAGCTGTATCAAAATAAGCCCACGAACGTTATCGCCGAGTTGGTATCCAACTCGTGGGATGCCGGCGCGAAAGTCGTCAACATCGATATGTCGGTCAGTGACGACCGCGATAGCCGCTTCGTTGCTGTATCGGACAACGGCTCTGGCATGACCGCCACTGAGCTCGCTGAAAATTACTTGGTGATTGGGAAGCCGAAGCGACGTGTCCGTGGCGAGCGTTATGCGATGGGACGGAAGGGCATCGGAAAATTGGCTCCCTTCGGGATCGCAAATACGATTGATGTCGTAACAGTATCAGGCGGACAGGCCACATGGATTAAGCTGCCTCTGCCAGCTCTTCTTCAGGAAGGAGACGCGACAGCCCCGACCGAGATTGCTACCTACGAGCCAAGGGTGGTGCTCCAGAATAGCCCGTTGGCTGATGCCCCCTTCTCAGAAGACAAGACCGGACAAATCGAAAAATTCTCGACCTTTATAGGAAGCGGATCCGGAACCCTTATACTTCTTACGAATCTTTCGCTTATTAGACCGATATCTAAAGAAAATATCATAGAGGGAATGGGGCGAAGGTTTACGGTAACTTTAAATCGGGAAGATTTTTCTGTTTTTGTAAACGGTGATAAAATTGAGGATGATACTTCTCTACCAAAATTTGAGTTTAGAATACCTAAAACTGGATTCTCAGTAGAAAATATTGGAGGGAATCAGGTAAGGTACTGGGTTGGTTTTGTTAAAGTAGCGTCATGGCCCAGTGATGAAGCTGGCGTCGGTGTCTATGCTCATGGGAAAATAGCTCAAGACCGTCCTTTCACTTTTGGCGTAAAGGGTCGGGAGATATTTACGAGGTATATGTATGCTGTTGTAGAAGCAGATTTCTTGGACGAGCAAAATGAAGATGTGATCTCTACCGATCGGAGTTCGATCGATTGGGATAATCCCATAGCGTTGCAACTCTACGAATGGGGCGCAAAGAACTTACGTCTGTGGATTGAGGAGTATCGTGTATTTCGGTCAGGCGATGAAGAGCGCCGAATACAGGAGCTTGTTGAATCGAAAATTTCGCAAGGCGAACTTCCCAAGATTCGCGATGATGAGAAGGCCATACTTTCTAAGCTTCTAGCTGAGGTGACGCCATCGCTACCGAAACACGATGGGTCTGATGAAAAAGTCACAGCGGCGGTTATGAAAGCCTACCTCCATGTGCCCACCCGTACGTTGTTGAAACGTTTGTGGTCGAGCTATTCTAAAGATGGCAGCGCTGAAGCGGGCGAGTTTCTTGGGGTCGTCGAGAAGATAGCCGACGCGGCGATTCCTGAAGCGCTGTCGATAGCCGTCACATTTGCTGAGCGGGCTTATGCGATCTCCTGCTTGTCAGACTATCAGCACAGCCGCGGTGAGCCGGAAATGCAGAAGCTCTTGGAGCGATTTCCTTGGATTATTCAACCGGGATATGAAAAATTAACAGCAAATCAGCAGCTTAAGACTCTCGTGATGGAGGCGGCGAAGAGGGGCCTTTCTCCTTCGCGGGTTGATCTAAGTAATCCGGTTGATGAGGAAACAAAGCCGGATTTCGTTTTTTATAGCGATCTTGAAAAGGCGCAAATTGTCGTTGTGGAATTGAAAACCCCTCGGGATGATTTGACGCTGTCTAATCGAGAACAGCTTGCTTCATATCTGACGTATTTGGAGCAGCAGTATCCGAGCAGCAAAATCGAAGGTATCTTGGTCGGATCGAATGGGAAGGGGCTTGAACCCAAGCGAGATGATTTGCGTATCATGTCGTGGGCCGATGTTCTTAACGAATCTCGTCGAGGCCATGTCGACATGCTAGCTGCCATGTTGAAGACGGCGGACCCTGATCCTGATGACGCAAGGATTCAACAAATAATCGAGTTTGGCGGGCCTGATGTATGGCGAGCTCTAGAGAGAGTGGCAACCAACGATGAGCATCTATCTAACCTCTTGAAAGAAAGAGGTTGAGTATGATCCTGCAGGCCGTAGATTTGTTTGCTGGCGGCGGAGGGTTGACCGTGGGCCTCAAAACGGCTGGCTTTAAAGTTTCGTCTGCCGTCGAGTGCGATAGTCATGCATCAAGCACATATTCGATCAATCATCCCGAAGTTAAGTTGCATTGCGACGATATCAGGGACGTAATGCCAGAATCTATATTGTCGGATGCTGGTGGAAAGGTCGACCTAATTGCTGGATGCCCTCCTTGCCAAGGATTTACAAGCTTAACGTCTAAATATCGTCGATATGATCCGAGAAATGATCTTATTGATGAAATGAAAAGATTGGTCGTAGCTTGCAAGCCAATGGCTGTGATGATGGAAAATGTTCCGGGTCTAGCAAAAAAAGGAAAATCAAGACTTAGTAGCTTCATAGAAGATCTAGAGAATATGGGCTATAAGGTGAATTATGACGTTCTACAGGTAGCTGACTATGGTACACCGCAGTTTCGGCGTCGGCTGGTTTTGTTTGCGGGACTTGGGTTTGAAATAAAGATGCCTGAAGCGGTCTATGACAGGCAAGGTGCTAACGGAAAACCGAAATGGAAGACGGTTAGAGATGTTATTGGTGGCTTGCCTGCAGCTAAAGCGTTCAAACGCAATACGATCAAGGAAGGTACGAAGGTCGCGGATTGGCACTATGTTCGAAATATGAGCGATATAAATTTGCAACGGCTTTCTCATGCTAAACCGGGTGGATCATGGAAGGACATTCCCGAAAGTCTGCGTGTGCCTTGCCATCAGGGCGAGTATACGGGCTTTTCGAATGTCTATGGACGAATGGAGTGGAATCAAACGCCTCCTACGATGACCGGCGGCTGCACAACGCTCAGCAAAGGTAGGTTCGGTCACCCAGAGCAATTGCGTACGATTTCTGTTAAGGAGGCGGCACTGATCCAAGAGTTTCCCGAAAGCTACCTTATATCGAGCAATCATATGGATAAGGTGTGCAATATTATCGGAAATGCGTTGCCGTGCGGGTTTGCAGCGGCGATGTCGGCTCACGCGCGTAGCGCGATCATTCAGCATTTGCAGATGTAGCGTCTGGAGATTGTTCTGGTCCCTTGGACATCGTCTGATTTCCTCCAACCGCACAATCCGCACCACGCACCGCGCCGGAATCTCGATGATGCCGCTCATCCGCAGGCCCTCGTCGCCGATGAGCATGGCCGATCCGGCAAGGACCTTGACGCAATCGTCGTCGTGGATCAGGCGGCCGACCGACAGGCAGATTTGCGTGTCGCCGGGTTCGAAGTCGATAAGGCAGCCGCCGTGGGATGGAGCGCGATAGTTGGTGAACCCCGGCGAAAGCCGGGGCCCAGATGAGTGGCGCTGGGCTGCCATGGGCCCCGGCTTTCGCCGGGGTTCACGGTTTTGGATTTCGTGGATTGCGCCGTAAGGCTCATGCTTCTCCCTCCGGCTGCGGCTGGTTCGTGTCGTCGGCTTCGGCGGCGTTGGCGGCGTCGGTCTTCGCCGCCGTCGCCCGTCCCGCCTGCCACGCGGCCCAGCTTTCCTCGCTGTAGGCGGCGTTCCATTCGCGTTCGAGCTCGGCGATCGCGCGTTCGATGCGGCGGCGGGCGCTGTCGCGGTCGCGGCCGGTGGCGCCGCCGCTGAGGCTCTTGTCGGCGAGGAAGTCGTGGGGAAGCTGGAGCACCGGCCGGCGCGCGGCTTGCCAGGCCTCGGCGCAATCGTGCAACGCGTGGGCGGCCATGCGCATGTCGCCGCGGGTGACCCGGTCGCTGTCGGGGTCGGTCTCGCCCGCCTCGCCCTCGACGATATTCCCGTCATACTGGCCGAACCAGATTTCGTCCTCGTCGCCACCCTTCGGCCAGGGGAGGTAATCGGCGGGGGGCGGGGTCGGGTGCGACAGGTCGCCGCCTTCCTCCGCCTCCCAGTCGATATTGCCCGCGCCGGCCGACAGCGAGACGATCATGTCGGGGTGGAACATGTTCCATTCATGCTTCTGCGGATGGGCATAGGCGTCCTCGCGGCGCACCGCGTCCCAGTCGGTGCCGGGGCCGGTGAGCATGTCCCATGCGGCGCGCTTGACCGGGTCGTGCGAAATCCTGCGCTGATATCCGGTGCGGATGATGCGGAGGCGGTCGTCGAGGTCGGTCTCCTGCCGGCTGGCGCGCCGGGCATGGTCGAGCATTTCGGCCTGTCGCTCGGCCTCCCACTCGGCGCGCCATTTCTCGCGCAGGCGGCGGACCGCGTGCGGGACCGCGCTGGCGGGGCGGCCGTCGACGGGGGCGATGCTGCCGAAATTCTCGGGAAAGCGGCTGGCGGCGATATGCTGCATCGCGCGGATGTTCGGGCGACGGCGCTCGAGGATGACCTGCCCGCGCTTCGAAATCGTCTCGGGCACGCCATAGATGGCATATTCCATCAGCAGGTCGGCGACGCGGCGCGCGCCCGCCTCGACCGCGCGGTCCCATGCGGCGGCGAAGCTTTCGGCGCCCGCGCGCTTGCGGAGCTGGTAGAGCGCGGACGTGCTGTGGCCGATCGCCTTCGCCGCCATGCTGACCGCGCCGGTCGCGGCGAGCTGGGCGATGAAGATGCGCTGTTTCTGCGCGGTGACGCCCGACCAGCGTTTGGTGAGCTGTTCGACGGGCGTGAAGTCGAGCTCTTCTGGGAGGTCGTCGATCGCGCTTTCGTCAATCGCTTCGGGGTCGGCGGGGAGAGGCGGGAGGATTTCCTGCTTCATCGCAATGCTCCTTGGTTTGTGAAATTTCATTCACGAACCATATTGGAACATTGTAGGAAAGCGGAAAATCGGGTTGCTGTGTGAACCCCGGCGAAAGCCGGGGCCCAGTAACATGTTGGGAGATGGGCCCCGGCTTTCGCCGGGGTTCACGTCGGGGGGCGAAGCGGCAAATTGAGAGCGTCGGGGAGCCGGCGCCCCGCTCAGATCTCGATGACGATCTTGACCTTTGCGGGCTCGATGCCGGCGGCGTGGGCGATTTCGGTGCGGGCGCGGGCGACGAGGTGCTGGAAGTCGTGCGGGGCCGAGGGGGCGCGGGCCGGAGCGAGGAGTTCGGCCTCGTCGACGTCGAGCGCGTCGGCCAGCGCCTTGATCCGCGCGTGTTTGGGGCGCGAACGGTCCTGCTCCCAATAGCAGACCGAGGTCATGCTGACCCCGAGCTGTTCGGCGAGATCGCCCTGCGTGAAGCCCGCCGCCTTGCGCAGGCGCGCGAGACGCTCGCCGAAGCTCTCGGCGGTGGACAGCATGGCATCGTCGTGCGGCAGGATATCCAGCGGGGTGGCGCCGGGAGTAGCGGGAGACAGGGGAACGTTACGCAATGGGGGGCGACCTATGTGATTGTTTTCAAGCCCCGGTTTATCCCTTCCAGATCCCCGCGACTTTCAACATTTCCCACATTTACACATAAGTTATAAATTGGTTCCCGAAAAATGAAGACGCGCCGGCTGTTGCGGGCGCGGCGGCGGCATATTAGCCTTGCGGCTCCGCAGCGACAGGGGAGCGTCCGTGGCAAAAGCCTGCGCCAGACCGCTCGACGGCATCGTCGTGCACAGCGAACTCAGCGACGGGACGCAGGTGTGCCTGCGCACGATCCATCCCGACGACGAACCGCTGCTGCGCGACGGGATCGCGAAGCTGTCGGCCGAATCGCGCTATCTGCGCTTCTTCTCTCCCGCGCCCCAACTGCCCGACGCGGTGATCGAGCGGCTGGTCGACGTCGACGGGCACGATCATATCGCGTGGGGCGCGATCTGCAGCGAATGTCCCGGCTGGCCCGCGATCGGGGCGGTGCACGCGGTGCGGAACCGCGGCGGAGCGGGGGCGGAGAGCCGGGTCGGCGAATATTCGGTCGCGGTGCTCGACGCGTTTCACGGCAAGGGCCTCGCGCGGATGATGACCGCGGCGCTGCTCGTCGACTGCCTTGCCGAGGGGATCACCGGGCTCGACGTCCATACATTGTCCGAAAATCGCGCCGCGGTGGCGCTGGTCCATGCGCTCGGCGGGACATGGAAGGGCGAGAGCGCGGGGGTCGCCGAATATTGCATCGACGTCGCAAAGGCGATCGCGGCGCTGCGCGCGGACGGCGACGCGCGCGGGGTGCAGGATGTTTTCGGGCAGCTGGGGGCGTGAGATAGTCCCTCCCGCCGCGAGGGGTCGCTACCCGCGGCGGGAGGGCGTAAGGTCGCAGCCTGAGCTTCGCGTCCCCACGCCCGATGCTCTAGCGGTGGCGCCATGACGTCGCCGTGACATGGATCACAAAATGTGAAAATTAACCGCGCGCACGAAAAAGGGCGCCGGACCGAGCCCGGCGCCCTTTTTGCTGTCCTTTCGGGACAGGCTTATTTCTTTGCGGGATCCGCGGGTGCGGTCGTCGCGTCGGCGGGCGGCGGGGTGGTGCCCTTGTCGATCGCGTCGGCCTTGGCCTCGCCGGCGGCTTCGACGGCATCGGCCTTTTCTTCGGTCGCTTCCTTGGCCGGGCCTTCGGGCATCGCGTCGGCCTGGGCGTCGATAACGTCGGCCTTGGCTTCGGCCTGGTCCTCGACCTGATCGGCCGGCTTGCTCTGGCAGGCGCCGAGCGCGAGGGCCGAAGCGGCGGTGAGGGCGATGATCGTCTTGCGCATATCGAGTTCTCTCCAAAGTTGACTCGGGGGCTTAACGCCGGGTGAACGGCAAAGTTGCACGCACGCGGACAAACGGCTGAAACCGTACAAAAAAGAGGGCGCCCGCAGGCGCCCTCTTCATGACCCGTCGGGGTGCGTCCTCGTCAGAAGCGCTGCTGGCGCTCGTAGAGGTCGCGGTAGTGCTGGATGCGCGTGACGCGCAGGCCCGGCATGCCGCTGCGGTCGATCGACCGCTGCCAGCCGGCGAACTCCTCGAGCGTCAGGCCATAGCGTTCGCAGACCTCGTCGACCGTCAGCAGGCCGCCGTTGACCGCGGCGACGACCTCTGCCTTGCGACGAACGACCCAGCGGGTGGTGTTCGGCGGCGGCAGCGAGTCGAGCGTCAGCGGTTCGCCGAGCGGGCCGATAACCTGAGCAGGCCGGATTTTCTGATTCTCGATCATGTTCATTCCATATTGTCTTCGTCGTGGGGGATCGGTTGGACCGACCTCCAGGGCTCTACATCAGCGGAGTTCAACATCGGCTGAAACCCTCTGGTAAACAGGCTCTTCATAGTTTCGGGCAGATCGTTGGCTTCATCGGACAGGTCGAAGAAGCGAACGGGCCGCACCGCCCTTTGTTCCGTCGCGGCGGGTGCCGCGGCAAGCAAATGGCTGAGCGCGTTAACGCGCGCCGCATGCATCTCGCGAGTCGCCTGCGCCTTCAGCATCCGCACCGTCGGCAAGGCCGACTGGCGTGCCGCCGACACCGCCAGCAGGATGTCGAAGCCGGGGCTCGACAGGCTGGCCGCACCGGAAAGCTGCGGAATATTTGACGGGTCGGCGTTCATGCTGCCGGTATAGCCCGCAGGGCCTAAGGTCCCGTAAATGCCTGTTTCAGCACCTGTTAGCGAAGCTTAATCCGCGTCAATATCTTGACGCCCGGCGCGGAAAAGCTGGCATTTCGGGCCATGCATCCCTAGATGGCGCGCACCATGATCGAGACGATTTCCTCTCCCGCCGGGCTCGCCCGGGCCGACTTTCAGTTAAGCGGACCGATGAAGGACCGCCGAATCGTCGTCGCGATGTCGGGCGGAGTCGACTCGAGCGTCGTCGCCGCGCTCGCCGCGCGGTCGGGCGCCGAGGTGATCGGCGTGACGCTGCAGCTCTATGATCATGGCGCCAAGGCGAAGCGCGTCGGTGCGTGCTGCGCGGGGCAGGATATCAGGGACGCGCGGGCGGTCGCCGACCGGCTGGGCTTCGCGCACCACGTCCACGACCATGAGAGCCGCTTTCGCGACACGGTGATCGACCAGTTCGCCGACGAGTATCTCGCGGGCCGCACGCCGATCCCCTGCGTGCGCTGCAACATGGGTGTTAAGTTCACCGACCTGTTCCAGCTGGCGAAGGATCTGGGCGCCGATTGTCTGGCGACCGGACACTATGTTCGGCGTGTCATGGGGCCGCAGGGCGCCGAGCTGCACCGCGCGGTCGATCCGGCGCGCGACCAGAGCTATTTCCTGTTCGCCACGACGCAGGAGCAGCTCGACTTTCTGCGCTTCCCGCTTGGCGGACTCGAGAAGAGCGTGGTGCGCGAAATCGCGCGCGACCTCGGCCTTGGCGTCGCGGCCAAGCCCGACAGCCAAGACATCTGCTTCGTCCCCGACGGCGACTATGCGACGCTGGTCAAAAAGCTGCGCCCCGAGGCCGACGATCAGGGCGCGATCGTCCATGTCGACGGGACGGTACTCGGCGCGCACAAGGGGCTGATCCACTATACCGTCGGCCAGCGCCGCGGGATCGAGATCGGCGGACAGGCCGAGCCCCTCTATGTGGTCCGCCTCGATGCGGAGAAGAAGGAAGTGATCGTCGGGCCGCGGCGCGCGCTCGCGGTGTCGGGTGCTCGGCTGGGCGAGGCGAACTGGCTGGCCGATGTCGACGGCCGCGCCGTGCTCGCGAAGGTGCGCAGCATGGCGAAGCCGGTGCCGGCGCATGTCGCGGGCGACCGGCTGGTCTTCGCGGCGCCCGAATATGGCGTCGCGCCGGGACAGGCCGCGGTGCTCTATGATGCGGCGGACGAAAGCCGCGTGCTTGGCGGCGGCTGGATCGAAGAGACGTTCGCCGCGGAATAGATTGCACTTTTCCCGACGATGCCGCAGCCTGCCGGCAACAGAGGGAGAAGAGAAATGGTCAACTGGGTCTTGCGCGGCGCCGTCCTGTTGTGGGCGCTTTTCTTTCTGATCGTCGGGGCCCGCGGGCTGATCGATCCGGCAAGCTATACCGAGACTTTCGGCATCATCGTCGACGGGCCCGCGACCAACACGATCCGTGCCGACCTGTCTTCCTTCTTTCTCGTCGCTTCGGGTGCCGCGGCGATCGGCGCGCTGGTGCCGGGCTGGCTGCGCGCGCTGCTCGTTCCCGCCGCGCTCTACGGCACCGCGCTGGCGGCTCGGCTGCTGGGCGTGGCGAGCGGCGATCCGGTCAATTCGGGGATCGTGCAAGCGATGATCATCGAGGCGCTGTCGGTCGCGCTGATGGCGGGAAGCTGGTGGGTGCTGTCGCGGCCTGCCGCGGTGGCAGAGGTATCGCCCGATACCGTGCATTGACCGCAAGGATCTGATGTCGGTTGGCGACCGAAAGCAGGCTCATCCTTCATCGTCACCCCGGACTTGATCCGGGGTCCGCCTTGTCTTTCAACGTTGCGCAAAAGAAAGGCGGATCCCGGGTCAAGCCCGGGATGACGAAGGTCCGGAAACGACCGGTTGCGGTCATTGCGCGCCGGCTCGTCCTCGAATGTCACTCCAATATTCATCGTGAACGTCGGAGTCGATTTCCACCGGCATAGAGCTGGATGGATATAGCCGGTCTTGGCCATCTTTTCGGGGGCCGGAGATCCAAAAGTGATCGCCTGTGTCGGCGTCAAAATAGTTGGCCTTAAAGCCATCGCCACCCAGTCTCTGAAAGGTGCGACCTCCGTAATAGATCGACTGGCCAGTTTTTGAATAAGTCACCCGGCCGATCCTTGCTGGCCCATTGAGGCCTGCCGATTTGTCTTCGATATACATTATTCGCGTTTTCTTGGCGCTCATCGTGTGGGGTCTCCTCGGGCTATAGACCTACCAATCCTATGGCGTCTTTCCACCCCGAAGCCGCCGCCTTGTCTTTTCGACAGGATTGTGAGTAACTGACGGCGGGTCGCTTCTGTTTTCCTTTGTGGTGGAGGGGAGAAGCGTATGTCAGTGGAGAAACCGCGCAGACCGGCAGATCGGCGCGCAGGGGACCGGCGGGTGGCCGACGATCCCGGTTATGACGGTCCCGAACGGCGTCAGGCCGATCGCCGATCGGGGAAGGATCGCCGCACGCCGCCGGCGGACTGATCGAAGACAAGGCGCTCGCCGCGCCGGCAGGAGGATTGCCGTGAACGAGGTGCCGCGCCTTTCGGTCGATATCGTCTCCGACGTAATGTGCCCCTGGTGCATCATCGGCTGGCTGAAATTCCGGAAGGTCATGGCGCATTTCGAGGGGCGGCTGGCCTTTCGCGTCCAGTGGCATCCCTTCGAGCTCAATCCCGACATGCCGCCCGAGGGCGAGGATGCGGCGGCGCATGTGATGCGCAAATATGGCATCAGCGCCGAGCAGAGCCGCGCGAACAGCGGCAAGATGGCGGGGGTCGCCGGCGACCTGGGCTTCGCCTTCAACCGCGGGCCGGGTTTCCGGATGCGCAACAGCTTCGATGCGCACCGTCTGCTGACCTGGGCGGGCGCGCTTGAGGAGCCCGAACAGGCCGAAGCGACGGGCGTGCAGACCGCGCTGAAGCTCGCGTTGTTCACGGCGCATTTCACGGACAATCGCGATGTCAGCGATCGCGCGACGCTGGTCGAGATCGCGGCGTCGGTCGGGCTCGACGCGGCGCGCGCGGCAGCGATCCTTGCGGGCGACGAGTTCGGCGAGATGGTTCGGACCGAGGAGGCCTATTGGGCCGACAACAATGTCACCGGCGTTCCCGCCTTCATCCTGGGCGGCCGGATGCTGATCCCCGGTGCGCAGGATCCCGAGGTGTTCATCCGCGTGATCGAGAACAAGGTGCTGGCCGCCGCAGCCTGACGGAACGGCGGCGGTGCCCGGCGCGTATTTGCCCTGTCCCTCGAAGGAGCCCGCTCATGGCCGACAATAGCCGCAACACCGACAATCTGCCTCCCGAGGCGATCAACCGCGAGCAGGAGGACGAAGAGGCGCAGGCGCAGAGCGTGGCCGAGGCGGCGCGGCGCGAACGCCCGCTGGGCGAAAGCCGCAAGGCGAAGGCGCGGTACGAGGATGACGACAGCGAGGATCTGGTCGACCATATGCGCCAGATGGAGCGGTCGGGCCGGATCGACATGGACGCCTATCGCGGCGAGCGCAGCGACGACGACGAGGACGGCGAGCTGGGCGAGGACGGCATCGAGGACGACGAGCCGCGCGGCGCGCCCTGACGCCTATCGCTTTGCGCGCAGCACGTCGGCGAGCGCGATCGGCCCGAGCGTGAGCATGAAGCTGGCGGTCATCAGGGCGAAGATCAGCACGGGGGTCTGCATAAGCGGGTTGTGCATCGGGGCTCTCCTTTCAGGGTGATGCCTGCTTCTGGAGCCCCGATCGCGCGCGCTCCTTGATATCGGTCAAAAACGGCGCCGCAGCGGATGCGTCGGCGCACACTAGCCGCCACAGCGGATCGGCCGGATCGGGATTTTACCCATGATCGCGCCCTAGGGTGGCACGATGACGCGGGCTTCCCTTCAATCAATCCGGCGACGGCGCCGCCCGTATCAAATTCCGCATCGTCGGCGCGGCCGGTTTGCCCTGCGGCTCGCGCTCGCTGCGGCGGGCGGTCTCGCGGGGACCTTCGCGGCGCTGCAGACAGGCGCGAGTCCGCCCGCTGCGATCACCGAGACTATGCTGCTCGGCGAAGCCGCGCCGTCGCCCGCGACCGATACGCTGTCCGCCCGCTTCGGATTTTGCCGCAGCGGCGGCGGGCGCAACTGCGTCGTCGATGGCGATACCTTCCGGTTCGGGGGCGAAAAATATCGCATCGCCGATATCGACACCCCCGAAACGCACCCCGCGCGCTGTGCCGCGGAGGGCGCGCTGGGAGGGGCGGCGACGCGGCGCCTCCGCGACTGGTTGAACGAGGGCGCCTTCACACTGGAGCCGGCCGGTCGCGACACCGACCAATATGATCGCAAGCTCCGGATCGTGACGCGCGGCGGCGCGAGCGTGGGCGACGCGCTGGTCGACGAGGGGCTGGCACGGCGCTGGGAAGGGTATCGCCGGCCCTGGTGTCAATCCTCGGGCGCCGGCGGCAGCTCTTCGCGGAGCGGCCGGTTCGGGCCCGCGAGTTGACGGTCGATGTCTTCGGCAAGAAGCTGCGCAACGAAGTCGCCCTGCTTTGCATGCAGTTCATCGCGGCGCTTTTCGAGCGCGGCCTTGCGGTCGGGTTCGGGAAGCTTTTGCACGTCGATATAGAATTTCACGGCGTCGAGCCACGGAGCGTCGTCGGTCAGGACATCCTCGGCCCAGCGGCTGAACGGTCCGCCCGCCGGAATCCAGTGTTCCTCCGTGCCGCGCAGCAGGAACAGCACGCGTGATCCTTTGGGGACCATGTAGCGATAGCAACCGCCGATGAAGGCGAGCGGATGCGCCTCGGCAAGATCGTAGGGATTGCTGGGCAAGGCATAGCGATCGGTCGCGAGCGCGATGGCGAGCGACGTCGGCGCGGCGGCGGGATCGCCCTTCAGAACCGCGTCGGGCCGGATGTCGATGCGCATCGACTCCGCACCCGTCTCGACCGGGGTTCCGCCGGTGACGGTCGCGAGCACGATCATGTCCGCCTGACCGACCAGTTCGAGATTGGTCGGAATGCGGTAACCGGCGACCGGCGAGCAGGCGAGGGCGGGAAGCGGCAGGGCGAGAAGCGTCAACGCGGCGAGCGAGGGGAGAATGCGCATGACGCAAGGCTAGCGTCGCAACAGCCGCTTGGAAAGCCGGCGCGGCTTTCGGGCATCCTACCTTGGTATATGGAGCCGACTCGCCCGTTACGCGTATGATCGGCAGCGCTTCCATCCCCGAAGCGAAAAGGAGACCATCATGGCCGAGCACGACCACAGCGCGATCAAGGAACATATGAACGTCATCGGCGCCGACGGCGTCCATATCGGTACCGTCGATCATCTCGACGGCGAGCGCATCAAGCTGACCAAGGCCGATAGCGGCGACGGCAAGCATCATTATCTCCCCGCCGGGCTGGTCGCCGCGGTCGAGGGCGACACGGTGCGCCTGTCGGCGAACGCCGCGAACGCGGTCGACCTGTTCGAGGAAGCCGAATAATCCGGACAATCAGATGGCCGCGGGGCGATCCGGCACCGCGGCACTGAAACTGGCCCGCCCTCCCGGCTTCATGTCGGGAGGCGCGGGCCATTTCCTTTTGCGGGAAAGGATAATGGAGCCGGGTTGCCCCGGCTCCATCCCGGCGCCCGCCTTCGCGACCCACGAAGGGCGGGCGGTTCGATCCGGGGCGACTACTGGGGGCGACTAGCGGGTTTCGGCCTTTGCCTCGCCCTGCACGCGCGCCTTGATGTCCGCGCGCGGCAGCTTGGTGACCAGCGTGGCAGTCACGCCCTCGGCCTGGCTGTAAAGCGAGGCCAGCGGAATATTGTAGAGCTTGCCGCCTCCGACGACGATCGCATTGTCGCCGTCGATGCTCTGGACGGTGCCGACGCTGTTGCCGGTTCCGTCGGTGACCTGTGCGCCCGCGCGCACCTGATCGCGCGTCGCGAGGGTCAGATTCGTCGCGTCGAGCTTCCTGTTCACCGTGGCATCGACGCGGTCGACCGTGTTGCCGACCTGCCCTGTGATGCCGGTCGCGGTGTTGCCGACGGTGCCGGTGCCGACCTGCGCGGTCGTATCGACGGTGCCGCCGACAACGCCGCCGACCTGCGCGATTGCAGGGGCTGCAAGGATCGCGGCGCCCGCCGCGACGAGAGTGAATGCCTTGCGCATGATATGCTCCTGTCGTTCGGGCAGCCGGGAGCGGCCGCCCCTTGAGCGGGAGAAACCGGCGCGCGCGGCGAATGTTGCGCGGCGGGCGACGGGGCGCCCAGCGGGCGCGACGAGCCGCCTCAGTGCGGCTTCAGTGCGGCCCGGGGCGGGGCGATCAGCTTGTTGAGCGTCGCGATCCGTGCGCGGGTGGCGCTCCAGTCGCGTTCGGGGTGCGCCCGGATCTGCTCCAGAAGCGCGGCGAGCTCCTTGCGGCGGTCGCCCTCGGTTACGGCCTGCATCGGCTTTCTCCTTTCCCGGCCAAGATGGTATTTCGACGGGCGGGTTGAAGCGGGTTCGCCGCACGGGAGGGGCGGTCCGTCCCCTCCATAACGGCGGAGCGCCGACTCCCGCCGCCGCCGGAAATCGGCTATAGGTGCGCGTGCACATTCCTTGGGAGGGGAAAGGGACGATGCCGACACGCGAGGATATGATCGCCACCATCGACCGCGCCTTTGCGGCGCGCGCGGCGGGCGATGTCGAGGTGATGAACGCGATCTGGGCCGAGGGCGCGACCTATGCGATGGAGGGCGCCGAGGAGCTGATGACGCGCTATCCGACCGGGCCGGGCGACGCGCATGCCGCGATCGAGCGGCTCGCCGACCTGCTCGAGGCCGCGGACATCCGCCGCGTCGATACGATCGTCGAGGGCCATCGCGCCGCGGTGCTGTGGCGTGCGAACTTCTCGAACGGCCGCGATGCGCCGCGCACGCTGCAGCTCTTCTCGCGCTGGGAGTTCGACGACGCCGGACGGGTCACGGCGATGCATGAATATGCCGACACCGCGACGATCGCGGCGCTGATCGCCGGTTAGCGGCGGGTCAGGGGAGCGTTTCGGCGCGCTCGATCCGGCGTTCCTCGCGGCGCGCCCGCTGGCGGTCGCGCAGCCGCTGATTCCGGCGGTGGCGCGTGTTGTGGCGCAGGTAGAGGACAAGCGCGGTCGCCGCGGCAATCAGCAGCAGGATGAGCGCATAGGCGGTCAGGGTACGCGGTTCTATGGCATCGACTCCGTGGTCGGGCCGGATCGGCCTGCCCCTAACTACCTCTGCCGACGCCGAAAGTTCCCTCGGCCGCCGTTTCAGGGTGCCGGCGCGGGCGGATAGGGCGCGGCGCCGTCGTGATCGTAGCTGTAGCTTTGCGACAGGCGGAAGCGGTGCTCGGCGGGGATCCATTGCCACAGATGCATGTAGCGCGCGCCGCCGACCATGTCCCAGCGGCTCTCCTTCGCATTCCATTCGAAGAAGACATGCGCGGCTTCCTCAAGCGCGCCCCAGTCGCCCATCGCGCGGACCGTCCGCGATCCGGGGACGAGCAGGCGGCGGTTTTTATAGCCCGCCATGTCGCCGCCGGGCTGACGGCGTGCGCAGGTCTTCGCGACGTCGGCGACCATCGCGTCGCGGCTCGCCTCGGCGAGGCCGCCCTTGTCGTGGATCATGCGGAAGTCGGGGACGAGGAGATCGGGGAGCGCCCTGGCATCACACCCCTCGAACACCGCCCAGAACAGGCGGGCGTCCTTGTCGGCGATCGCGGCAGTGAGCGCGTCGCCGGTGGGCATCGGCGCGGGGGCTGCGGGCGTCGCGGCGCCGAGCGCGGCGGCGAAGAGGAGCGTGAGGGGCATCAGGGATTCTCCTTACTGTGTTGTCATCGCAATACAGCGGGCTGCCGGTTTTGCAAGGCGGTGCTGGCGCCGCGTGCACGGCATCCCTATCTGTGCGGGCGATGCACTATCGGGACCGGCAAATCATCGTCGTCGCGCGGCTGAAAGCGAAGCCGCTGCTTGCGGGGCAATTGATCGCGGCGCTGGCGTTTGCCGCGCTCGCATGGGGGCAGGTGTGGCCCGTGCGCCGCGACGGGGCGGGGGAGATGATCCGGTCGCTGCTGTTCGGCGATGCGGTCGCGACGGCGCTGATGATCGCCGCGGCCTTCGCCTTCCGGACCTGCTGGCGGCTGTGGCGCCAGCGCGAGAGCTATGTGTTCCACGACGGGGTGCGGCTGTACCGCGGCAGCACGCTGTCGTGGCCGCTGGCGGCGATCCGCGACGTGGTGACCGATCGCGGCGCGCTCGGCCTGCCGACGCTGCGGCTGGTCGTCGACGACGACAGCGAGGTCACGCGCGCGCTGGTGCCGCTGCCCTTGCTCGAAGGCTCTCCGCAAGCGGTGCGCGGCGGGGTGCTGTTCGCGGCAACGGGCATGCGCGGGGTGCCGGGTGGGGTTACGGTGAATTGAGATTGGGCAGTCGCCGGGGCTGGCGCAAAATCGCCTGACTGCTATCGTTCATCGATGGCGCAAGCGGAACAGGACATCGTGATATTGGGACGGCTGCGCGGGTGGTTGCTCGTGCTTTGGATGGCCGCGGCGCTTGGTATCGGCGGTTATTCACTTTGGCTCGAACTGTCCGGCGAAGGGTTTTCGGATTCGATGTTCTATCATGTATTCGGCCGGTTCATGGGGCCGATGATGATCGGCCTCTCGCTGTTCGGCTCTTACTATTTCTTCACGCTTTGGCGCCGGCGGAACGATTATCTCCGCCATGACGGGACGCATCTTTTTCAGGGTGGCGGCAAGTCATGGCGGCTGGATGACATCGACGATGTCGTGCTGATCGATCGGCCGCTCGGGAAACGCTCTGTCCGGATCATTACCAAGGAGGGGCGACAGGAGTATCTGACCGATAGCTTCCATCTGGCCGGGCCTGTCTGGGATCTCCGTCAGGCGATCCTTGGAGCTGTGAAGACGGCGCGAGGGGATGGCTCCTCTTCGTCACCCCGGATTTGATCCGCGACCCAAGCCGCCAAGGAGGACTTGTACTGCCCTAAAAGTTCAATTGCGGCAGCTGATTGGCAAAATTGCTTAATAAATCATTTTTAATCGCTTTTATGTAGGATTCTTGACGATCTGATAAATTTCTCATAGCATAAATGCACAACGGCATGGCCCTTTTGGAAGGAGCCATGCCGCTGTTCCGTGCCCCTTATGGAAGGGGGCCGGTCGTAAGGTCACATAGAGGTGACCATCCGATGACGCCGGACCATCGTATGGTCTGGTATCTGTTTCCGGAGGACTGAACCGCCCCCGGATCGGCGCCTGTCAGGGCAAGGTTCAACCAAGAGGAAGCTCATCTTCTTGGTTCTCGATTAGAGAGGTTGCAGCCTCTCTCATTTCTGGGGCACCTTTGGGTGCCCCATTCTCTTTCGAGACAAGATGCCAGACCTTGCCTCGTAGCTGGATGATCCCCTCGCCTTTCAATCTCGACAATTGAGGGCTGAGGCTGGTTCGCGAGATGTTATCGCGCCCCCAATGATGTCCAAAGAAATCGAGCATCTGGTTGGCAGTTGCCCCGGACACTAAATGTTCTTTCAATGCAACTACAACCAGTTGTTTGATTGTCATTGCTTGATAGTTCGGATTGTTCTTGCGGGCAAAATGAGCAACGGCAGACTTGCTGGCGACGGCTCCTGTCGGAGCAATCTTCCCGCCGGTCATGGCCGCAATTCCGCGCTCTATCTGATCAACCTCAGCTTCAAGTGGGCGCAGTTGATCCTCAATCGAGAGACGAATGCTGATAATCTCATTCATCAATTCGACGCGGCGCATTTGCAACAGGCGTAGGGCCTCTGAATCCATGATCCCTGATTATCAGGGCTCGCATCCATTGCAAGCACGAGTTGCCAAGGCAACTTTTATGTTCCTATTATGTTCTCATAATCATAGATAGAATGTGCATAGATTGCGGTAAATTGAGGCTCCAAGTTGCGCGTTATACCGAAAACCCGCCCGAGTTTCGCCGGTTCGAGCCCGCCGCCAGCACCTTCTTGCCCGTCGGGGTCAGCGCCCATTTCGCGCCTTGCTGCACGACCAGACCCAGCGCGACGAGTTCGTCGCGGACGGGGTCGCTCGGCATTTGCGGGCGGCGGTTGGAGAGGCCCTCCAGCGTGGCGCGCTGGGGCTGGCTGAGGATCAGCAGTTTCAGTTTTTTCTTGTCGGTCATTTCGGGGGCCTTTGAGTCTGATGCGTTGTGCCGTGGTTTCGGCGTCGCTGGCCCTCCCCGCGGCGACTAGGGAGCATAGCTCCCAAGTCTTGCTGCCCCTCCCGCAGGCGGGAGGGGTTTTGGTGGTGTCTTACTCCGCGGCGATGCCGGCTTTGGCGAACATGTCTTCGCCGTCGGCTTCGGCGTCGTTGACCGGCGCGCTGTCGTCGCTGGTCTTCGCTTTCTTGCGGCTGTCGAAGCTGGTCCACACGGTGTTCCAGTCGCCGCGCGTCGCGCCCTTGCTGTATTCGGTCGCGCGCGTTTCGAAGAAGTTGGCATGCTCGACGCCGTTGAGCAGCGGGGCGAGCCAGGGGAGCGGGTGCTCCTCGATCATGTAGATCGGCGCGAAGCCGAGCTGCCCGAGGCGCCAGTCGGCGATGTAGCGGATGTAGCGCTTGATCTCCTTGGGCGTCATGCCGGGGACGGGGCCCTGTTCGAACGCGAGGTCGATGAACGCATCCTCGAGCCGCACCGTCTTCTGGCAGGTGTCGATGATGTCTTCCTTCACCGCCTTGGTCAGGCAGTCGCGTTCCTTGGTAAAGGTGTGGAACAGCTTGATGATGCCTTCGCAGTGGAGGCTTTCGTCGCGGATCGACCAGCTGACGATCTGGCCCATGCCCTTCATCTTGTTGAAGCGCGGGAAGTTCATCAGCATCGCAAAGCTGGCGAAGAGCTGGAGGCCTTCGGTGAAGCCGCCGAACATCGCGAGCGTGCGGGCGATATCCTCGTCATTGTCGACGCCGAAGGTGCCCATATAGTCGTGCTTGGCGCGCATCTCGTCATATTCGAGGAACATGCCATATTCGCTCTCGGGCATGCCGATCGTGTCGAGCAGATGGCTGTACGCCGCGATATGCACCGTCTCCATGTTGCTGAACGCGGTCAGCATCATCTTGATCTCGGTCGGCTTGAACACGCGGCCGTATTTTTCGTGGTAGCAATCCTGCACCTCGATATCGGCCTGCGTGAAGAAGCGGAAAATCTGCGTCAGCAGGTTGCGTTCATGGTCGCTGATCTTCTGCGCCCAGTCGCGGCAATCCTCGCCCAGCGGCACTTCCTCGGGCACCCAGTGGATCTGCTGCTGGCGCTTCCAGAAATCGAACGCCCACGGATATTCGAAGGGCTTGTAGGTCTTGCGGGCTTCGAGAAGAGGCATGTTGTGATTACCTAGTTGCAAAAGGGTTGTTGTTTAGCGCGTTCCCAAGGAAGCCACCGAGGCTTCGATTGGCCCGCCAATGCAATGCACGCAGATTGCCAAAGTGATTCTGCCCGCCGAGAGCGGATGGCTGGATGTGATCAACTTCCCAGCCATATTCAGAGTCTGTCTGGCCGTAATTTTCCCAGCGAATGACATTGCCGAAGTCGTCGACTTTGAGATTACCACCGCCGGCGGCCATTATCTGAAGAATGCCGGGAGTCCGGCACCGATCCCAAGCCATTTTCTTGCGGCTGTCTTTGCTACCGTAGGCAGACAGAATATCCGCAAGAGCGTTAGGATTGTTGATGCCGAATATACCCATGATCGTTCTCCAACTCGATCAAAGTACCACTTTGATCGAAGCCTTTATTGGCAGGCCAGACATTCGTCGTAGTCGGTGCTTTCGGCGCTGAGTTCGTATTTCGGCGCCTCGGCGGTGTTGTCGGCCTCGACCCCGCCCGCGAAGCCGGCGCGCTGCACCGATTTCGAGCGGAGATAATAGAGCGATTTGATGCCGAGTTCCCACGCGCGATAGTGGAGCATGAGCAGATCCCATTTCTCGACATCGGCGGGGATGAACAGGTTCAGCGAGGCCGCCTGGTCGATGTAGGGCGTACGGTCGGCGGCGAGTTCGAGCAGCCAGCGCTGGTCGATCTCGAAGCTGGTCTTGTAGCAGTCCTTCTCGTCCTGCGTCAGGAAGTCGAGGTGCTGGACGCTGCCGCCGCGTTCGAGGATCGAGTTCCACACATTGTCGCTGTTCTTCGCCTTGTCGACGAGCAGCGCCTCGAGGTGCGGGTTGCGGATCGAGAAGCTGCCCGAGAGCGTCTTGTGCGTGTAGATGTTTGCCGGGATCGGCTCGATGCACGCGCTGGTGCCGCCGCAGATGATGCTGATCGACGCGGTCGGCGCGATCGCCATCTTGCAGCTGAACCGCTCCATCACGCCCTGATCGGCGGCGTCGGGGCAGGGGCCGCGCTCCTTGGCGAGCAGCATCGACGCCTGATCGACCTGCGCGCGGATATGCTTGAAGACGCGGAGGTTCGACGACTTCGCCATCGCGCCCTCGAACGGCAGGCCGCGCGCCTGGAGGAAGCTGTGGAAGCCCATGACGCCGAGGCCGACCGAGCGTTCGCGGCTGGCGCTGTACTTGGCGCGCGCCATTTCGGGCGGGGCGCGGTCGATATAGTCCTGCAGGACGTTATCGAGCATGCGCATGACATCCTCGATGAACTGCTTGTCGCCGTTCCATTCGTCCCAGGTTTCGAGGTTGAGCGACGAGAGGCAGCAGACCGCGGTGCGATCCTGACCCAGATGGTCGCGGCCGGTCGGCAGTGTGATTTCGCTGCAGAGGTTCGAGGTGGTGACCTTCAGCCCCAGATCGCGGTGATGCTTCGGCATCATGCGGTTCACCTGGTCGATGAAGATGATGTAGGGCTCGCCGGTCGCGAGGCGCGTCTCGACCAGCTTCTGGAACAGGCCGCGCGCATCGACGGTGCCGCGGACGCTCTGGTCCTTGGGGCTGCGCAGGTTGAATTCGGCGCCGTCGCGGACGGCCTCCATGAACTCGTCGGTGATGAGGACACCATGGTGCAGGTTCAGCGCCTTGCGGTTGAAGTCGCCCGAGGGTTTGCGGACCTCGAGGAATTCCTCGATCTCGGGATGCGAGATGTCGAGATAGCAGGCGGCCGAACCGCGACGGAGCGAGCCCTGCGAGATGGCGAGGGTCAGGCTGTCCATCACGCGGACGAAGGGAATGATGCCGCTGGTCTTGCCGTTGAGGCCGACGGGTTCGCCGATGCCGCGCACCGCGCCCCAATAGGTGCCGATGCCGCCGCCGCGCGACGCGAGCCAGACATTCTCGTTCCAGGTGCCGACGATGCCCTCGAGGCTGTCGTCGACCGAGTTCAGATAGCAGCTGATCGGCAGGCCGCGGCCGGTGCCGCCGTTCGAGAGAACGGGGGTCGCGGGCATGAACCACAGACGCGAGATATAGTCGTAGAGGCGCTGCGCATGCTCCTGATCGTCGGCATAGGCATCGGCGACGCGCGCGAACAGGTCCTGATAGGATTCGCCGGGGAGGAGGTAGCGGTCCTCGAGCGTTTCCTTGCCGAAGTCGGTGAGCAGCGAATCGCGGCTGCGATCGACGGCGATATCGAATCGGCGCGCATGCACCTTGGGCTCGCCCGAATCATTGAGCTTCGCGGACGAATCGGCCTTCGCCTCGCCCGTCGATTCGGGAGTGGCCAAAGCCTCTGTCTTCGTCAGTTCCACCGTCGCCACGTCGTTCGTCTCCACCCGTTCCGTCTCGCGAAAATCCATCTAAATCGCCCCCGATATGAGACGCGCCAGCGGCGCGTATGTTCCTGTCTTGTTCGACTCGGGACGAAGCCCCGGTCTTAGCATCTAATCACCCGCCGGTGGGACATATTTTTGCGCGCAAAAGGGGTTTTCCCGTGTCCATATGGGATGGACGACGGAAATCCGCCACTTTCGGCAAAACACTATTTGTTGGGGTCCCCCCGTTGGCTTACCCACCATCTATAGTGCCACGTCTGGGAGCGGACGCAAGACGGTAAATGACAGATTAGGGACTCAACTCGTCGATATTTTGATTCGTCTCGTCGCGCGAAACAGGGCGTCGGAGGCAGGATCGCGAGCATTTCCGCGGGCCTTGGCGCGAGCGGACGCGAGGCACAAAAAATGCCGCCCCTCGGGCGGCACACCGGCGCCTCCGGCCGGCAAAGAAAAAGGGCCCCGGACGATGTCCGGAGCCCTTTTGAATTCTATTCCCGATTAGGCCGAAGCACCGCCGTTGCCGACGCCGCCACCGCCCAGGAACTTCCAAAACCAACCCATTTCAGATCTCCTGTGGTCACTGTCTACGCAGGACAGTTAACGGAGCATATACCTTAATAGGTAAGGTAAATCGAGTCTTAACTATAAATGCCTCTTACAATTGCCACCATTTTGGGAGTCAGGCGGACCTGCTGTGGGGGGAGGCGGAAAGGCTGTCGATCAGCTCGGAAAATAGCTGCGGCTTTCCAAGCAGATAACCTTGACCGACATCACAACCCAATTGTTCGAGAAGTGAAAGTGTCGGCGCATCTTCAATGCCTTCGGCGACGGCGACGGCGCCAAGACGATGGGCGAGGTCGATCGTCGATTTGACGACTTCGAGGTTCCGCTGCGAATCGCGCATCGTCATCACGAATCGCTTGTCGATCTTGATTTCGTCGGCCTCGATCTCGGTCAGATATTCGAGGTTAGACTGCCCGGTCCCATAGTCGTCGATCGACAGGCGGACGCCGGCGCGACGAAGCTGGGCCAGCGTCTGGCGTGCCTGCTGGCTGTTTTCGATCTGCGCGGTTTCGGTAATCTCGACCGTCAGCTTCTCGGGCGGCAGGTGGTGCGCCGTGAGCATGACGCGGATCGTGCCGACGAGGTCGCTATGGTCGAGCAGGGTGGCCGACAGGTTGACCGACATATGGATGTCGAACCCGCGCGCGTGCAGCTGCGCCGCCGAACGGATCGCCTGGTCCATCACGAACAGGGTGAGCCGGTAGATGTCCTGGCTCTTCTCCGCCTGGACGATGAATTCGTCGGGCGGAATGGGACCGCGCGTCGGGTGGGTCCAGCGCACCAGCGCCTCCAGCCCGACGAGCTTGCGCGTCGCGACCTCATATTGCGGCTGGAAGGCGACCCAGATGTCGCCGCCGGCGAGCGCGTCCTCGAGCTGCGAATGGAAGCTCAGTTGCCAGCCGGCATCGTCCTTCTCGCGCGGCGTATATTTGGTCCACAGCGAGCGGGTCCGGATCGACTTTTCCGCAGCGACGAGCGCGGCGGCAAGCCGCTGGGCGTTCGAACCCTCGAACTCGTCGTTCACCCCGAACGCGATCGCGACGTCAACGCGCAATTCGCCGATCGTCAGCGGTGCGTTGAACAGCGCGGCAAGCCCCGCCAGCTGCCCCTCGATCTGGCTGTGCTGATAATAGGGAACGAGCCAGGCGAAGGTGCCGTCGAGATCGTGATGCAGCGCGGTGCCCTGCGAGGCGAGCTGAAGGCGGCGGGTAACCTGTTCGACCAGCTTGCCGATCCCGTCGCCGGGAATGAAGGCGGCCAGATCCTCGAAATTGACCACCTTGGCCGCGATCACCGTCGCGCTGCCGAACGAGGCCTGACTGCGCAGCGCCTCGAAGTTCGGCAGGCCCGAGACGGGATTTTCGTGCTGTGCCGACCGGCGGCCACGGGTGCGCGAGACGTTGGTCCCGATCGCCGCGACGAGGAAACAGGCGCTGCCGATCGAAACGCTGATCAGCGAGACCATCAGGACAAGCTTGGCGATGACCAGGATCAGGATCGTCGATACCGCCGCCACGGTGAACCAGCGCGCGCGCCGGAACAGCATCGCGCCCAGCATGGCCAGCGCCGCCAGGGCGAAGCCCGGGATCCAGCCGATATCGGCGGGCATGCCGCGCTTGAGCGTTTCGGCCCCGATCAGATGGATGAAAGCCCCGGGCACGCGATTGTTGCCCGGAAGATAATGATTGTCCTGAAAGGTCGTGGACGTCGCGGCAAAGATGACGTCCTTGCCCGCGAGCTGACGGCTGCCGACCTTGCCGCTCATCACGTCGATCGCGCTGTAGCTGGCGATCGTGTCGACATTGTACGAATAGTCGAGTGCGTAGACGCCCGCGCTTTGCGGTTGGCGATTGGCAAGGACCGACGAAAAGCTCGGAATCAACTTGCCGTCGATGTCCACGGCAAACGGAATGCGCCACACCTGCCAGAATTCATATTTCCACCCGATGGTCGCGATCCGCGCATCGCTGCCGAAGGCGGGGCTCGGGAAACTGGCCATGGCGATCCGGTCTCCCGCCGCCAGCTTCGCAGATGCGGCCAGTATGATCCGGCTCTTCATCCGTTTCACCGCGTCGGTCAGCAAGGGCAGGTCGCGGTCGCTCTGGCGGCGTTCGTAGGTGAAATCGACGAACAGCCGTCGCGCCCCCGCGCGGTCGATCGCATTGATGACGCGTGCATGCTGCGCCGCCGAGAAATCTCCCCGCAGCGCATGCGCCATGGTCCTGTCGTCGAGCGCGACGACGACGATGTCGCCCGATACGGGCCGCCATGCCAAACGGCCGACGGCGGCTTCGATGACGCGGTCGATCGGTTCGGCAACCGACGACAGCCCAGCCACGACGGCGAGCAGAAGCGACAGGCCGATCGTTCGCCAGCTGATGATCAGGGTCTTGACCTTGATGGGCACGCACGTCTCCGCAAGATTGCGCTGACGTCCCTAGACCCGGTTGGTTAGCATCGCGTTAATCATGAACGGAATCTTGCCGCCGTCCGTCACGCGAACGGCAAGGATTTCCGCGGGAGTCAGGCGATCGCGGGCAATGGCGCGAGCGCCGCGTCGCCAGCCAGCGCCGAAGCGGCGAGGCCGCTCGCGGCAGGGACGATCTGCTCCAGATAGAAGCGCGTCGATACGAGCTTGGCCTCGAGGAACGCCCGGTCGCCTTCGTTCGCCGCAATCCCGGCCTTTGCCGCCTGGTGCTGGATGGCCATCAGCCAGCCGCACGTCGCCGTCGAGAGCATGGTGAGATAGGGATAGCTGCCCGCGAGCCGGTCGGCGGTGTTCGCCTGTTCGAGCCAGTCGGTCACATGGCGGCAGGCCTCGGCGAGTTCGGCGAGCTGCGGGAAATCGGCGGCGCCGCGCGCGATGTCGTCGATCAGGCTGCGCACCCCGTCGCCGCCGGCGAGGCCGAGCTTGCGCCCGACGAGGTCGGCGGCCTGGATGCCGTTGGTGCCCTCGTAGATCGGGGCGATGCGCGCGTCGCGGTAATGCTGCGCGGCGCCGGTTTCCTCGATGAAGCCCATGCCGCCATGGACCTGCACGCCGATGCTGGCGACCTCGCAGCCGATGTCGGTCGCATGCGCCTTTGCCAGCGGGATGAGGACGTCCGAGCGAAGCGCGGCGGCTTCATCGCCGAGCTTGCCGAAGTCGGTCTGCGCCGCGGCATAATAGATAAGCGCGCGGGCGGCCTCGGTCTGTGCGCGCATCCGCCAGAGCATGCGCTTGACGTCGGGGTGATGCTCGATCGTTACCGGGGTGCGATCGGCGGCGCCCGCAAGCGACGACTGGACGCGCTCGGCGGCGTAGCGCTGCGCCTGTTGCAGCGCACGCTCGGCGATCTGGGCGCCCTGACAGCCGACCATCAGGCGCGCGTTGTTCATCATGACGAACATCGCCTTCATGCCGCCCATTTCGCCGCCGACGATCTCGCCGAGGCAATCCTCGCCCTCGCCATAGACCATCACCGCGGTCGGCGAGCCGTGGATGCCGAGCTTGTGCTCGATCGAGGCGCAGTGGACGCCGTTCGGGATGGTCGGATTGCCCGCATCGTCGAGGCGGTATTTGGGAACGAGGAAGAGCGATATGCCCCGCGTCCCCTCGGGTGCACCGGGCGTCCGCGCGAGGACGAGGTGGACGATATTGTCGGTGAGGTCGTGCTCGCCGAAGGTGATGAAGATCTTCTGGCCCTTGACCCGGTAGAGGCCGGCGTTCGGACCGTCGGTTACTTT
Source organism: Sphingopyxis sp. BSN-002 (assembly GCF_022024275.1). Lineage (NCBI taxonomy): Bacteria > Pseudomonadati > Pseudomonadota > Alphaproteobacteria > Sphingomonadales > Sphingopyxidaceae > Sphingopyxis > Sphingopyxis sp. BSN-002. The sequence goes on from NZ_CP091804.1 coordinate 2,990,905, forward strand.
CTCTGCGGTCGAGCGGAGTGCGCCGACGTCGCTGCCCGCGCTGGGCTCGGTCAGGTTCATCGTGCCGTTCCACTCGCCGGTGACCAGTTTGGGGAGCCAGGTCTGGCGCTGCTCCTCGGTGCCATAGGCCATCAGCGCATGGATCGCGCCCGCGGTCAGGATCGGACAGAGGGTGAAGCCCATGTTCGCGGTGCCGAGCGCCTCGATCGCCACGGCGGCGAGCGTGAAGGGCAGCTCCTGCCCGCCATAGGCGCCGGGGCCGTCGAGGCTGCCCCAGCCCGCCGCGACGAACTGCTGATAGGCGTCGCGAAACCCGGGAGGCATGGTGACCTTGCCGTCCTGCCACTTCGGGTTGGTGACGTCGCCGACGCGGTTGAGCGGGGCATAGACCTCGGCCGCGAAGTCGCCGATGCCGGTAACGATCGCCTCGACCATGTCGGGCGTGGCGGCGGCATATTTGTCATGCGCGGCCATCGCGTCGATGCGCGCGATATGATCGAGGACGAACAGTTGCTCGGTGACGGGCGGCGTATAAGTCATGCGGTGCCGACTTTCCTGATGAATATCGTTGCGCGGGCGCTATAGCGCGGCATGGCCGACGGTCAAACGCCCCTGACCACCGATATCCGCCCGTTCGGCGCGGAGGCAATCGCGCGCGCCGGGGGGCTTGTCGGGGAGGGGCAGCCGGTCGCGGTGCCGACCGAGACGGTTTACGGCCTCGCCGCCGATGCCCGCAATGCCGAGGCCGTTGCGCGCATCTATGCCGCGAAGGGGCGGCCCGATTTCAATCCGCTGATCGTCCATGTGACCGATCTGGCGGCGGCCGAGCGGCTCGGCATGTTCGGCGAGGTCGAGCGTCAGCTCGCTGAACGGTTTTGGCCGGGGCCGCTGACGATCGTCGTGCCGCGCACCGCAGACTGTCCGGTGGCGAGCATCGCGACGGCGGGGCTGGGTACCATCGCGCTGCGTGTGCCGGGGCACCGGGCGATGCAGGCCTTGCTCGCGGCAACCGGCGCGCCGCTCGCGGCGCCTAGCGCGAATGCGAGCGGGAAGGTGAGCCCGACGAAAGCCGAACATGTGCTCGCGAGCCTCGACGGCCGGATCGCGCTGGTGATCGACGACGGGCCGACGACGGCGGGCGTGGAATCGACGATCGTGCGGGTGAAAGGCGGCGCGGTCGAAATGCTGCGGCCGGGGCCCGTGACGGCCGAGATGCTGGGCGACGCGACCGGGCTGCCGGTTGCCGGCGTGAAAGGATCGGAGATCGTCGCGCCGGGGATGCTTGCGAGCCATTATGCGCCGGGGAAGCCGGTGCGGCTGGGGGCGACCGATTTTGAGGCGGACGAGTTCGGGATCGGGTTTGGGGCATTGGCGGGCGATTACAGCCTGAGCGAAGCGGGCGACCTGACCGAGGCAGCGGCACGGCTGTTCGATGCGCTCCATGCAGGCGCGGCGAGCGCGAAGACGAAGATCGCCGTTGCCGCGATCCCGATGGACGGGCTGGGCGCCGCGATCAACGACCGACTTTCCCGCGCGGCGGTTTGACCTGCTCCCCTCCCGCTTGCGGGAGGGGCTGGGGGTGGGCAGCGGCGTGGGAAAGGCCCACCCCGCTGCGACTAGCGAGCGGGCCCGCAAGTCTCGCTGCCCCTCCCGCAAGCGGGAGGGGAGGATCGAGTCACGCCGCCGCCGGCTCGACCGGATCGCCGTGCGGGGTCTTGCGCGCGACGATCAGGCACGCGGCGACGATCAGCACCGCGCCCGCGATCGTCGGCCAGGTGACGGGTTCGTTGTAGAAGACCCAGCCGAACAGCATCGCCCAGAGGAAGCCGGTATATTCGGTCGTCGCAAGAATCTGCGCCTCGGCACGAGCATAGGCCCAGCTCAGGAGCAGCAACGACAGCGTGGCGAGCACCGCCGCGCCGGTAATTGCGGGTGCGTGGTCGAGGCCGGGGAAAACGGCAAACCACGGCGCGCCGAAGGCGAGGAACAGGGTCACGAAGAAATTCTGGTAGAAGGCGATTTCCATCGGCTCGGCCATCTTCGCCTGCCGCCGCGCGAGGATCAGGTTATAGGCGTAAAAGACCGCCGACAGGAACACGGCGCCGACCGCCCACAAGGCCTCGGGCGCATAGTCGTTGCCGCCGAGCTTGCCCGCGACGATGACGATCACGCCGAGAAGCCCGAGCAGCGACGCTGCGATCGAGCGCGGCCCGATCGTCTCGCCGAGGAAGATCGCCGCCATGTAGAGCGTCATCAGCGGGGCGACGAAGGCGAGCGCGATCGCCTCCGCCATCGGCAGCCGCGCGAGCGCCCAGAAGAAGGTGATTGCCATCCCCGCGACGAACAATGCGCGCCACGCGTGGATCCGCATCGTGGCGCGATCGGGAAGCGCCGGGCGCGTCGCGAGATAGACGATGCCGCTGAGGATCGTCCCGGTCCCGGTCCGCCAGAGCACGGCGTTGTACGAGCCGAGATCGATCGACAGCTGTTTCATCAGCACGTCCATCGTCGAAAAGGTCGCGATCCCCGCGCAGGCGATCAGGAACGGGACGACGGGGGAGGGCGAATCGGGGCGCATTGCGGGGCTGTAGCGGAGGGGTTCGGACTTGCACATCCGGGGCGACCGGATGGTGTGATGAAGTGCTTCCGGTAGCGAGCAGATCACTCGTGGCGATGTATCAGGGCGACCTCGGGCGCCTGTGCATCCATGAAGAAATAGCTCCGGCCCAGTAAGGCCTGCTTTCCGAAATCGTCGAACTTGTTCGGCCCGAGCGGCGTAATCAGCACTTCCGAAGTCGCGAGGCCGTCGAGGTGATTCGCCTCGACTTCTGCCCAGTGAGCCTTCGCAATATCGCTGAGGACGACATTCGCCGCCGGGTGGTTGTACGAAACGAGGACGTTGCCGTCATCCATAGGCGTCGGATTCATATCGGGATGTGCGTTGAAAATCCTGTCGATCACTTGCAGTGCCGCCGTGCGGGCGGCCGCATCGTTGAGCCCTGATTCCAGAACTACGCATGTCCCATGGCGCAAGACGGCGAAGTCGCGCGTCCCGTTTGCATAATAGTTCATGCGGTCAATGATCCGGTTGAGCGGCTGATCGAAGGAGGGACGCCATTTGGGAACCGGTGGAAAGGCCGACTCCTCCTTTGCGTTCGTCTGTTTTGCGCCCATGCCGATCATAGCGGCGAGACCAGCAAGAATTGAGCGGCGCGCCATCACCGAAAGGTCGCCTGCCCTGCACCGTCGATGTTGAGCTTTTGCCCCGAGCAATAGGGGTTCGCGTCGCTGACGAACCACACGACCGCCGCTGCGACGTCGGCGGGGACGGCGACGCGGCCGAAAGGCATCTTGCTCGCGAGGTGATGGATGTCTTCATTGCCGGTAACCGCGCGCGAGAGCTTCTCGCCCATGTCGCTGACGGTGAGTGCCGGGGCGACGATGTTGACGCGGACGCCGTTTTTCAGCTCCTCCTTCGCGAGGGTGATCGCGAGCGCTTCGCCCGCCGCCTTCGCCATCGTGTAGGGGGCGCCGTTCGGCGAGTTGTGGTACGTCGCGATGCTCGAGATCACGATGATGTCGCTGCGTTCATGCTGGCGAAGCTGCGGCAGCGCGAGGCGCGACAGGCGGTGCGGGCCGGCGGCGTGGACCGCGAACAGCTTGTCGACTTCCTCGGGCGTGGTGTCGGCGACCGACAGCCCGCGGCTGGCGATGCCGGCATTGTTGACGAGGATCGACATGGGGCCGAAATCGGCCTCGACCGCGGCGACCATCGCGGCGCACGCGGCCTCGTCGGCGACCGACGCCTGATAGGCCTTTGCCTTGCGGCCGAGCGCCTCGATCGCGGCGACGGTCTCGGCGGCGGCGTCCTCGCCGCGGGTGTAGTTGACCGCGACGTCGGCGCCGGCTTCGGCGAGCCCGAGCGCGATGCCGCGGCCGATCCCGCGCGAGGCACCGGTGACGAGCGCGACGCGCCCCGCGAGATTCATATCGGCCATATCGCTCTCCCTAGTTCATCAGTTCGTTATAGATGTCGTCGTCGCTGCGGTTCGCGGCGTTGCGCCATTTGGGCGCCTTCTTGCGATTGAGGACATGGCCGTCGGCATCGAGGATCGCGACGGTCGGGGTGCCCTTGATCCTGAAACCGAAGCGTTTGGGTACTTCCGGGTGACGGCCCCGGCCTTCGATGTGCGGCATGCCGATATCGGCATAGACGATCGCGTAGCGCGCGCGGACGGGCGCGAAGCGATCGGTGCCGAGCAGGTTCGCGAGCCAGGCGCTGTCGTGGCAGCCGTTCGTCCCCATCACGAGCAGCACGGGTTTGCCCGACGCTTTCGCCGTGGCGAGCGCGGCGTCGATCGCCGCCATCGGGTCGACGGCGGGATCGAAGGCGGTGGTCCTGTAAGGCTCGGCGACGCCCGGCATCGTGCCCGGTTCGGTGGCCGCTACGGGCGCCAGCGGGAGCAGGGCGGTGGCTAGAAGGAGGCCGAGTTTGCGCGTCATGCGCTGACGATAGGTTTTGCATGACGTTTCCGTCAACGTCAGTTAGCTTCCCTTGCATGAGCTGGGAAAAAGAGATCGACGAACTCGGCCGACGCCGTGCGATGGCCGAGAAGATGGGCGGCGAAGAGAAGGTCGCGCGCCAGCACAGCCGCGGCAAGATGGATGCGCGGGCAAGGCTCGCGGGGATCGTCGATCCGGGCAGCTTTCGCGAGATCGGCAAGATCGCGGGGCGCGGCACCTATGGGGCCGATGGCGAGCTGGAGGATCTGGCCGCGAGCAATTTCATCTTCGGGCGCGCGAATATCGACGGGCGGCCGGTGGTCGCCAGCGCCGACGATTTCACCGTGCGCGGAGGTGCGGCCGATGCGGCGCTGCACCGCAAGTTCGTGCAGTGCGAGGCGATGGCGCATGAATATCGGCTGCCGCTGATCCGCATGATCGACGGCACCGGCGGCGGCGGGTCGGTGAAGACGCTGGAGGATATGGGCTATACCTATATTCCGCACGTCCCCGGCTGGGACCAGATCATCGCCAACCTCGACACGGTGCCGGTGGTCGCGCTCGCGCTCGGGCCAACCGCGGGGCTGGGTGCCGCGCGGGTGGTTGCGAGCCATTACAGCGTGATGGTACGCGGGCTGTCGCAGCTGTTCGCGGCGGGGCCGGCGGTCGCGGCGGCGATCGGCGACACGCTCGACCGTGAGGAACTGGGCGGGGTCGATGTCCATACGCGCAACGGCGTCGTCGACGACGAGGTCGGATCGGAGGCCGAGGCGTTCGCGGCGGCGCGGCGGTTCCTGTCGTACCTGCCGTCGTCGATCCACGACCGGGCGCAGCGCATAGCGTGCAGCGATCCGGTCGACCGGCGCGAGGAGGCTTTGCTGTCGGTCGTGCCGCGCGAGGCCAAACAGGTCTATTCGATGCGGCGCATCGCGAACGCGGTGTTCGATCAAGGCAGCTTTTTCGAGATGGGTGCGCGTTGGGGGCGGGCGGTGATCACCGCCTTTGCGCGGCTTGACGGCTATCCGGTCGCGGTGCTCGCGAGCGATCCGTCGTATCTCGGCGGATCGTGGGACGCGAAGACGAGCGAGAAGGCCGAGCGTTTCGTGAAGATGGCCGACCAGTTCCGCCTGCCGATCGTCCACCTTGTCGACAACCCCGGCTTCATGATCGGCGGCGAGGCCGAACGGACGGGGACGATCCGGTACGGGGTGCAGGCGATGAACGCGATCTACCGCGCGACGGTGCCGCTTGCCTCGGTCGTCGTGCGCCGCGCCTACGGGATCGCGGGGAGCGCGATGTCGAACGCCGAGCGCTTCCAGTACCGCTTCGCCTGGCCGTCGGGCGACTGGGGCAGCCTGCCGATCGAGGGCGGGGTCGAGGTCGCGTACAAGAGCGAGCTGGAGGCCGCGGAGGATCCGGCCGCACATCTGGAGGCGATCCGCGAGCGATTGAACCGCGTGCGCTCGCCGTTTCGGACGGCGGAGAAATACGGGGTCGAGGATATCATCGACCCGCGCGATACGCGGCCCTTGCTGTGCGAGTTTGCCGAACTGGCCTGGCGGGCACTCGCCTGATGGCGACCGCATCGGCCGGACGCCATCTCGGCATGGACTGGCTGCGCATCGGGGCGTTCGCGCTGCTGATCTTCTATCATGTCGGCATGTATTTCGTGCCGTGGGGCTGGCATGTGAAGATCGACCCGACGATCGACTGGGTCGCAATCCCGATGCTGGCGACGAACGGCTGGCGCCTGCCCTTGCTGTTCCTCGTCTCGGGCTATGCGAGCGCGGCGCTGACCGCCAAGCTCGGCGGAGCGGGGGCGTTTGCGCGGTCGCGGAGCGCGCGGCTGCTGATCCCGCTCGCCTTTGCGATCGTCTTCGTGGTGCCGCCGCAGCCGTGGATCGAGCTGATGGGGCAGCATGGCTATGCGCATGGCTTCCTCCATTTCTGGGTGCAGGATTATTTCCGCTTCGGCAAGCTCGACGGGATCGTGCTGCCGACGTGGCAGCATCTGTGGTTCGTCGTCTATCTGTGGGCCTATACGATGCTCGCGGCCTTCCTGCTCGCGGTGGTTCCGGGCGATGCGCGCGCAAAGATCGCCGACGGTGCGGCACGGCTGCTCGGCGGATGGGGATTGCTGATCGTCCCGATGCTGTGGTGGCTCGCCGTCTATGGCGCCTTTCCGGATCATGACGAGACGCATGCGCTGTTCGACGACGGGCCGTCGCATCTTCATTATCTCGCCGCGTTCGGGGTGGGCTGGCTGCTGCGCGTGCGGCCGGTGCTGTTCGGGGCGGTCGCGCGCTGCTGGACGGTCGCGGTCGTGCTCGCCGTGCTGGCATTCCTGCCCGTCGGATGGGTCGAATGGACCTGGCCGGGCGACACGCGCGCACCCGTGTGGGCGGTGACGATGTTCCATGTCGCGCGACAGATACAGGGCTGGGCGACGATCGTCGCGCTCGTCGGGATCGCCGACCGCTGGTGGAACCACGACCATCCGAAACGCGCGATGCTCGCCGAGGCGGTCTTTCCCTTCTACATCATTCACCAGACGATCATCGTCGTGGCCGGCTGGTACCTTCTGCAGGCGGGTGTCGCGGCGCTGCCCTCGTTCGTCATCCTCGTCGCAGTCACCGCACTCGGCTGCTGGCTTTTCTATGCGATCGGGCGCACCATCGGCTGGCTGCGGCCGCTGATCGGGCTGCAACGAAAATGAGGAGGCGGTCATGGGCGCAGTGAAGGGGCTTATGGCGATCGTCGGCGTCGCGGCGATCCTGATGGGCGGCTTGTGGATGCTGCAGGGGCTGGACATCGTGCACTGGCCCGCAAGCAGTTTCATGCTCGGCGATGCGGTGTGGACGCGCAACGGCGCGATTCTCGTGGCGGTCGGCGTCGTCCTGATCTGGTTCGCACGGAAAAAGTAGATCGACTACATTTGTAGTTGATCTGTATTACGTATGTGATACACATTGCCGATCCGGGGTTGGATTGGAGCTCAACAATGATTCGTTCTTCGCGTCTTTTACCCGGCCTGCTGATCGCGGCCGCGATGGTCGCGGCGCCCCTGATCGCGCCGCCGCCGGCCCTTGCCGCCGATGAGGCCAGCGGCGATGCCATCGCCGAAAAATATGCCGCGCTGCTCGAGCGCGACTATGTCTATCCCGAGACGGGCAAGCGTTATGCCGCGGCGCTGCGCGCGGGCATCAAGGCCGGACGCTACCGGACGCTGTCGGGCGAAGCGCTGGGCAGCGCGATCGACGCCGATGTGAATGCCGTCGCGGTCGATGGCCATCTGCGACTTCGCATTCCCGAGGGCGCGGTATCGGCCCCCGCCGGTCCCGGCTCCGCAGCGCCCGCCCCGCGCCCGGTCAAGCCGCCGGTCGAGCAGGGGGGCTGGATCGCGCCGGGGATCGCCTTCGTGCGCTTCAACGTCTTCCCGAACGATGCCGCAGTGACCGCCGAGGCGGCGAAGTTCATGGCCGACCATGCCGACGCGAAGGCGATCATCTTCGACATCCGCACGCACAATGGTGGCGGGCTGGAACAGATGGACGTCATCTTTCCATGGATCTTCGACAAGCCGACGCGGCTGGTGACGATGGCGACGCGCGCCTCGGTCGATGCCGAGGGCGGATCGCCGATCGACGGCATCGCCTCGATGCGGATGGTCAAGGGCGACGCCGGGATGGTGACGCGCGAGCATTGGGTGACGCCGAATGGCGACAAGCGACTGAAGGGGGCGAAAATCTATGTGCTCACCTCGGGCGCGAGCGCCTCTGCCGCCGAGCATTTTGCGCTGACCATGAAATCGACCGGGCGCGGCGTGCTGATCGGGGCGCCGACCGCAGGCGCCAATCACTTCGGGCGCGGCGAGGATATCGGGGGCGGATACGGCGCCTTCATTCCGGTCGGCCGCACTTATGACCCGAAGACCGGCAAGGACTGGGAAGGCGACGGCGTGCAGCCCGACATCGCCGTTGCACCCGCCGACGCGCTGGTGCGCGCGCTGACCGAACTGGGCGTCGCGCCCGCCGAGGCGAAGACGCTGTCCGACGCGTATATGCCGAAATGGCCGATGGAGCGGCGGAGGCCGCGCGCGGCGAAACCGTCAGGCGGCTGATCCCGCGAGGGCCGTGAGCGCGTCGCCGTCGACGCGCATCACGGTCCATTCGTCCATCAGCTTCGCGCCGAGGCTCTGATAGAAGCCGATCGACGGGGTGTTCCAGTCGAGCACCCACCATTCGAGGCGTGCGCAGTCGCGCTCGACGCAGAGTTTGGCGAGATGCGCGAGCAGTGCCTTGCCGAGCCCCGAGCCGCGCGCTTCAGGGCGGACGAACAGATCTTCGAGGTAGATGCCGGGGCGTCCCTCGAAGGTCGAGAAATTGTGGAAGAAGAGCGCGAAGCCCTGCGCCGCGCCATCGATCTCTCCGATCACGACCTCGGCATAGGGACGCGGGCCGAAGAGGTTCGCACCAAGCTTCGCCTCGTCGAAGCGGACTTCGTGCGCGAGCTTTTCATAGTCGGCGAGGTCGCGGATGAACTGCGCGATGAGCGGCAGGTCGGCAGGCGTTGCAGAGCGGATGGTCAGGGTCAATCGAGCTGTCCTTCGGGGCGGCGGGGATAGGTTTTTTCGGCCTTGGCTTTTGCGACGATCGACGTCGCGGCAGCCTGCGCCGCGACGTCGAGTCCGGAGCCGTCGCGCAGCGCGGGATTTATCCCGACGAGTGCTGCTCTCGCCGCTTCGGCCGCTTCGCCGGCGGCTGCGACGGCGGCATTTGTGGCCGGATCCGCATCTTCGACGTCGATCGTGTCGAGCGGGGCGTAGACGGTCCACCCCTTGCCCGTGTCTTGCGGATGGCTGCGACGATACCGCGCGTGATAGCAGACGATTTCGGTGTCGCTGGCGTCGCTTGCAAGCAGGTCGCGCGCCTTGTCGCCGAACCGCGCGCATTCGCGCCTGTAGGCGGCATCGTCGGTCGCGAGCTTTTCGATTCGCGCGCCTTGCCGCGCCTTTTCGCGATTGCTGCACGCGAGATAGAGCGCGACGTCGGTTTCGTCGTCGCCGACGCCTGCGCATCGCACGTCGAGCGCGGCGCCATCTTCGAGCAGCTTTTCCACGGCGCGATCGGTGCGGTCGCGGCTTGCCGACTGGCAGGCAAGACTTACCCGGGCGTCGCGATCGGGATAGTCATGTTCGCCGTCGCCGCCGCACAATATGGCATAGGCATCCTCGTCGGCGGCGAGCATCTGGCCGAGCCGCGATTCGACCAATATGTCATAGCTGACGCAGGCAAAGCGGAGCGCCCCGTCGCGTTTATTTTCGGGGGTCGCCTCACAGCGCGTGGCGGTGACCTGACCCTGCATCGCCATCGCACGTCCCTCCGCTTCGTCGCGGTCGCTCTTCGCGAAGTCGCACGCCTGCGCCAGCCCGGCGCTGCGCCGGTCTTCGGGCGTGGCGGCGCACAGCCGGTCGCGTTCGGCCGGATTCTCGCCGACGCGCATCGCCTCCTCGAAGGCGGCCTCCTCCGCATCGGCGGCCGCCTTGCGCCGGGCGCAGGCGGCCTCGGTCTTTGTCGTGCGCTGGTCGTAGGGGGGATATTGCACGGCGCCCGAGCATTTGTCGTTTGCCATGCGCCGGTCGAGCAGCCCGACCGGGTAACGGTCGTCGTCGCCGGCGACGATGACGGCACGCATCGGTCCTCCGGCAGGTTCGGGCGCGAACATGTCATCGGGGCTGGCGATGCCGGGGATGGGGCCGTCCGCCTCGATCCTGTCGAGCAGCGCGAGCGCCGCGTCGAACCGGCCGAGTTCGCGCAGCGCGTTGACGACGTAGAAAAGATTCGCGCGCTTCGCCGCCGGGGGTTCGTCCATCGCCTCGACCAGCGCCGCGGCATCGGCCGCGAACGCCGCGACGCGGCGCTGGCGCAGGGCGGGATCGGTCGTTGCCCAGCTCGACCGCTGGAGGAGGTGGAAGCGCATCGAAGCCGGCCGGCCCAGCTGCGTCGCGAGCCAATAGGCCTGCGCGTAGCGATTGTCGGAGGCGAGCGCCCGATACGCCGGATCGGCGATAAGCGCCGGAAGGCGCGCACGCTCCGCCGCATCATAGTCGCCATAGATCATCCGGTCGCTTGCGTTCGCCTGCATCGCCGCGAAGTCGGGAAGGATGACAAGGCCGTTCTCCGGGCAGCGCGGTATCTGCACATCCATCAGCGGATCGCCGAGCCAGCTACCGTCGGGAAGCGTGATCAGCGCGAAAGCCGAATAGCCGACCTCCTGGGTGAATCGCTGGCCGCCGAGCGGGCAGGTGAAGTCGCGCCTGTCGATCGGTTCGGGCTCGCGCGCGGCGGAAGGCGCAATCGGCGCCGCCGCGATCAGGAGAAGCAGGATCAGGCGGAAAAGGCGCATCATTGGCTCGTCCTGTCGTGCGCGGCTGCCGCTGTCAAACGGGCTTTCGCCGGCGGCCGGCCAGCATCGCGATGCGGATCGGAATCCTCAGGCCCCGGTTTGTGCCCCGCGGAAGCGATTGTAGGCGACGAACAGGGCCGCACCCACCGACGAGGCCATCAGACCGACGACGAGCGAGTCGAAGATCATCAGCGCCCAGATGATGGCGTCCTGTTCGCCCATCGCCCAATAATGGTTCCTGCTGTGAAGCCATGCGAGCGGTGCGAAGCCCAGCGGTGCGAGCAGCGCGAGCAACAGGACCCAGGGCCAGCTTTTTGTCACGAGCGTCTTCGCGGGGAGCGCCCGATCGCCGAACAGGCCCGCGAGCATCACGAACAGGAAGGGAAGCGACAGCAGGGTAAAGACGATCGTGGCGGCCACCGGCGGTTCCTCGCCGAACATTCGAAAGAGCTTGCCGCCCGACCCGACCACCATGAACAGGAGGAAGCCGACGACCAGCCGCCCCCATGCGATCTGCCGGATGTCGTACCAGCGCCCTCCGTGCGTCCGGCACCACCAGAAGCGCGCCGAGGCGATGAAGGCGAGCGCGAGGCCGGTGAGCTTCACATAGCCGAAGCCCATGCGCAGCGGGTCGTTGGCGACGGTGCGACCATATTCGAGGCTGTCGAACATGCCGATGTGGATTTCGGCGATATGCTGGAGGAATTCGGGGATGACCACGAGCGCGACGACGAGCGGGCCGATCCGGAAGAGGTCGATGCTGCGCGCCAGATATTCGCCGACCGCGGAAAAGAGGGTGCGGAAAACGGCCGCAATGCGCGCCGGCAAGTTTTGCGGGTTTCCGCTCGTCATGCACTCCTCCCCCTATTGCCAGCCTAATTGCTAGTCAAAACAGGGGCTTCCGGCCAGCGGGAAATAGGAAAACGGGCCGCGATGTCAGGACTTGTTGTCACCGATCCGGATGATCTTTCCGACTTCGAGTTCGTCGATGCGAAGCTTGCGGATGCGTGCCTTGCCGATGCGGAGATGCCCGATGGCGAGGGCCCCGACGGCAAGTGCACCGAGTGCTGCGGCGCCGAGGATCATCATGCCGGCGGCGGCCGACCCGGTCGCCGCGGCGCCGGTCGCCACCGCGCCGGTGGCTTCGCTCTCGCGCCTGACGGGCGGAAGGGCGGTCCCGGTCTTCACGCCGCCTTGCCGTGGAGCGTGTCCATGCTCACCGCGCTGCCGGCGTCGATCTCGGCCGCCTTGGCTTCGACCAGCCTGACGATGTGCTGGATCATGTCGGAATCCTCGACATGATGGTCGGTGACGCCGGATAGATAGACCATGTGCTTGCCGTTGCCGCCGCCGGTGATGCCGATGTCGGTTTCGCGCGCCTCGCCGGGGCCGTTGACGACACAGCCGAGGACCGAGAGCGACATCGGGGTCTTGATGTGGCTCAGCGCATCTTCGAGCGCCTGGACGGTGCGGATGACGTCGAAGCCCTGCCGCGCGCAGCTGGGACAGGAGACGACGCGGACGCCGCGGGTGCGGAGGCCGAGGGTCTTGAGGATTTCGTAGCCGACGCGGACTTCCTCTTCGGGTTCGGCCGACAGGCTGACGCGGATCGTGTCGCCAACGCCGCCCCAGAGGAGATTGCCGATGCCGAGCGCCGATTTGACGGTGCCGCCGATCAGGCCGCCGGCCTCGGTGATGCCGAGGTGGAGCGGGCAGTCGACGGCGTCGGCGAGCTGCATATAGGCCGCGACCGCGAGAAAGACGTCGCTCGCCTTCACCGCGACCTTATATTCGTAGAAGTCGTGGTCCTGCAGCAGCTTGATATGGTCGAGCGCGCTTTCGACGAGCGCCTCGGGGCAGGGTTCGCCATATTTCTCCAGCAGGTCCTTCTCGAGGCTGCCCGCGTTGACCCCGATGCGGATCGCGCAGCCGTTCGCCTTCGCGGCGCGGACGACCTCGCCGACCCGCTCTGACGAACCGATGTTGCCGGGGTTGATGCGCAGGCACGCCGCACCGGCGTCGGCGGCTTCCAATGCTCGCTTATAGTGAAAGTGGATGTCGGCGATGATCGGGATGCGCGCGGCACGGACGATCTTGCCGAGCGCCGCGGTCGAATCGGTGTCAGGGCACGAGACGCGGATCAGATCGGCGCCGGCCTCTTCGCAGCGGCGGATCTGGTCGATCGTCGCGACCGCGTCACTCGTCAGCGTGTTCGTCATCGTCTGAACCGTGATCGGGGCGCCGCCGCCGACGGGAACGTTGCCGACCATGATCTGGCGGCTGGTGCGCCGTGCGATGTCGCGCCAGGGGCGCAGGCCGGGATTGTGATCGCTCATGAATATGGCTCGTCAGCAGGGGGGATATGCGCCGCTCTTTAGCTGTCCGCGCGGCGCTTGGCAAAGCGCAAGCGCATGGGCCACAGCTGTTGCGCGAAAGACACAGTTGTTCGCGGAATCGGCTTTCCGCGCAATTTTCCGTTTGTGCGTTGCAGCAATATCCGCAATCAAGTCTCCGTTCGTCGTCACAGGCCCGCGATAGAGGTATGGACGCGCACGGCAGGTGGGACGATCCGTTCCGATAAGATAGGGGATCACCCATGAAGTTTCTCACCAAAGCCTGCTACGGCATGCTGCTCGCCGCGTCGGCCCTGTCGACCCCCGCTTTCGCCCAGGAAGAAGAAGCCGAAGCCAGCGGCCCGTTCACGCTGTCGGGCGGCGTTTCGGTCGTCTCCGACTATCGCTTCCGCGGCATTTCGCTGTCGAACGAGAAGGTCGAGGTTCAGCCGACGATCACGCTGACCCACGAAAGCGGCTTCTATGTCGGCGCATGGGGCTCGACGCTTCCCGACAGCCCGCTCTACGGCAAGTTCGAGCTCGACCTCTATGGCGGCTATGCAACCGAGATCGCACCCGGCACCACCGTCGACGTCGGCGTCACGCTCTATGCCTATCCCGATCACCAGCAGGGCGCCGGCCCGGCGAACTATGTCGAAATCATCGGCAAGCTGTCGCACGACATCGGTCCGGTGTCGGCAACCGGCACCGTCGCTTACGCCCCCGACCAGAATTCGCTGGGCAGCGACGACAATATCTATCTGAACCTCGGCCTCGGCTATGCGATTCCGGACTCGCCGGTCACGCTGACCTCGTCGATCGGCTATACCGACGGCTCGCTCGGTGCGCTGGCCCCGGGTGGCAATTATCTCGACTGGTCGCTCGGCGCCTCGTTCGCCGCGGGTCCGGCAACGCTGTCGGTCCAGTATATCGATACCGACATCAAGAAGACGGGCATCAAGGCCGTCGACACGCTTTTCGATCCGACCGTGGTCTTTACGCTCGGCGTTTCTTTCTGATCGCCTGAGCTGGTCAGCGACCACGCGCTCGAGGGGGCGGCTTCTGGGGGGGAAGCCGTCCCCTTTTTCGTGTGCGACGGATTCCTGCGCCGCGAGGCTCCGAACCGCTTCGCCGCAACCCGGCTTGACGATCGTCGATGAACCGTGCAGTTTCATCGACGAGTTGAATAGTTGGAGCTGACCCCCCATGCCTCAAAACTCTCAAGCCTCTCAATCCCCCGACAAGCCTTCGCTTCCTCCCGGCCCTCCGCCGCGCAGCGGCGAGCGCAGCCCCGGCGTCAAGCTGGTGATCGCGGTGCTGATCGCGGTCGCGCTGATGGTGCCCCTCCTGATGGTCTATGGCCTGCTCTGGGATCGCCAGCAGCAGGCCGAGACGGCGCAAGCCTCGATCGGGCAGGGCTGGGGCGGCCAGCAGACGATCGGCGGTCCGGTGATCGTCATCCCCTATCGGTCGACCGAAACGACGACGGTGCAGGAGAATGGCCGCGACGTGACGCGGACCGCGACCTTCATCCGCAACCTCTATCTCTCGCCGCAGGCGAACAAGGCCGACGTCACGATCCGGCCCGAGAAGCGGCGCAAGGCGATCTATGAGACCGTCGTCTATGAAAGCCAGATTTCGGGAAGCGCCGATTTCGTGCTCCCTGCGGATATCGCCCGCTATGGCGTGACGCGCGAGGCGCTGATGCTCGACCGCGCCGAAGTGCGTCTGGGCATCAGCGACGCGCGCGGGCTCGTCGACGGCAACAGCCTGTCGGTGAACGGCACGCCGGTGGCGCTGCAGCCGGGCAAGGGGCTCGCCTCGACCGGCAATTCGGGCACATTCGCCTTCGTCGACTGGACCGGCGCGGCGCCGCTGAAGATCGATTACAGGATCGGCGTGCGGGGTCTCGGCGATTTCAAGCTGATCCCGCGCGGGGTCGATACGCGCTGGACGGTCAAGTCGAGCTGGCCGAACCCGAGCTTCGGCGGCGACTTCCTGCCGGCGAAACGCAGCGTGACGGGCAGCGGCTTTACCGCGACCTATGCGATCCCGAACCTCGCGCTCGGACAGGCGCAGGTGCTGACCGGCGACCTGTCGCCGCCGGTGCAGACCAACTACGCCAACGGTACGCGCTACGCCGATCCGGTGGCGGTCGAGGTTTCGGCGGCGGCGGACAATGCCGGCGCCGAAAGTTCGGGCGGCACCGCGAAGGCGGTCGCGATAAGCCTCGTCGAACCGGTCGATCTCTACAGCCAGGTCGACCGCAGCATCAAATACGGCTTCCTGTTCATCGGCTTCACCTTCGTCGCCTTCCTGATGTTCGACATCATCGCGGGCGCAAGGGTCGCGGCGGCGGAATATCTGCTGACCGGGGTGGCGCTGGTGCTGTTCTTCGTGCTGCTGCTGGCGTTTGCGGAGGTGATCGGCTTCACGCCGGCCTATATGCTCGCATCGGCGGGCATCATCGGGCTGCTGACCTTCTATAGCGCGGCGGTGCTGAAGAGCTGGAAGCGCGCGCGCTTCCTCGCGGCGATGCTGATCGGGCTTTACGCCTTGCTCTATGTGCTGCTCAACCTCGAGGCCTACTCGCTGCTGATCGGGTCGGTGCTGATGTTCTTCGCGCTCGCGGGCGTGATGTATATGACGCGCAACATCGACTGGGGCGGGCTCGGCAAGAAGGAAGGGGCTGTTGCGGCCTGATCCACGGCCCCCGGCGAAAGCCGGGGGCTCTTTCAAGCGAAAGGAGACCTATGGGCAGGAGCTTGTTGTGGTTTCTGGCGGGTGCCATTTGCGCGTCGGCAATACTCTGCGTGGTCTTTGACAGGCGGAAGGCCGAGCTTGAAGACAGGATATTGCTGACGACCTACCGCGAAGACCCGTTCGAAACAAAAGCGCTGGAGCTGGGTGCCAGGGAGAACGGGATCAGCGTCGCGAAACAACGCGGGACGCGCATCCCGGTATCCTTCTCGCTGAATGGCCAGCGATGCGTCAGCCTTGAGCCCAAGGGCGGCGTGCTGGGCGCAAATATGGTCTATTGTTTCAGCGAGACGGACGGATCGCTGCTCGCAAGCGACGTCAGCGGCGAATAGGGCGATTACCGCCAGCGCAGATTGTGGGGACCGAGATCCGCAAGGGTTTTGGCCCCCATCAATTTCATCCCGCGTTCGATCTCGGCGCGGAGCAGCCCGACGGCGCGGCTGACGCCGTCCTCGCCCGCCGCGGCGAGCGCGTAGAGATAGAGGCGCCCGCCCGAACAGGCCTTGGCGCCGACCGACAGCGCCTTCAGCACATGCGTGCCGCGCGTGATGCCGCCGTCGCAGATCACCTCGATCCTGTCGCCGACCGCATCGACGATCTCGGCGAGCGCATCGAAAGGCGAGATGCTGCCGTCGAGCTGGCGCCCGCCGTGGTTTGACACCATGATCGCGGTCGCGCCGATGTCGACCGCGCGCTTCGCATCCTCGACCGCGGCGATGCCCTTCAGGCAGAAGGGACCGTCCCATTGCTTGCGGATCGCCTCGGCGCGTTTCCAGTCGAGGCTCTGGTCGAGCATCGAGGTGAAATATTCGGCGACCGACTTGGGCACGCTCGATCCCTCGGACACATGCGTCGCGAGGTTCGGCAGGCTGAACTTTTCGCGAAGGACATAGTTCAGGCCCCAGCCGGGCTTGATCGCATAGCTCAGCATGTTGCGCGCCGTGAAACGCGGCGGCGAGGTGAAGCCCGAGCGCAGGCAGCGTTCGCGATTGCCGCCGACGATCGTGTCGACGGTCAGCGCGACCGCGTCGAACTTCGCGTCGCGCGCGGCGTCGAGCATCGCCTTGTTGAGCCCCTCGTCGTGGTGGACATAGAGCTGGAAGAGCTTGGGGCCGTCGGTCAGCGCGCCCGCCTCGGCGAGGCCGATCGTCGCGAGGCTGGAGATGCCGGCGACGGTGCCGGCGTTCGCCGCCGCGCGGAGCACGGCGCGCTCGCCCTGCCAGTGGAACAGGCGCTGGAGCGCGGTCGGCGAGAGGAAAAGCGGCATCGCCATCTCGCGCCCGAACAGCGTCGTCTTCATGTCGATGCTCTCGACCCCGGCCAGCACGCGGGGGACGAGGTCGCAGCGGTCGAAGGCGTCGCGGTTGCGGCGGCGCGTGACCTCGTCGTCGGCGGCGCCGTCGATATAGTCGAACACCGGCCAGGGCAGGCGGCGCTTCGCAAGCGCGCGGAAGTCGTCGATATTATGGCAATCGGTCAGGCGCACCCCGGTCCCCCGTCGTAAGCTAGAATACTGTCCGCGCCGCGACCGCACCCTTGGTGGCGTAGCTGAAGCGCGGTTCGACCGGCAGCATCGGGTCGAGGATATGCGCGGCGACGCGCTTGCCGACCGCGGGTCCGTTCTTGAACCCGTGTCCCGACCCGCCGCCGACCAGCCAGATGCGGTCCTGTCCGGGCAGCCGGTCGATCAGATAGTCGCCGTTCGAACTGTTCTCATACTGGCAGACGCGCGCGCCGATGAGCGGGGCGTCGGTCAGGCCGGGAAAGCGCTGCGCGATATAGGCGCGCGCCTCGGCGATACCCGCCGGGGTCGGGGCGCGGTCCTGCGTATCGGGGTCGACGACCGGGCCATGGACGTCGATCGCGATCTTGAACCCGGCGCCTTCGAGGTCGGGGATGCCATAGACGATGCGCCCGTTGTTGAAGTCGGCCCAGACCGGAAGCTCGGCGGGGGTGAAGCGCGTGTCGCCCTGCGGCGCGCCGAAATGATAGACTTCCTGCCGCGTCGCGACGATCTTGCCGCCGAGCTGCTGCGGGAAGAGCTCGGCGAGCCACGGGCCGGCGCAATAGACGAGATGGTCGGCAGTGCCGCCGTCGGGCAGTGTATGCGTCTTGATCTTCTTCGCGATCAGCGGCGCGGGCATGACGACGCGCTCGACCTCGATCTGCGCGTCGGCGATCACTTCCTGCACCCCGCGCCCGGCGATCAGCGCGCCGCTGTCCTTTTCGAGGATGCCGGTCTCGCCCTGATAGAACTGGATCTGGCGCCAGTTCTTCTGGAGCCAGTTCACGTCGCCGTGATCGTGATCGATGCGGTTCGCCTTGAACCAGTCGAGCGACTGCTGCGTATAGGTGTCGCCCTGCGGCGCAAACCACAGCACGCCGGTGTTGTGGAAGATCGGCATGCTCGCGGTGTCCGAAAGATCTTTCCAGTACTGGAGCGAGTCCTTCGCCATGTCCGAATAGATGGTGTCCGCGCCATATCCCATGCGGATGACGCGGCTTTCGCCCCCCGACGAGGCACGCCAGTGGCCCGCGCCATAGGCGTCGAACAGCCGGACCGACTTGCCGGCGCGGAGCAGGTGCCACGCGGTCCACGCGCCGAAGACGCCCGCGCCGATGATCGCGACGTCGACGTGCTGGACCTTCGGACGCGCCGGCTTGCGCTTCTTCGACTTGCGTTCGGCCGCGACGGCTGCGGTCGTCATCGGAAGCGACGCGAGACCGGTCAGGACGGCGCGGCGTGACGGTGTGTCACCGGCCAACGGTCCCGCCCTCGCTCTTCTTGTAATAGCGATAGCCGCCGATCCAGGTTTCGAGCGGGGTCATCTTGCGGATCTCGTCGGGGCTCGCGAGCAACGGATCCGATTCCAGCATCACGAAATCGGCGCGCATCCCGGGCATCAGCGTGCCGAGCCGGTCTTCGGCAAAGGCGGCATAAGCTGCGGTGCGGGTGAAACCGTCGAGCGCGCTTTCACGGCTCACCGTTTCCTCGGGATGCCAGCCGCCGACCGGCTGGCCCGCGGCGTCGGTGCGCGAGATCGCGGCGGCGATACCGGGAAAGGGGTTCGCGCTCTCGACCGGAACGTCCGACCCGAAAGCGAGGCGGACGCCGGCCTTCTCCATGCTGCGCCACGCATAGGCGCCCTTGAGCCGGTCGGGCCCGAGCCGCGCTTCGGCCATCAGCCGGTCGCTCGTCTGGTGGGTTGGCTGCATCGACGCGATGACCTTCAACTGGGCGAAGCGCGGGATGTCCACGGGATCGACGATCTGCGCATGTTCGATGCGCCAGCGGCGCTCGCCGGGAAGGTCGCGGCTGAGATCGTCGATCGCGTCGAGCGCCTCCGCATTGGCAGCATCGCCGATCGCGTGGATCGCGACCTGGAACTTGTCCATCGACGCGCGGACCATCTTGTTGCGGAGCTGCGCGGGCGTCAGGAGCGGCAGGCCCTTCTGTCCGGGGGCGTCGCTGTAGGGTGCCTTCAGCCATGCGCCGCGCGACCCGAGCGCACCGTCGAGATAGAGCTTCACCCCGACCATGCGCAGCTTGTCGTCATAGAGCCACGGGGTCGGTTCGCTGCCCGCGATCAGCGCCATATTGTCGATGTCGCCGCCATAGGAAAGGATACGGATCGCGAGCTGCTTCTTGTCGCCGGCGCGGCGGTATGCCTGCCATTCGGCGATCGAGGTGCCCATGTCGGCGATGCTGGTGATCCCCTGCGACATCAGCTTCTGCTGCGCGAGCAGAAAGGCGCGGTCGAGGTCGCGGGCGAGCGGCTTGGGCTTGGCGCCGTCGATCAGGCTCATCGCGGCGTCGACGAAGACGCCGCTGGGCTTGCCGCCCGCCATTTCGATACGGCCGCCGTCGGGCGCCTTGGTGGTCGGGGTTACCTTGGCGGCGGTCATCGCCGCGCTATTCGCCCAGCCGGCGTGACCGTCGACGCGTTCAAGCCACACCGCGCGGCCCGGCACGACCGCGTCGAGATCGGCGGCGGTCGGGAAGCGGCCGAGGCCCCATTTTTCCTGATTCCAGCCGAAGCCGATGATCCACGGCATTTCGGGATTCTCGTCGGCGTATTTCCTGATTGCGGCCTGTGCCTCGGCGAGGCTGGTCGTGCCGCTGAGATCAAGCAGCATCAGCTGAAAGCCAAGCCCCATGATATGGCCGTGCGCGTCGATCAGGCCGGGGATCAGCGTGCGGCCCTTGCCGTCTTCCTTGAAGTCGGGACGCTCGGGGCGCTTGTCCTTGCGGTCGAGCAGCTGTTTGACCTTGCCCTGGCTGTCGATGAGCATGCCCGTGAAGCGGACGACCTTGCCGTCCTTGTCGAGGGTGATGCCGTTGACATTGTCGACGAGCGTGTCGGCGTGCGCGGGCGTGGCGATCAGCAGCGCGAGCGAGGCGAGGGCGAGGCGCTTCACTTCTTCAGCCTCGTCACGAGCGAGCTGGTGTCGCGGCGGCCGTTGCCGAGCTTCTGCACATCGGCGTAGAACTGGTCGACGAGGCTGGCGACGGGCAAAGTCGCGCCGTTGACGCGCGCCTCCTCGATCGCGAGGCCCAGATCCTTGCGCATCCAGTCGACCGCGAAACCGAAATCGAATTCGTCCTTCGCCATCGTGCCCCAGCGGTTGAGCATCTGCCAGCTTGCCGCGGCGCCGCCCGAGACCGCCTCGAACACCTTGTCGGTGTCGAGCCGCGAGGCTTGCGCGAAACGGAGTGCTTCGGAGAGGCCCTGCAGCACGCCGGCGATCGCGATCTGGTTGACCATCTTTGTCGTCTGCCCCGCGCCGGGGCCGCCGATATGAACCATGCGCGCCGAATAGGCCTTCATCACCGGCTCGGCGGCGGCGAAGGCGGCCTTGGTGCCGCCGCACATCGCCGAGAGCGTACCATTCTGCGCGCCCGCCTCGCCGCCCGAGACGGGGGCGTCGACGCAAAGCAGGCCGAGCCCGTCGGCCTCGACCGACAGCTGGCGTGCGATGCGCGCCGAAACGGTGGTGTGATCGATAAACAGCGCGCCCTTCTTCATCGCCCGGAACGCTCCGTCGCGGCCGAGCGTCACCTGTGCAAGGTCGTCGTCGTTGCCGACGCAGGTCAGGACGACGTCGGCGTCCGCCGCAGCCTCGGCCGGGGTCGATGCCGCCACGCCGCCATAAAGCGCAACCCACGCATCGGCCTTCGCCCGGGTGCGGTTATAGACGGTGAGGCTGTGGCCCGCTTTCGCGAGGTGCCCCGCCATCGGACCGCCCATGACGCCGGTTCCGATGAAGCTGATGCGCAATGTTTGTTCGCTCATGCCGGAGGTCATAACCATGGTTTGCGCGGCGCGCCAGATAGGCTAGTGGCCCTATCGCTATGACTGATCAACTCACCCTGACCTCCGCCGCCGGCCTTCCGGCGATCACATTGGACGATGTGCGCGCGGCGGCCGGACGAATTGACGGCGCGGTCGTCCGGACGCCGACGCTGCATTCGCAGACGCTGTCGGAGCTGGTCGGCGCCGAGGTGTGGCTGAAGTTCGAGAATCTGCAGTTCACTGCGGCTTACAAGGAACGCGGCGCGCTCAACGCCTTGCTGCTGCTCAGCGACGAGGCAAAGGCGCGCGGCGCGATCGCCGCGTCGGCAGGCAATCATGCGCAGGGCCTCGCCTATCATGGCAAGCGGCTCGGTGTGCCGGTGACCATCGTGATGCCGAAGACGACGCCGCAGGTGAAGGTGTCGCAAACCGCGAGCCACGGTGCGACGATCGTGCTCCATGGCGAGACGTTCGACGATGCCTATGCGCATGCGCGCGAGCTGGAGGTCGAACGGGGCCTCACTTTCGTGCACCCCTTCGACCATCCGCATGTCGCGGCGGGGCAGGGGACGGTCGCGCTCGAAATGCTCGAGGACGTGCCCGAACTCGACACGCTGATCGTGCCGATCGGCGGCGGCGGGCTGCTCGCGGGCATGGGCACCGCGGCGCGCGGGATCAAGAACGACATGCGCCTCGTCGGCGTGCAGGCCGAGCTCTATCCGTCGATGTACGCCGAACTCAACGGTGTCGACATGGCATGCGAGGGCGACACGCTGGCCGAGGGCATCGCGGTGAAGGAGCCGGGTAGCTACACCCGCAAGCTCGTCGCCGAGCTGAACGACGATATCGTGCTGGTGGCCGAGCGCCATCTGGAGCGCGCGGTCAGCCTGTTGCTGCAGATCGAAAAGACCGTGGTCGAGGGTGCGGGCGCTGCCGGGCTCGCAGCGATGCTGGCGCATCCCGAGGAGTTCCGCGGCCGCAAGGTCGGGCTGGTGCTCACTGGCGGCAATATCGACACGCGCCTGCTCGCGAACGTGCTGCTGCGCGACCTCGCGCGGTCGGGGCGCATCGCACGCCTGCGCATCCGCCTGCAGGATCGGCCGGGCGCGCTGTTCAAGGTGATGAAGCTGTTCGACGAGAAGCAGGTGAACATCATCGAAATCTATCACCAGCGCATCTTCACGACGCTGCCCGCCAAGGGGCTGATCACCGACATAGAGTGCGAAGCGCGCGACCGCGAGCATCTCGACAGCCTCGTCGTTTCGCTCCGCGAGGCGGGCTATATGGTGACCACCGTCGAGCTCGCATGAGGGAGTTCACGCTCGAGTTCGTCGCGACGCCCGAGAGCATCGACGAGCTTGGCCATGTCAACAATGCCGTCTGGGTCCAGTGGATCCAGCAGGTTGCGACCGGACATTGGGATGCCGCCGCGCCGCAGAGCCACAAGGATGCCTATATCTGGGTCGTCGTGCGGCACGAGATCGACTATCTGCGCGCGCTCGGCCCCGGGGAGACGGTGACCGCGCGGACGTGGGTCGCCGACAAGCCGCAGGGCGCGAAGTTCGACCGTTTCATGGAATTCACCGGCGCCGACGGAAAGGTGCATGTCCGGGCACGAACGGTATGGGCGCTGCTCGACAAGGCGAGCGGACGGCCGCTGCGTGTGACCGACGCGATCGTCGCTCCCTTTGCGGAATGAGGATCCGGCCCGCCACGCAAGGTGACGCGGCCGCAGTCTGGGCGATCCTCGAACCCGTGATCCGCGCCGGCGAAACCTATACGCTGGACCGCGACATGCGCGAGGCGGACGCGCTCGGGTACTGGTTCGGGGCCGACAAGGAGACTTTCGTCGCCGAAGATGAAGATGCCATCCTCGGTACCTATTATCTTCGCGCCAATCAGGCAGGCGGCGGCCGGCATGTCTGCAACGCGGGCTATATGACCGGCGCAACGGCGACCGGGCGCGGGGTAGCCCGCGCGATGTGTCTCCATTCGATCGGCCACGCGAAGGCGCGGGGGTTTCGCGCGATGCAGTTCAACTTCGTGGTGAGCAGCAATGTCCGGGCCGTCGGGCTGTGGCAGTCGCTCGGGTTCGAGATCGTCGGACGGCTGCCGGGCGCGTTTGCGCATCCGGCGCTCGGCGACGTCGATGCGCTGGTGATGTTCCGGATGCTCTGATTCAGTCGCCGATACGCTCGCGCAGAGGCTTGCTGGCGAGCGCGTCCAGTGTTTTCAATATTGCGCCATGCACGTCGCCAACCTCTTCGAAGAGGCTGCGGTACACGCCGCTGATCCGCTCGCTATAGGCGGCGATGCGGGCGAGCTGATCGCGGCCAGCGTCGGTCAGCCGGAAAATCTTGCGCCGCGCGTCGACGGGATCGGAATGCTGGGTGACGAGGCCGAGGCGGAGCAGCGCGGGGCATTTCTGGACGACCAGCTGGTGCGACTGGCCGAGCGTTCGCGCGAGCTCGGCCGCCGAGGCCTCACCCGCCTGACCGATCGCGGTGAGCAGCGAACAGGATTTGACCGGCACGACGATACCGGCAGCGTCGAACAGCGGGCGCGTCTGCTCTTCGATCCGCGTGCTCAGCGCTTCGCTCAGCCGGCCGAGGAAAGAGATGTCGTCCAGCGCATTCGGGAGGTCAGTCGAGGCGGGCATAGTCGGTCGTCGTTCCGTCGCGGTTGATGCGTTGCAATGCGGTGACCTTGCCCGCTTTGCGCAGCGCGCGAAAGCGGAAGTCGCGCACGCCCTCGATCGCGAACAGGTCGCCGCCGAGCGGTTCGAGCTGCAGGCGGAAGCGCTCGCGCCATGTGTAAAGCAGCTTGCCGTCGACGATGTCGATGCGCCGGCCTTCGTAGCGGCCGACAATGGCCTTGAGGTCTGCCGGCGTGGCTTTGGCGGGCACAGCGAGCGTCGGGGCAAACCAGTCGGCATCGTCCTTCTTAGCGGGGTCGGCCTTTGCGATATCGGCCAAGGCCAGACGATGCGCGACGGCGAGCGCATCCGCGGAGGCCACGGCATGGTCCGGCGTGACGCCCTGTCCTTCGAAGTCGGTACGATCGACGGGGTCCTTGATCTGGCCGATCGGCACCTGGACGAAGAAATCATGGCCGACGGGCTTGCGGTCGACGGGGTGCGCACCGCCCGCCGTGCGCTCGCCGACGAGCGTCGCGCGGCCAAGCTTGTGGAGCGAGTAAGAGAACCATTCGGCAGCGGAGAAGCTTGTCGATCCGGTCAGGATGTAAACGGGCTTTCCGGTCAGCCGCTTCGCGGGCAGCGCGGGCAGCACCCACTGGCCGCGCTCGACGCGTTTGCCGTCGTCGCTGTAATAATAGTCGAACAGCTCCTGATCCTTGTCGCCGCGGAAGAGCTGGCTCGCGAGCAATTGCGCCATCTCGAGCGCGCCGCCGTTGTTGTAACGCATATCGTAGATCACGGCGTCGCTGTTCTCGATAAAGCGCATCGCGGCTGCAGCGGCATCATAGCCGATCTCGGGATCGGCGAAGTGCGACAGGCCGACATAGGCGACATTGCCGTCGAGGATGCGCAGATCGGTGAAGCCGAAATTCTCGCGCTGTTCGGCCTGGCGTTCCTTGGCCTGCAGGCCGGCGGCAAGCGCGGGGTCGCGCTTTGCGGCATAATCGGCGACGAAGCCGGGATCGACGCCGACGAAGAAATGGAGGTCGCCCGACGCCGCGATCAGGTCGCGGGTCAACTCGTCCGCGAGCGCTGCCTTGTCCTTGGCGTCGTCATAATCGCCCTTGTCGAGATGCGCGCGCAGCGTTGCGGATATGGTCTTCGCCTTGTCGGGGAAGACATAGTTCGCCTCGAGCGTGCGGCCGAGATCCTCGACCACGGCGCGGCGATCGATGGAGGAGAGCGGCGCTTCGCTCGCCATTGCCGCTGAGCACAGCAGCGCCGTCATGCCGACAAGAAGCGAACCCCATTTCCTCGAACGCACCATCGGCCTTTGCCTCCAGACTCAGTTATACAATATATTGCGCAATATATTGTATAACTGAGTCTGGCAAGCCCGGTGATGGGCGGGTGCCTTCGGATCAACGCGATACGAGGTAGATGCGGCTCTTCGGCAGCCAGCCGTTTGCGCAGGTCGAGGCGGCGCGGCCGTCGAGGCCGTTCCCGCCGGCGCGGCAAGAATAGCGGCCATCCTTGTAATGCACCCAGAACCAGCCGCGGTTCTCGCCGCAGATATAGACCGCCGAGCCGGGTTTCAGTCGGCCGACCTTGCGGGCGCCAATGCTGGGCGAGCGATAGACCGGAACCTTCGGGTCGCGCGGGCCGCCCATGACGATCGCATAGGGGCAATTGGCCGCCACGGTGGGTGCGGGGCTTTGCGCCATCATTGCCAGAACGGCGCTCATCATCAGCATTCAGATTGCTCCCCGCATCGTGAAGGCGCGCTGTGTCACAGCTAATCTATCGCTTCGGTTAACGCCTTGACGATCGCCGCGACCGAATTGGGGGCATAGGCGAACCCCATATGGCCGCAATCGACCTCGACCTGCCGGTCGCTTTCGTCGATCTGGCCGCGCGCGCTGTTCACTGCGACGACGCCGTCATGCTTCGACCAGAGCGCGAACGTTGGCATCGACGGGCGCGGGGCGGGGTGGAAGTCGATCGGCGGATTGTCGACCGGATGGCGCGCGATCAGGTGATAGAGGCGCCACGCACGGTTGGCACGGCGGCTGCCCGAGAAGGGCGAGCCGAGCGTTACGACGCGCGCGACCTTGTCCGGATGATGCTTGGCATATTCGCGCGCATAGATGCCGCCGAGACTCCAGCCGACGAGCGCGGGGGAATGACCGGTGCGGTCGATGATCCACTGAACGCGGGTGTCGATCCGCTCGATAATGTCGGGGGTCGCGCCGCGATTGAAGCCGAGGCCCCAGGCATAGCAGCGAAAGCCCGACCGGCGGAGGTCGGCGCGCAGCGCCTTGGTCGCCCAGTCGCCCGACAGGAAACCGGGCAGCACCATCACGGGTGGATGTTCGCTGTCGGGGTTGGGTTCGGGGGGCATCGACCGGATACGCCCGCCGATCGCACGCGCGAGCGCGCCGGCCTCGCGCCACAGCAACGACAGTGGCGGTGGCGCGTCGGGGTCGGGAATGCGTGCGGGCCATTCGGCGCGCCGGGTGAGGAAACCGCGGATCATCGTGGGTCTAATCCCATATTCGTCATTCCTGCGGAAGCGGGAATCCAGCTGACCCTTGCCTGTGGTAAAGATGGGGAAGCGTCACCCTGGATCAAGTCCGGGGTGACGACAGAAGAGGGTTACGCCTTGGGAACGAGCTTGAGCAGCTTGCCGCCCTCGCCGTCGGTAAGCAACCAGACGGTGCCGTCCTCGCGCACTTCGACCTCGCGGATGCGCTGGCCGAAATCCCAGCGGTCCGACTTGTGAAGCGTGTCGCCGTCGATCTGCATGCGGACGAGGCCCTGACCCGAAAGTGCCCCCATCAGCAGGCTGTTTTTCCAGCCGGGATAGGCGTCGCCATTGTACCAGGCGAGCCCGGCGGGCGAGACCGACGGGTTCCACCACAGCTTCGGTGCGGCGAATTCGGGGCGGGTCGGGTGGTCGGGAATATCCTTGCCGTCATAATGGTCGCCGTTCGAGACGATCGGATAGCCGTAGTTCGCCTTTGCCTCGACCAGATTGACCTCGTCGCCGCCCTTTGGCCCCATTTCCTGATTCCAGAGCTGGCCGTTGCCGTCGAAGGCGAGGCCGAGGATATTGCGGTGGCCGAGCGACCAGATCTGGGCTGTCACGCCGCCCTGCGATGCAAAGGGGTTGTCGGCGGGGACGCTGCCGTCGGGATTGAGGCGCAGGATCTTGCCGAGGTTGGCCTTCATGTCCTGCGCCGGATCGAACTTCTGACGCTCGCCCGAGCCGATGAACAGATATTGGCCGTCGGGCGAAAAGGCGAGGCGGTGCGAGAAATGGCCGCGGCCCGGCACTTTCGGGTCCTGTTTCCAGATCGTCTGCAGGCCTTCGATGCGGGGGGCGGCGCCGTTCACGAATTTTGCCTTGCCGACGACCGCGCCGAAGGTGTCGCCTTGGCCGGCCTCGACCCAGCTCAGATAGATCGTGCCGCTCGTCGCAAAGTCGGGTGCGAGGATTATATCGCCGAAGCCGCCCTGGCCGCCATAGGCCACCGCTGGAACGCCCGCGACGTCGAGCACCGGGCCGCTTTCCTGCCAGAGCTTCAGCTTGCCCGATTTTTCGGTGACGAGCGCCTGTTTGCCACGCGGCAGAAAGGTCATTGCCCATGGTTCGCTGAAACTGGCGATTTCCTGCACCGCGAACGGTGCGTTCGCGAGCGGGGTCGCGGGCTGTTCGCCACCGGCGTCGAGCTTGGCGGTGTCGGCGGGTGCGGCGTTGCTGGTGGTGCCCGCCGAGCAGGCGGCGACGATCATCGCCGTCGAAAGGGCGATCGCGGGAATCTTTTTCATGGGGAGGCTCGCTTGCTGGGGGACCGAAGTTACAGTCTGGCGGGCCGCGGTGGCAAAGTCGAGAGGTCGGCGTTTGCTAGCGGTTCGCCGCTTCGCGCCGCGCGGTGATTTCCTCGACACTGTCCATGATCGAATCGATCGCCTCGCTCGCGGGGGGCGCATCGGCGCGCTTCTGGCTGAAGTGGCCGCTGTTCATGATCTCCTCGAGCGCCGCGCGGGCGCGCGAGACGCGGCTTTTCATCGTGCCGAGCGCGCAGTCGCAGATGCTGGCGGCTTCCTCGTACGACAGGCCGCCGGCGCCGACGAGGATCAGCGCCTCGCGCTGGTCCTGCGGCAATTCCATCAGCGCGCGCTGGAGGTCGGCCATTTCGCCGCTGTCCTCCTGGCTCGCGGGAGTCGAGAGCGTCCGCTCGACCGCGACCTCGTCATATTCGCCGTGGAACTTGTTGCGGCGCATCTGCGACAGGAAGGTGTTGCGCAGAATGACGAAGGTCCACGCCTTGATCGACGTTCCGCGCTCGAAGCGTTCGCGCGAAGCCCAGGCCTTGACCATCGTGTCCTGCGTCAGGTCGTCGGCGAGGTCGGGGTTGCCCGACAGGCTGCGGCCATAGGCGCGAAGATGCGGGATGACATTCGCGAGGAGAGCCTTGAACTCATTGTCCGACAAGGCGTCCGCCGATCGGCGTTCGCGAGGCGGCGGGGTCTCGTCCTGCGTCATGGGCGCAGCCTGGGCTCGGGCCATTATTGCTTCGGACTCTTCGAAGCGCTCTTGCCGTCGAGTTGCGACAACAGGTCGAGCATATTGTCGGGCAATTCTTCCGCAACGATATTGCCATAGATCATCCGCAACTTCGCGCTCACCGGTTCGGGCGACTGGCGACCGGTCAGCGTGCGATGCCACTGGTCGCTTCCGGTTCCGGGGAAGGTCGCGGCCGGACGGCGCGACGAGTCGGCTTCGGGATAAACCCGCTCGCTGCCGTTGATCCTGTTGTTGCCATGCGTTGCCATGTGAGGAGCAACGACGAAGGACGGCGCTGGTTCCCGATACGGGATATTTTTGCGACGAATGCGTTGCCACGAAGCAACACTGTCCTTACTCAGGACATTGTGAGGGGTCACAATTCGTTCGTCTTGCAACTGCGCGACCGGAGGTTCTTCCCTTGCTTTCCGTCATCTATGTGAGCGTCGCCGATCCGCTGATCCGCGACGAGGATATCGCCGCGATCCTGCTGGCATCGCGGCGCAACAACAAGCGGCATGCCCTGACCGGGGCGCTGATCTATAACGGGCATAATTTCATGCAGCTGCTCGAGGGGCCGGCGGACGAGGTCGAAACCTGCCTCGCGGCGATCGGGCGCGATCCGCGGCACAGCGGGATGACCGAAGTTCGTCGCCGCACCGTCTATGATCGCGATTTCGCCGAATGGTCGATGCTCTACGATCCCGATTTCGAGGGTCATGACGAGGATCTGGCGCGGCTGGCCGCACGAGGGCGCATCGACGAACAGGACGAACGCATAATCCACAATTTCATCGCGCTCGGCCGGCGTCGCCCAGTCGCCTGACCGGCGCGGCCTTGCATTGAATTTTCAAGGCGCTAAGCCGGGCATAAGGTTGTCAAAACAGCCGTCAGACAAAGGTCCATTTATCAACGACGACACGCCCCGCCCATTGGATGACGACAGCTTCAAGCGCGAGCTGGCGGCGATGCTGCCGCACCTGCGCGCCTTCGGCCGGAGCCTGACAGGCAACGCCGACATGGCCGACGACCTGGTGCAGGAAACGATGTTGAAGGCGTGGAAGGCGCGCGAAAGCTATATTCCGGGACCGGCCAGCATGAAGAGCTGGGCCTTCGTCATCCTGCGCAACTGTTTCCTGTCGCAGATGCGGCGCAAGAAATTCACCGCCGAATATGACGAGCTTGCCGCCGAACGGCTGCTCGTCGCGCCCGACGACCAGACCGACAGCCTGCACCTTGCCGACGTCCAGCGCGCGCTGCTGATGCTGCCCGTCGACCAGCGCGAGGCACTGATCCTGATCGGCGCAGGGCAGCTGTCCTATGAGGAAGGCGCGGAGATCTGCGGCTGTGCTGTCGGCACGATGAAGAGCCGTGTGTCGCGTGCGCGCTCGGCGCTCCACGCGATCCTCGAGGGCGGCGAAATGCCGCTGCGCAGCGAAGATCCGCTTGCGCCGAGCGAGGCTTTCGCCACGATCATGGGCGATGTCGATCATCTGACCGGTGGCGGGCCGTCGCCGGATTAATCGCGGGTTGATCCTATGAGCAGTTCGGCTGGAATGCGTACTCTCATCAAACCTCTGGCCGTCCTCGCGCTCGGGCTTGCCCTGTGTCCGGCGGCGCGGGCCGCGTCCGTGCCGCCGGGCGGCGGCGAGCCGATCGTCGTCGAAGGCCAGCGGGAAATTCGCGTCGGGTGGAAGCGTGCCGAAACCCGACATGCCGTGATATTCAGCGATGGCGGCGAGGCCGAGCTGAAAAAGGCCGCGACCGATATCGAGCAGCTGCACGCACTGCTTGCGCGCCTTTATCGCGTCGGACCCGAAGACGGCGAGGCGGTGAAGCCGAAGATCATCCTGATCGGTTCGGCATCGGCCTATCGGGACATGGCGCTTCGTCCCGTCCGGTCCGAGGAGGGGCCCTATGTCGGAGCCTTCGCCGAACAGCGCTATTATGATCCGGCGGACGACGGCGCGGTAATCGTCGTGCCGCGCGCCGATCAGGTCATCGAACTCGACACCTCGAAGGCGCGCGACGCCGATTGCCAGGACGTCGAATATGAGGCGATGCTCGGGGGCAAGACGTGTGCGGAGGTCTTGACGCCGCCCGCCCCGGTCGCGCGGCCGTGGGAGGCGGTGCTCTTCTCCGCTTATGCCCAGCACTTCATCCTGAGCTATGTTCCCGCGGGCTATCCGCGCTGGTATCTCGACGGCATCGGCGCGCTCTTCTCGACCGCGAAGATCGGACGCGACGGCGCGCTCGACTATGCGAAGCTTTCGCTCGTCAATCCCCAGATATTCAAGGCATATGGACGCCTGAACGTCGGCGACGTGCTGACCGGAGACTATCTCGCGACGCCGTCGCGGCGGATGGAGTGGACACCCTTTCACGCCGCGCTGCTCGTGCATTTTTTCGTCTTTGGCGACATCAAGCCCGAACGGCGCGTGCAGTTCCAGCGCTATATGACCGCGATCCACCAAGGCGTTCCGATGGCCGAGGCCGCCCGGGTCTTTGGCGATATGCGCAAGCTGAAGTTCGAGATCGCGGCCTATATGGTGCGCCGGGGCCGCGCTTATGCCCGCACCGCGCCGCCCGAACAGCCGGTCGAGATACCTTCGATCACGGCGCTGTCGCTGGCGAGCGCGGCGATGCTCGACGCGAGCGTCGAGATGGAATCGCGGCTCGCGGCGGGGGGTACCGATAGCGATGCCTGGGTCGCGCAGCTTCGTTCGGAGGCGGAGAGGTTTCCGGGCGACGCCGATGCGATGGCCGTTCTTGCGAAGGCCGAATGCCGGATCGGGCGCTATCGTGAATGTCTGGATGCAGCCGGGCAGGCGCTCGCAAAATCGCCCGACGATGTCGCGGCGCTCAGCTGGAAGGGGCTGGCACTGGCCGGCGGGGCGGCTGCGAAGAAGGACGGCGCGGGAGCCGGCGACCTCAAGGCTGCGCGCGAAGCGATCGGCCGCGCGATCGCGCTCGACGGCGAGGCGCCGCTGCCGCGCATCGCCTATTTCCAGAGCTTCGCGATCGCCGGCGAGCCGGTGCCCGACGATGCGATGGCGGGAATGGCGCAGGTCGTCCGGCAGGTGCCGGCTGCGCCGGGTGTCCGCCTTCAGCTGGGCAGCGAGCTGGTCCGGCGCGGCCAGGCCGACCTTGCGCACAAACTTTTGAGCCCGGTGCTTTTCGGCCCCTATGACTCGCCCGAACGCAGGGCAGGCAGAGCGTTGTTCGCGATACCTTCGCCGCCGGCAGCGCCCTGACGGCCGATGTCAGGCCGCGAGCTGCGGCGTGAAGAGCAGGCTCTGGCTGATTGCCGCGCGGACGGTGTTTTCGCCGAAGGGCTTCGAGATCAGGAACGTCGGTTCGACGCGATTGCCGGTGAGCAGACGCTCGGGGAAGGCGGTGATGAAAATCGCGGGCACGGGCGCGATCGCAAGAATGTCCTGCACCGCGTCGATCCCCGACGAGCCGTCGGCAAGCTGGATGTCGGCAAGGACAAGTCCCGCATCGGTGTTCTCGAACGCCGCGACCGCATCTTCGTGCGTCGTCGCGACACCGGCGACCTCGTGGCCGAGCCCGCGGACGATCTGTTCGAGATCCATCGCGATCAGCGGTTCGTCCTCGATAATCAGAACCGAGGTGCGCGCTTCGCGGTCCATCTCGCCGGCCGCCTCGGCAAGCAGGCTTTCGACGATGTCATTGTCGGCGCCGGTGATCAGCGCGGTTTCGCCGACCGAAAAACCCTCGAGCGCCGTGAGCAACAACATCTGGCGGCCGAGCGGCGTGATGCGGCGCAACTTGCGGTTCGCCGCGCGGACGAGCGGATCGCTTTCGTCATCGCCTTCGCCGTCGGAGATGAAGGCGCTTTCCCAGATACGGTGGAAATTGCGGTAAAGATCGATGCGCGTGTCGTCGCAGGTGCGGAATTCGTCGGGGGCGGCGACGATGACTTCGAGGGTCGTATGAACGAAATTGTCGCCATGCATCTGGCTTCCCGTCAGCGCGCGCGCGTAACGGCGCAGGAACGGCAGATGCCCGCGGATTTCTTCACCCAAGCTCATGCATGATCTCCCTCTAGTGAAAGATTATACGCTGCGCTCGCAACGACGGTTCCCCCGACCTGTCCGAAAAGGGCCGTTTCCGTTTGCAACCGTTCGCGCCGCGATGCGTAGAGTCAGCCGGGACGCGATCGGGCCGACGCGTAAGGGACGGATTTCATCCACTTTCCTTGGCGGCCGGGCTGCCTTGCTTTTACAGGGACCATTTTCATGGCAGAGCGGCCCACAGCGGATATCGATGCGTCGGCATCGGCGGGAAGCGAGGGGCGGAATTTGGCGGACGGAGCGGATCTGGATCCGGCAGAGCGCGAACGCTGGCGGCTCGACACATTGCGCGAATATCGCATCATGGATACCGATCGCGAGCCCGCGTTCGACCGGGTAACCAAACTGGTCGCCGACCTGTTCGACGTGCCGATCGCGCTCGTCTCGCTGGTCGATGACAAGCGCCAGTGGTTCAAATCGTCCTACGGCGTAAACGTCCCCGAATTGCCGCGAAATGCCGGCATGTGCCAGTTTGTGGTTACGGACGAACAGGCGCTCGTCGTTACCGACCCGCTTGTCGATGCGCGCCTCCGCGACAATCCGCTCGTTACGGGCGAGCCTTTTCTGCGCTTTTACGCCGGCGTACCGCTGCGCGCCTATAATGGCGCGATCCTCGGCACGCTGTGCGTTATCGACCGGAAAGAGCGACCGGCGCCTGACGCTCGCGAGATAGAGCGGCTTGAGGATTTCGCTGCAATCATCATGGCCGAAGCCGGACTGCGTCGCACCGTCGCCGAGCGCGACGAGGCGCGACACATGCTGGAGCGCGCGCTCAATTTTTCGGGGATCGCGACCTGGCAATATGATGCGCGTACCGATCGCCTGTCCACGCAGGGCGCCGGTGCGGAGCTTTGGGGATCAGGGTTCGAGGCGACTCTCGCGACGGGCAACGGCTTCTTCGATCTCGTCCATCCCGACGACCGCGCAGCGCTCCGTGCCATCCTCGAAGAGTCGATTGCGAACCGCACGCCTTACCTTGCCGAATATCGGGTCCTGAACCCGGAGCGCGGGGTGCGCTGGAATGCGGTGCGCGGCGACTGGGACGGACAGCCCGGGAGCGCGACATTGACCGGCGTCAGCATCGACATCACCGAGCAGAAGAGCCGGCAGGAAAATGCCAACCTGCTGATGCGCGAGCTGCATCACCGCATGCGCAACCTGTTCGCGACCGTCAGCGCGATCATCTCGCTGACCCGCCATGCCGCGAGCGACGTCGACGACTATGTCGAGCGGATCAGCAGCCGGCTCGACGCGCTCAACCGCGCGCAGAACGTGCTGCTCAGCGCAAATTTCATGACCGGATCGATGCATGCGCTGATGCGCGAGGTCGAAGCGGCCTTTCCGCGTATTCATTGGTCGGGGCCCGATCTGCTGCTCCCCGAAAACGCGCTCGTCGCGATGGCGCTTTTCTTCAACGAACTCGCGACCAACGCCGCAAAGCATGGCGCGCTGACCGGCGAAAACGGCCGCGTCGACGTGCGCTGGTCGCAGGACGAGGGGGATGGCGAGGACCGGCGGTTCCGGCTGACCTGGGCGGAGAGCGGCGGCGGACGCGAGGTCGTCCCGCCGGAGCGCACCAGTTTCGGGACATTGCTGATGGAACGCAGCGTGAAGAACAATCTGGGCGGAACGATCGAACGGCATTGGGAGCCGGGCGGCCTGACGGTCGAGATTGCGCTTCCCGCGCGGTGGCGCGAGGCCTAGCCGCGCCCGACTTGATCCAGGATAGATTGTTCCCTATCTGTTCCGTGCTAGATACGGGACATGTCCGCGAAACCGATTCTCGAAAAGCTGGCCGTCCTCGCCGATGCGGCGAAATATGATGCCTCCTGCGCTTCGTCGGGAACGGTGAGGCGCGATTCCACCGGCACCAAGGGGATCGGGTCGACCGAGGGCATGGGCATCTGCCACAGCTATGCGCCCGACGGGCGGTGCATCTCGTTGCTCAAGATATTGCTGACGAACTTCTGCATCTATGACTGCCGCTTCTGCATCAACCGCGCGTCGAGCAACGTCGAGCGCGCGCGCTTCAGCCCGCAGGAGGTGGTGCGACTGACGCTCGATTTCTACAAGCGCAATTACATCGAGGGGCTGTTCCTGTCGTCCGGGATCATCCGGTCCGAAGACTATACGATGGAGCAGCTTGTCGAGGTCGCGCGCATCTTGCGCGAGGAGCATCGCTTTCAGGGCTATATCCATCTGAAGACGATTGCAGGGGCGGATCCGGGGCTGGTCGCGCTGGCGGGGCTCTATGCCGACCGGCTGTCGACCAATGTCGAGCTGCCGACCGACGCCGGGCTGTCGAGCTTCGCGCCCGAAAAGAAGCCCGAGACGATCCGCAAGACGATGGCGTCGGTGCGCGTCGGCGAGTCCGACGCGATCGAGGCGGCGAAGAGCCGGTTGATCGGCAAGGCGAAACCGCCGCGCTTCGCCCCCGCGGGGCAATCGACGCAGATGATCGTCGGGGCGGATGCGGCACGCGACGACGATATATTGAAGACCGCGACGAACCTCTATTCGGGCTATCAGCTCCGCCGGGTCTATTATTCGGCCTACAGTCCGATCCCCGATGCGAGCCGCGACCTGCCGCCGGTACGCCCGCCGCTGATGCGCGAGCATCGACTGTATCAGGCCGACTGGCTGCTCCGCTTCTATGGCTTCGAGCGCGCCGAGATCATGGAGGGCGCCAGCGGGGGCATGCTCGACCTCGCGATCGATCCCAAGCTCGCATGGGCGCTGATGCGGCGCGACGTCTTTCCGCTCGATATCAACCGCGCGCCGCGCGAATTGCTGCTGCGCGTGCCGGGACTGGGAACGAAAGCCGTCGACCGCATCGTCGCGGCGCGGCGGCTGGGTAAGTTCCGGCTCGGCGACCTCGCGAAGCTGACGGCGTCGGTGAAGAAGGTGCTGCCCTTCATCGTGACGCCCGACTGGCGGCCGGGCAAGCTCACCGACAGCGCCGACCTGCGCGCACGCTTCGCGCCGCCGGCGGAGCAACTGGCGCTCGCGCTGTGAAAGAGGTCGTTCTCAAGACGCCCGGCGATTTTGCCGAATGGCGGAGCGCCGCGCGCGGGTTGCTTGCGGGCGGCGTCGCGCCCGAGGATGTGAGTTGGCGCGGAAGCGAAGAGGGCGCGTCGTTGTTCGGTGACGAGATTGGCTCAGCGCCCGCAGGTCAACTCAGCTTGCCGCGCGAACTGGTCGAGATTGCCGACCGGGTGATCTGCCACCGCGACGCCGAAGTGCCGGGGCGGCTCTATCGGATCGTGTGGCGCGCGCTCCACGACCGGCATCTGCTTGCGCGGACGACCGACCCGGAAGTCGACTGGCTGCGCAAGGCCGACAAGGCGATCCGCCGCGACGTGCACAAGATGCACGCCTTCGTGCGCTTCCGTCGGCTCGGCGAGGAGGACGGGCGCGAGAGCTTTGCGGCGTGGTTCGAACCGTCGCACCGCATTCTCAGGCTCACCGCGCCCTTCTTCCAGCGGCGTTTCTACGGGATGGACTGGGCGATCGTGACGCCGGATGCGCGCGCGATCTGGCAGGACGAAATGCTGAGCTACGGCCCCGGCGGGACGAAGGACGAGGTGCCCGACAGCGACGTCGTCGAGGATCAGTGGCGAACCTATTATGGCGCGATCTTCAATCCTGCACGGGTGAAGATCGAGGCGATGCGTGCCGAAATGCCGAAGAAATACTGGCGGAACCTGCCCGAGGCACAGGATATTGCGCCGTTGATTGCGGGGGCCGAGGCGCGGGTGGAACGCATGCGCGAAGCGGCCGTTTCGATGGCGAACCCCTTGACCGGAAAGTGGCGGACGCGCGTGCAGGACGAACTGACCCTTGGCGACGAGATCGAGACGCTGGCCGATCTGGCGAAGGCGGTCGATCGCTGCACGCGCTGTCCGCTCCACTGCAACGCGACGCAGGCGGTCGCGGGCGAGGGGCCGGGGGCGGCGAAGATCATGCTCGTCGGCGAGCAGCCGGGCGACCGCGAGGATCTGGAAGGCAAACCCTTTGTCGGGCCCGCCGGGCAGTTGCTCAACGAAGTGCTGTATGATGCGGGGCTCGAGAGGCGGCGGCTGTTCCTCACCAACGCGGTCAAGCATTTCAAGTTCGAGCCGCGCGGCAAGCGCCGCCTCCACCAGAATCCGACGACTGCCGAGATCGACGTGTGCCGCTGGTGGCTCGACAAGGAGCGCGCGCTGGTGCAGCCCGACATCATCGTCACGCTGGGCGCGAGCGCGCTGCGCGGGGTGACGGGGAAGAGCGCGAGCATCAAGTCGATGCGCGGCGCGGTGCACGAGCTGGAAGGGGGCACGAAGCTGATCGCGACGATCCATCCTTCTTTTCTGCTGCGTCTGCCCGACCGTGAGCGGGCCGCGAAGGAGCGCGAACTGTTCGTCGCCGACCTCGCGCTCGCGCGGAAACTCGCCGCCTGATGGCGAAGGCGAAGACCTGGATCGAGCCGCATCCGGGCGGCATCTATGTGAAGCCCGCCGACCTGTGGATCGACCCGTCGCGCCCCGTCGAGCGCGCCGCGGTGACGCATGGCCACGCCGACCATGCGCGGAGCGGGCATGGATCGGTCTTCGCGACGCCCGAGACGCTGGCGATCATGGCGCTGCGCTATGGCGTCGACGTCGAGGCGAGCCACAATCAGGCGTTCGCATACGGCGACGGCTTCGAGCGCGGCGGGGTGCGCTTCAGCTTCCATCCCGCGGGTCATGTGCTCGGCAGCGCGCAGATATTGATGGAATATGCCGGCGAGCGCATCGTCGTCACCGGCGACTACAAGCGCCGCGCCGACCCGACCTGCGTGCCGTTCGAGGTCGTGCCGTGCGATATCTTCGTCACCGAAGCGACCTTCGGCCTG
Organism: Sphingopyxis sp. BSN-002; assembly: GCF_022024275.1. Classification (NCBI taxonomy): domain Bacteria; kingdom Pseudomonadati; phylum Pseudomonadota; class Alphaproteobacteria; order Sphingomonadales; family Sphingopyxidaceae; genus Sphingopyxis; species Sphingopyxis sp. BSN-002. Next base: position 3,028,378 of record NZ_CP091804.1, read on the forward strand.
CCGGTGTTCCGTCATCCGCCGACCGGCGACGAGATCGCCAAGCTGATCGGTGCGGTGCGTGCCGAGCCCGATCGTTCGGTGCTCGTCGGTGCCTATGCGCTGGGGAAGGCGCAGCGGGTTATTGCCGAGCTTCGTCGCGCGGGATGGGACGCGCCGATCTATATCCACGGTGCGCTTGAGAAGATGTGCCAGCTTTATGCGGTGCATGACGTCGACCTCGGCGAACTGAGGCTGGTGAGCGAAACCGACAAGGCCGAGATGGCGGGGCAGATCGTGCTCGCGCCGCCGTCGGCGCTCAATGATCGCTGGTCGCGGCGGCTGCCCGATCCGGTGACCGCGATGGCGTCGGGCTGGATGCGCGTGCGCCAGCGCGCGCGGCAGCGGATGGTCGAACTGCCGCTCGTCATTTCGGACCATGCCGACTGGGACGAGCTGACGGCGACGATTTCGGAGGTGAATCCCAAGGAGAGCTGGATCACCCACGGCAGCGAGGACGGGCTGCTCCGCTGGTGCGAACTCACCCAGCGCAAGGCGCGCGCACTGCACCTTGTGGGGCGTGATCTGGAGGAAGAGGCGTGAAGCGCTTCGCGGCCCTGATCGACCGGCTGATCTACACGCGCTCGCGCAACAGCAAGCTGGCGCTGATTGTCGATTATCTGCGCCATACCCCCGATCCCGATCGCGGCTGGGCGATCGCCGCGCTGACCGAGAGCCTCGATTTTCCGGCGGTGAAGGCGGGGACGGTGCGCGCGCTGCTCGCGACCCGTGTCGACGAGGAATTGTTCCGCCTGTCGCGGCACTTCGTCGGCGATACGGCGGAGACCGCGGCGCTGCTCTGGCCCGATGCGCCGGGAAAGAAGGCTGGTCTCGGCGTGTCAGAGGCGGTTGATGCGCTCGCGGCTGCCACCCGCAGCGATGCCCCTGCGGTCGTCGCGTCGCTTCTCGACCGGTTAGATGCCGACGGGCGCTATGCGCTGCTCAAGCTCGCGCTCGGCGGGATGCGCGTCGGGGTGTCGGCGCGGCTTGCGAAGCAGGCGTTTGCGCAGGCGTTCGATGTGCCCGTCGACGATGTCGAGGAGCTGTGGCACGCGATCCCGCCACCCTATGCGCCGCTGTTCGCATGGGGCGAGGGGCGGGCGGATCGGCCTGACCTGAAAGATGTTGCCTTCTTCCGCCCCTTCATGCTCGCGCATCCGCTGGAGGAGGAGAGCATCGACCTTTCCGACTATGCCGCCGAGTGGAAATGGGACGGCATCCGCGTCCAGATCGTTCGCGGGGGCAGCGAGACGCGCATCTACAGCCGCGGCGGCGAGGAGATCAGCGGGGCGTTCCCCGAGCTCGTCGCGGCCTTCGATCAGGATGCTGTGATCGACGGCGAACTGCTCGTGCGCGGCGAGGTGCAGGGCGGCGAAGCGGCGAGCTTCAACGCGCTGCAGCAAAGGCTCGGGCGCAAGACGGTGTCGAAGAAGATGCTCGCCGACTATCCGGCCTTCGTGCGCGTCTATGATCTGCTCGGCGTCGATGGCAACGACCTCCGCGGCCTGCCGTGGAGCGAGCGACGGCGGCAACTGGAAGCGTTCGTTCCGCGGCTCGCCGCCAGCCATTTCGACCTGTCGCAGGTGATCGACGCCACCGACTTCGACGACCTCGCTGAACGTCGCGCCGGCGCGCGCGATGCCGCAATCGAAGGCGTGATGCTGAAGCGACGCGATGCGCCTTATGTGGCGGGGCGCCGCGCGGGCCTCTGGTACAAATGGAAGCGCGACCCGCTCACCGCCGATTGCGTCATGATGTATGCGCAGCGCGGCAACGGCCGCCGCGCGAGCTTCTATTCGGACTATACCTTCGGATGCTGGTCCGATGCGGGCGAATTGCTGCCGGTGGGCAAGGCCTATTCGGGCTTCACCGACGAGGAACTGAAGTGGCTCGACAAGTTCGTGCGCGACAACACGCTGAACCGTTTCGGCCCCGTGCGCGAGGTCGAAAAGTCGCTCGTGCTCGAAGTCGCGTTCGATTCGATCCACGCGTCGAAGCGCCATAAGTCGGGGCTCGCGATGCGCTTTCCGCGCATTTCGCGCATCCGCCGCGACAAGCCCGCCGAGGAAGCCGACCGGATCGCGACCCTGCAAGCCATGGCGACCTGAAAATCAGGGTAAAAATTCCGCGTCACAGGGTTGCAACCCATGCGGGCGATACCGAGTTAAAGGCCGCAAAGACCCCAAAACAACAATGGAGACTGCCATGACGATCGCCCATCCTCCTCTCCCCTATGCACTGGACGCGCTCGAGCCGCATATCTCGGCCGACACGCTGGCGACGCACCATGGCAAGCATCACAAGGCCTATGTCGACAAGACGAACGCCGCGATCGAGGGCACCGAGCTGGCCGACAAGCCGCTCGAGGAGATCGTCCACCACGCCGAGGGCGCGGGCAATCGCGGCCTGTTCAACAATGCCGCGCAGGCGTGGAACCACGCCTTCTATTGGGAAAGCCTGAGCCCGGCGAAGACCGAGCCCAAGGGCGACCTTGCCGCGGCCATCGACCGCGATTTCGGCTCGCTGGACGATCTGAAAAAGAAGCTCAAGGAAACCGCCGTCAATCATTTCGCGTCGGGCTGGGCGTGGCTCATCTCGCGCGACGGCACGCTGTCGGTCACCGACACGCACGACGCCGGCACCGAACTGACCGCGGGCATCAAGCCGCTCGTCGTGATCGACGTGTGGGAACATGCCTATTACATCGACCGCAAGAATCTGCGCCCGGCCTATGTCGACGCGGTGGTCGACGAACTGCTCAATTGGGATTTCGCCGCCGAGAATTTCGCACGCGAGACGACCTGGACCTATCCGGCGTAAGATCTGAATAGTGTCATCCCGGCCTTCGCCGGGATGACACTATGCCGTAACGAAAATTGGCCCGCGCGGGCCTATCCCGATGATCGCGATCCGCCTATAGGGCCGCCATGACGATCAGCCTGTTCGAACTCTTCAAAATCGGTGTAGGTCCTTCGAGCTCGCATACGGTCGGGCCGATGGTTGCCGCGCGGCGCTTCACCGTGTGGCTCGACGAGCAGGGGCTGCTCGCAGGGACCGCGCATGTCGAGGCGGACCTCTATGGTTCGCTAGCGCTGACGGGGAAAGGCCACGCTGCCGATACCGCGGTGGTCGCGGGGCTTGCGGGTGAGATTCCGGCCTCGACCAGCCTCGCCGCGATCAAGGCGCATTGGGACCGCGCCGAGGGCGAGGGGGCGATCTACCTGCTCGGGCGACAGCGGGTAAGGTTTCAGCCGAAAAGCGACCTGCATTTCCAGATGCGCCAGCGCCAGCCGTTCCACAGCAACGCGCTTAGCTTCACCGCGCGCGACGGCGATGGCGAGATATTGGCGAAGCGCATGTATTTCTCGATCGGCGGCGGCTTCGTCGTCGACGAGGACGAGGCAGGACGCAACAGCCGCGGCGCGGAGGATGAAGTCGAACTGCCCTATCCCTTCACCTCGGGCGCCGACCTGATCGCGATGGGCAAGGCGTCGGGCCTCAGCTTTGCCGAAATGATGTTCGCCAACGAAGTGCGTCACCGCCCGCCGAACGAGGTGACGGCGGGTATCGATGCGATCGCCGAGGCGATGGATGCCTCGATCGACGCGGGCTGTTCGAGCACGGGCATTCTGCCCGGCGGGCTGAAGGTCATGCGCCGCGCGCCGCAGATCGCCGACGACATCCGGAGCCGCCACGAAACCAATCTGATCGACCCGCTCGCGATGATGGACTGGATCAACCTGTGGGCGATGGCGGTGAACGAGGAAAATGCCGCGGGCGGCAAGGTCGTCACCGCGCCCACGAACGGCGCGGCGGGGATCATCCCCGCGGTGATCCGCTTCTACCGCCGCGGCTATCGTGGCGATGCCGCCGGCGTGCGCACCTTCCTGCTCGCGGCGGGCGCGGTCGGCGCGCTCTACAAGCGCAACGCCAGCATTTCGGGCGCCGAGGTCGGCTGCCAGGGCGAGGTCGGCGTCGCCTGCTCGATGGCGGCGGCGGGGCTGACGGCCGCGCTCGGCGGCACCAACGCGCAGGTCGAGAATGCCGCCGAGATCGGCATGGAGCATAATCTGGGCCTCACTTGTGATCCCATTGGAGGTCTGGTGCAGATCCCGTGCATCGAGCGCAACGCGATGGGCGCGATCAAGGCGATCGACGCCAGCCGCATCGCGATGATCGGCGACGGCACGCATGTCGTCAGCCTCGACACGGTGATCGTGACGATGCTGCAAACCGGGCGCGATATGCGGGATAAATATAAGGAAACGTCGAAGGGCGGGCTGGCGGTTAGTGTGGTGGAATGTTGAGGGCAAAGCGCTAATTGTGCGGACCGATATTCAGGTCTAGCAGAATATTTCCAATCTGGGAGATCCGCATTGTTCGACTGGCTGAAAAGTAAGAAGGCGCTAACTGCCAACGCCGCGCCCGCGAATGATACTCGCGGCGTTTTCGACATCGTGACGGATACAGCCACAATTTGCGTTTTTGACCTGGCCGCAATGAGCCATCGTAAAGACGATACTGGCGATTGGTGGTCCATTCCAAGAGACGAATTGATGGAAGTTCGTAACAGCAATGCGCTGTTTCTAAATCTGGGTGCAGATGGACGCTATCAGATTGAAATTACCAAACAATGTGATCCTGAGCGGGCTGGCTATCATTTAAAGGCGCCTTCCGGGCGCATATTTATCGGGGCGGGGGAGGAAATGTCCGGCGGGGGTTTTGAACCGACCGGCGAATGGGGAGGAGCATTTCTCTCGGTCGATGATCCGCATCAAAAAGTTAGCGTGTCGCGTCAGGGCAGCATGATTACGATCAATTTTCAACCGACCGAACCATTCCTCAACGACTTGGTCGATCTTATTCGCATCTAGATTGGTAGAGCGAAGTCATCCAGGCCATAGGCGTTAGTCAGCCCCACTCCGCTGCAACGCCCCCGGCAATTCCTCGCGCAGCTTGTCGATCAGCAGCCGAACCTTCGGCAGCAAATGGCGGCGCTGCGGATAGACCGCCCAGATCGGCTCCTCCTGCGGGCGCAGCGGGTCGAGGAGCGAGACGAGCGCGCCGCTTTGCAAATGCGGCATCACATAGAAATCGGGAAGCTGGCAGACGCCGTGGCCCGCGAGTGCGGCTTCGGTGACCGCGGTGCCGCTGTTGCAGCGCCAGCGGCCGGCGGGGCGGTGGGTGATTTCCTTGCCCTGCGCGCGGAAGTGCCAGGCGGGGGCGGTGCCGAGCAGGCATTCGTGGCGTGCGAGGTCATCGATCGACGCAGGTGTCCCGGCGCGCGCGAGATAGGCGGGCGCGGCGCAGAGATAGAGGCTGCGCGAGGCGATGCGCGTCGCGACCAGCCCCGAGTCCGGCAGCGTGCCGGTACGGATCGCGAGGTCGAAGCCCTCGGCAAGCAGATCGACGACGCGGTTGGTGAGTTCGAGCGTCACGGTCACGTCGGGAAAGGCGAAGGCATGGTCGCGCGCGATCTGCGCGACGAAGCGCTCGCCCATCGCGATCGAGCAGGTCATCCGCACCTCGCCGCGCGGCGCGCCGTCGTCGCTGACCGCCGAAAGCGCATCGTTGCGCGCGGCGATGAGGCTGCGGAATTGCTCGATCAAGGTGCGGCCTGCCGGGGTCGGGACGACGCGGCGCGTCGTGCGTACGAAAATCTGCGCGCCGATGCGGTTTTCAAGGCGGATCACCGCGCGGCTGATGTGCGAGGTCGAGGTGCCGAGCCGCGCCGCCGCCGCGACGAAGCTGCCCGCGTCGGCGATCGCGACGATCTCGTCGATGCCCTCCCATGCGCTCATTATCTCACCTTTGGGATAATATATTGCCGATTGGCCCCTTTATCGCGCTTTGGATCGGTGTACAGCGGGCGCAACCAATTTCTCGCAAGGAGTGCTCCCCATGAAGACCCGCGCCGCCGTTGCGTTCGAAGCGAAGAAGCCGCTCGAAATCGTCGAACTCGACCTCGAAGGCCCGAAGGCGGGCGAGGTGCTGGTCGAGATCATGGCGACGGGCATCTGCCACACCGATGCCTATACGCTCGACGGTTTCGACAGCGAGGGCATCTTTCCGAGCGTGCTGGGGCATGAGGGCGCGGGCGTCGTGCGCGAGGTCGGTGCGGGCGTCACCAGCGTCAAGCCTGGCGACCATGTGATCCCGCTCTACACCCCCGAATGCCGCCAGTGCAAAAGCTGCCTGTCGGGCAAGACCAACCTCTGCACCGCAATCCGCGCCACGCAGGGCAAGGGCTTGATGCCGGACGGCACGACGCGCTTTTCGTACAAGGGCCAGCCGATCTTTCACTATATGGGCTGCTCGACCTTCTCGAACTTCACGGTGCTGCCCGAGATCGCGGTCGCGAAGATCCGCGAGGACGCGCCGTTCCAGTCGAGCTGCTATATCGGCTGCGGCGTGACCACCGGCGTCGGCGCGGTGATCAACACCGCGAAAGTGCAGGTCGGCGACAATGTCGTGGTCTTCGGGCTCGGCGGCATCGGGCTCAACGTGATCCAGGGTGCGCGCCTTGCCGGTGCCGACAAGATCATCGGCGTCGATATCAACCCCGACCGCGAGGAATGGGGCCGCAAGTTCGGCATGACCGAGTTCCTCAACTCGAAGGGCATGAGCCGCGAGGATGTCGTCGCGACGATCGTCGCGATGACCGACGGCGGCGCCGACTATACCTTCGACGCGACGGGCAATACCGAGGTGATGCGGATCGCACTCGAAGCCTGCCACCGCGGCTGGGGCACCTCGATCATCATCGGCGTCGCCGAGGCGGGCAAGGAAATCGCGACGCGCCCGTTCCAGCTCGTCACCGGCCGCAACTGGCGCGGCACCGCGTTCGGCGGCGCCAAGGGCCGCACCGACGTGCCGAAGATCGTCGACATGTATATGACCGGCAAGATCGAGATCGACCCGATGATCACGCACGTCATGGGGCTGGAAGAGATCAACAAGGGCTTCGACCTGATGCATGCCGGCGAGAGCATCCGCAGCGTCGTCGTTTACTGAGCCGACTCCAATTTCCGTTCGCCCTGAGCTTGTCGAAGGGCCGTTCTTCCTCCATGCGGCGGCGCAGAAGAAAGAACGGTGCTTCGACAGGCTCAGCACAAACGGGTTTGGAGAGCGCGCGGAGGGAGTGACGAAGTGAGCGGACCCTATGTCCTGACGTTCAGCTGCGTCGACGCGGTGGGCATTGTGGCCGCCGTGACGGGGCTGCTGGCGGAACGCGACGGCTTCATTCTCGACAGCCAGCAATATGCCGATCTCGATTCCGGGCGCTTCTTCATGCGCGTCGAGTTTCGCGGGGCTGGACCGCGCTTTCCCGAGAGGCTGGCCGGCGTTGAAGAGGCGTTCGCGCCGATCGTCGCGCGCTTCGCGATGGATGCGCGGATCAGCGACCGCGCCGCAAAGCCGCGCTTCGTCATTGCGGTGTCGCAGGGCAGCCATTGCCTGAACGACCTGCTCCACCGCTGGTCGACCGGCAATCTGGCGATCGACATCGTCGGCGTGGTTTCCAACCATGAGGCGCAGCGGCGCCTGTCCGAATGGCATGGCGTGCCCTTCCATTACCTGCCGGTCAGCGACGCGAACCGCGCCGACCAGGAAGCGGCGATCCTCGACGTGATGGCGCGCGGCGGCGCCGAATATCTGGTGCTCGCGCGCTATATGCAGGTGCTCTCGCAGGATCTGTCGGCGAAGCTGTCGGGGCGCTGCATCAATATCCATCACAGCTTCCTGCCGGGCTTCAAGGGCGCCAAGCCCTATCACCGCGCGCAGGAGCGCGGGGTGAAGCTGATCGGTGCGACCGCGCATTTCGTGACGAGCGACCTCGACGAGGGGCCGATCATCGAACAGGCGGTCGAGCGCGTCGATCACCGCGACAGCGTCGACGAACTGATCCGCATCGGCCGCGATACCGAGGCGCAGGTGCTGGCGCGGGCGGTGCGCTGGGTCGCCGAGCAGCGCGTGCTGATCGACGGCCGCAAGACCGTGGTCTTCCGCTAACGGCCGTTCGTCATTTTCGGTGAACCGGAAACGCTATCGTGACTGGTCCTGACGGGGCGGGCAGGATAAGTCCCGAATCGCAACCATAATCAGGAGGAGCAAAAGGCGTGTACAGTCACAATATGGTCGGCGCGAACGACATCGAGGCGGCGAAGAAATTCTATGACGCGACCTTCCAGGCGATCGGCGGCAAGCCGGGCATCCAGGACGACAAGGGCCGCCTGATCTATATGCACAACGGCGGCCTGTTCCTCGTCGGCAAGCCCATCGACGGCGAAGCCGCGACCGTGGGCAACGGCTGCACGATCGGTTTCGCGATGGAAGGGCCCGAGCAGGCGAAGGCCTGGCACGATGCCGGCGTCGCCAATGGCGGCACCTCGATCGAAGATCCGCCGGGCGTGCGCGAAGGCGGTTTCGGCCAGCTTTATCTCGCCTATCTGCGCGATCCGTCGGGCAACAAGCTCTGCGCGCTTCACCGCGTCGTTTAAGGGCCGGTCATGCGCGGCGAAGCGGGATTGCTGACCGATCTGGATGCGCTTGGCATCCCCTTCGCCGCCTATGAACATGTCGCGGTGTTCACCGTCGCCGAGAGCGACGAGGTGAACGCCGCGATACCGGGTGCGCATACCAAGAACCTGTTCCTGAAGGACAATGGCGGCGCCTATTGGCTCGTCACCGTGCCGGGCGAAGCGCGGGTCGACCTGAAGGCCTTGCCCGCCGCGATCGGCAGCAAGCGCGTCAGCTTCGGCAAGGCGGAGGACATGGAACGCTTGCTGGGAATTGCACCGGGTTCGGTGACGCCGCTCGCCGCGATCAACGCGCCGGTCGGGAGTATCACCGTCGTGCTCGACGAAGGGCTGGCGGCCGCCGACACGGTCAACGTCCATCCGCTGCGCAACACCGCGACGCTCGGCCTGTCGGGCGCGGCGATTCTCGATCTGCTGCGTCACTGGGGTCACGCACCGCTTGTTGCGGGAGTTCCGGTACAGACCGGATAGAAAAGAAAGGACCGCCGAAGCGAGGCTCCGGCGGTCCGTTTCGTCGGGAATGCCCCGGCGCTATCAGGCCTTGGGCTCTTCCTTCGGTGCCGGCTCGTCGCTCGGCGCCTTCTTGTCGGTGGGTTCGGGCGCCGGAGCGGGTTCCGCGGTCGGCGTCGGCTCGCTCGACGGTTCGGCGGTGGGCTGCGGCGCCGGCGCCGGTTCTTCCGTGGGCGCCGGTGCGTCGGGCTCCTGTGCGAGCGCGAGCGGCGCGATGCAGAAGCTGGCGGCGGCAACGGCGATAATCGAAATCTTGCGCATAAATACCCCTATGCTGGTATCGGGAGAGGCCGGCAGTGCGACCCGTGGAAAGCCACGCTTGCTGGTTCCGCAAGCTGTGGTTGAGGCCAAACCTGTGTAATTGCGCGAAAGTTCCGGAGCATCGCGGTGCCCAGGTCGCCTGCGGGACGAACGCCCCGAAATGCGGGGTGAACCCCTTAGCGGTCGCTGAACAGCGCGGGGTTGCGGAACCCCTTTGCCAGATGGTCGATCCATGCGCGCACCAGCGGCGGCAGGCCGGTGCGTGTCGTGAAGACGAGGTGGACGATGCCGTCCTCGCTCCGCCATTCGGGCAGCACATGGACGAGGGCGCCCGAGCGCAATTCCGCAGCACAGGCGTGGTCGGGCAGCATCGCGACACCGAGCCCCGCGGCTGCGGCTTGCCGGATCGCGCCGAAATCCCCGCAGCTGAGGCGCGGAATATGCCGGATATCGCGCGGCCCGTCGGGCCCTTCGAGCCGCCACGTCTCTTCGCCGTCCTCACCCGACGAACTCAGCGTCGGCAGCTCCGCAAGCGCCTCGATCCCGCCCCCCGCGATGCGATTGGCGAGCGCGGGGCTGGCGATCAGGATGCGGCGGCTGTGCGCGAGCGTCCGCATCGTCAACTCCGCGTCGCTGTCGAGTTTGACACGCACGCGCAGCGCGACGTCGATCCGCTCGGCGATGATGTCGACCGGGCGATCGACCGCAACGATCTGGACATGGCCCTTCGGATAGAGGGTCAGGAAGTCGGGCAGCATGTCGGCGACGATCGACACCAGCCCGGTCGGGCACGACATGCGGACGGTGCCGCGCGGCTCGCTGAGGCTCGCCTCGACGATCGCTTCGGCACGCTCGGCGGCGGCGACCGCGAGCTGCGCCTGCGCGTGGAAGGCGAGGCCGATGTCGGTGACGCGGAAGCGCCGCGAAGAACGCTCGATCAACCGCGCGCCCAGACGCTCTTCGAGCGCGGCAATGCGGCGGCTGAGTTTCGACTTGGGCAGGCGCAGCGCGCGGCCGGCGGGGGCAAAGCCACCGTTCGTCACTACAGCATCGAAATAGCGCAGATCGTTGAGGTCCTGCATGACAATCGTTCTATTGATGGAACGATAAGTGTCAATATTGCCGTCTACTGCCAACATCGTTGCGGATTTATCTCCTCTCCATCGGACGGCGAAGGGTTCGCCGCCCTCTGACAGGAGAATGACCATGACCTATGATCTCAAAGGCAAGGTGGCAGTCGTGACCGGTGGCAACAGCGGCATCGGCCTCGGTATCGCGCAGGAACTCGCCGGGCAGGGCGCGAAAGTTTTCGTCACCGGCCGCCGGCAGGAAGAGCTCGACGCCGCGGTGCAGGCGATCGGCCATGATGCCGTCGGCGTGCAGGGCGACGTGACCAGCTTTGCCGACCTCGATCGCCTTTATGACGTCGTCCAGCAGCATGGTGCGCCGATCGACATCCTCGTCGCCAATGCCGGCGGAGGCGCATTCCAGCCGCTCGGCGCAATCACCGAGGAAGAGTTCGACCGCACCTTCGGCCTGAATGTGAAGGCGACGCTGTTCACTGTGCAGAAGGCGCTGCCGCTGCTGCGCGAAGGCGCGTCGATCATCCTCACCGGGTCGACGACATCGACGCGTTCGGAACCGGCGTTCAGCGTCTATGGCGCGACCAAGGCGGCGATCCGCAATTTCGCGCGCAGCTGGATACTCGACCTCAGGGACCGCAAGGTCCGTGTGAACGTCATCGCGCCGGGCGCGACCACCACTCCGGGGCTCAAGGGGCTCACCTCGAGCGATGAGGAATGGAATGCGCTCGAAGGCGAATTTGCCGCCCGCGTTCCGCTTGGCCGCCTTGCAGACCCGCGCGAAATCGGCAGGGCGGCCGTGTTCCTGGCCTCCGACGCGTCGAGCTATGTCAACGGCGTCGAACTGTTCGTCGACGGCGGCTTCGCCCAGATCTGACGCCGCGTGAATTCGATTGCCCCGTCGTCCCGGGTGGACGGCGGGGTTGCGCGTTTCGGGTCGCCGCGCCACAAGGCGCGCATGCCTATCGAGACCCTCTCCACCGTCCGCAGCCATGGCGGCACGCAGGGCGTGTACAAGCACGCGAGCACCACCACCGGCACCGACATGACCTTCGCGGTCTTCGTCCCCGACCATGCGCATGGCGCGAAGCTGCCGGTGCTCTGGTATCTGTCGGGGCTGACCTGCACCCATGCCAATGTGATGGAGAAGGGCGAATATCGCGCCGCCTGCGCCGAGCATGGCGTGATCTTCATCGCGCCCGACACGAGCCCGCGCGGCGAGGGCGTGCCCGACGATGCCGACGCGGCCTATGATTTCGGGCTCGGCGCCGGCTTCTATGTCGATGCGACCGAGGAGCCGTGGGCGAAGAACTACCGGATGCGTTCGTATGTCGAGGACGAACTGCCGTCGCTGGTGCTGCGCAATTTCGCGAGCGCCGACCTGACGCGGCAGGCGATCACCGGTCATTCGATGGGCGGGCATGGCGCGCTGACGATTGGCCTGCGCAATCAGGATCGCTTCCGCTCGGTGTCGGCCTTTTCGCCGATTGTCGCGCCGTCGCAGTGCCCCTGGGGCGAGAAGGCGCTCACCGGTTATCTCGGCGACGACCGCGAGGACTGGCACGCCTATGACGCGTGCGCGCTGCTCGATCAGGGGCTGCGCGTGCCCGACCTGCTTGTCGATCAGGGCGATGCCGACAATTTCCTCGTCGAACAGCTCAAGACCGAATTGCTGGTCGCGGCGTGCGAGCGGGCGGGACAGAAAGCCGAAATCCGCATGCAGCCGGGATACGACCACAGCTATTATTTCATCTCGACCTTCATGGCCGAGCATGTTGCCTGGCACGCCGAGCGGCTGAAGGCGTGAAACTCCCCTCCCTTCAGGGAGGGGTTGGGGGAGGGCATGTGGTGTTGCCGAACCCTCCCCGCTGCGACTAGCGAGCAAGCTCGCAAGTCTCGCTACCCCTCCCGCAAGCGGGAGGGGATTTAAGAGCGCTCCGGAATCAACAAGGTAGAGCCCGTCGTGCGTCCGGCTTCGAGGTCGGCGTGCGCCCGCGCCGCATCTTCGAGTGAGTAACGCTGGCCGACGGTGATCTTTACCGCGCCGCTTTCGATCATCTCGAACACGCGTGCGGCCCCGGCGGCGCGCTCGCCGGGGTGCAGGTAATAGTCGAACAGGGTCGGCCGGGTGACGAACTGCGATCCGTGCTGCGCGAGGATGCCAAGGTTCACGCCGGTCACCGGCCCGCCGGCATTCCCATAGCTGACGATCAGTCCGCGGCGCGCGGTCGCCTTCAGCGAGATGTTCCAGGTCGCCATGCCGATCCCGTCGAAGGTGACGGGGACACCCTGACCGTCGGTGATCTCGCGGACATGCGCGGCGACATCGTCGCTCTTGTAACGGATGACATGATCGGCGCCGGCCTCGCGTGCGACATGCTCCTTGGCTTCGGTGCTGACGGTGCCGATGACGGTCGCGCCGACGGCCTTCAGCCATTGCACGAGGATCAGCCCGACCCCGCCCGCGGCGGCATGGACGAGCACCGGCCAGCCAGCCTCGACCTTCGCGCAGCGCTCGACGAGCGCCTCGACGGTCGCGGCCTTGAGCAGCGCGGCGGCAGCGGTTTCGTCGTCGATCGTCGCGGGCAGCTTGAACAGCGAGGCCGCGGGGACGAGCCGCGCCGAGGCATAGGCGTTGCGCTGCGGCCCGAAGGTCGCGACGCGGTCGCCGGGCTGGAGGCCATGGACGTCGGGCCCGACCGCGATCACTTCGCCCGCGGCTTCGACGCCGAGGCCGCCGGGCAGCTCGACCGGATAGGTGCCGTCGCGGTGATAGGTGTCGATATAGTTCAATCCGACGGCGGTTTGGCGCACGAGCACCTGACCGGGGCCGGGATCGCCGAGCGTGACCTCGCGCCAGTCGATGACCTCGGGTCCGCCCTGCGTTTCGATGAACGCCTCGATCGCCTGCATGCGCCGCTCTCCTGCTGATCGCCCCCATCTGGGGCGGGCAGGCAAGCGGCGCAAGGGCGGAGCGGTGAAAGCGCCGCTACGTCAGGCGGGAGCGATCAATATTTGCCCTGCTTGCGCGGGCCCCGCTGGCCATAGGGCTTGGGCTTGTAGCGTTCGGTCGGGCCGCCGGGCGTGCTGGCGCCGCGCGGCTTGCGCGGGCCATCGCCGCGCGGGCCGTCATGACGCGGACCGTCGTGGCGGGGGCCGTCATGGCGCGGACCGCCGTGACGCGCGCCGCCCTTGTGCGGACCTTTCTCGCGGCGCGGCGGATAGGTGGCGCCGCCGGGCGCGGGAGTGATCGCGACGCCGCTGTCGTCCTCGCCATCCTGATTGGCGGTGCGCTGGATGGCCTCGGCGAAGCGGTCGGCGATGGCGAGCGGGATGTTGAACAGGGTTTCGCTCGGCCCGATGCGGATCGCGCCGATCTCGTGCTTGGTCACATGGCCGCGGCGGCAGAGCAAAGGCAGGATCCAGCGCGGGTCGGCGTTCTGGCGGCGGCCGATGTTCAGTTTGAACCAGACGCTGTCGTCGAACTGCTCGCGGTGCTGGCCGCGGTCGGGACGATCATCGCGTTCGAAGCGGTCGCCCCGCTCGCCGCGCTCGCGGCGCGCGGGCGGGCCATTGTCGATCAGATCTTCGGGGGGCGGCATCAGCGCGCGGTGCGCGCGGACGAGCGATGCGGCGATATCCTCGGCCGAGCGCTCGGCCATCAGGCGCTGCGCGAGTTCGAGGTCTTCAGCCTCATGCTCGACGGGGGCGAGCAGCTTTTCGATCAGCCGCTCCTGATCCTTTTGCCGGACGTCGGCCGCGGTCGGGGCGTTCATCCACTCCGCCTCGATCTTCGCGCCGCGCAGCATGCCGTCGACGCGGCGACGGCGCGGATAGGGGACGATCAGGACCGCGGTGCCCTTCTTGCCCGCGCGGCCGGTACGGCCCGAGCGGTGCTGGAGCGTTTCGGCGTCGCGCGGGATTTCGACATGGACGACGAGGCTGAGGCTCGGCAGGTCGATGCCGCGCGCGGCGACGTCGGTCGCGACGCAGACGCGCGCGCGGCGGTCGCGGAGCGCCTGCAGCGCATGGTTGCGCTCGTTCTGGCTATGCTCGCCTGACAGCGCGACGGCGGCGAAACCGCGCTCGACGAGGCTGGCGTGGAGGCGGCGGACATTGTCGCGCGTCGCGCAGAACAGCATCGCGGTCTCGGCCTCGTGCAGGCGGAGCAGGTTGATGACGGCGCCCTCGATATCGGCCGGGGCGACGGTCACGACCTGATAGGCGATGTCGCCATGGCCGCGGTCTTCGCCGACGGTCGAGATGCGCAGCGCATCGCGCTGATAGCGCTTCGCGAGCTGGGCGATCGGCTTCGGGATCGTCGCCGAGAACAGCAAAGTGCGGCGCGTCTCGGGCGTCGCGTCGAGGATTTCCTCAAGATCTTCGCGAAAGCCCATGTCGAGCATTTCGTCGGCCTCGTCGAGGACGGCGACGCGCAGTGCCTCAAGGTCGAGCGCACCGCGTTCGAGATGGTCGCGCAGGCGTCCCGGGGTGCCGACGACGATGTGGACGCCCTGGCTGAGGTTGCGGCGTTCGCGGCTTGCGTCCATGCCGCCGACGCAGGTCGCGATGCGCGCGCCGGCCTTGCCGTACAGCCAGCTCAGTTCGCGGCTGACCTGCAGCGCGAGCTCGCGCGTCGGCGCGACGATCAGCGCGAGCGGCGAGCTGGCGAAGGGCAGACGGCCGTCCTCGATCAGCTCGTCGGCCATGGCGAGGCCGAAGGCGACGGTCTTGCCCGAACCGGTCTGCGCCGAGACGAGGAGGTCGCGGCCCTTGGCTTCGTCTTCGGTGACGTGCGTCTGGACGGGGGTGAGCGCTTCATAGCCGCGCGCGACGAGGGCGTCCGAAAGGACGGGCGAGAGATTTTCGAAAGGCATTTTGTTCTTCTTGTCCTGTGCGGCAAAGGCGCCGTCGTTGCTTCTCCGCCGCCCGGGATTCGGTTCGGGTCTGACGCCCGGGTCCGAACAATTGGGTCATGGATGCTGAAACGGGTTCAGCATGACGAGGAAATATGTGGGTTTTTCCTAAAGCGCCTGACCCGCAGCGTGTCCGCTGGCCCAAGCCCATTGAAAATTATAGCCGCCCAGCCACCCGGTGACATCCACGGCTTCGCCGACCGCATACAGTCCCGGCACGCTTTTGGCCATCATTGTTTGCGACGACAGGTTTGCGGTCGAAATTCCGCCGACGGTGACCTCGGCCTTGGCATAGCCTTCGGTGCCGTTCGGGTGGAAGGGCCAGCGCGCGAGACGCGCTTCGGCGTCGGCAAGCTTGCGGTCGGTCTGCGCACCCAATTCGCCGGGAAGGGCGAGGCGGTCGGCGAGTGTCTGCGCAAGGCGATCGGGGAGGGCGATGGCCGAGGCGAGCGTCGCGCGCGGCCGACTGCGCTTGGCGTCAAGAAGCCAACCCGGCGCAGCGCCGGGCAGGAAGTCGATCGTGACGGGCTCGCCGTGGCGCCAGTAGCTGCTGATCTGGAGGATCGCCGGACCGGAGAGGCCCTTGTGGGTGAAGAGCGCGGCTTCGCGGAAGGCGGTCTTGCCCGCGCGCGCCTCGACCGGGGTTGCGACGCCCGACAGGTCGCGGAACAGCACATCGTCGCCGCCGAGTGTGAGCGGCACGAGCGCGGGGCGTGGCTCGACGACCTTGAGGCCGAACTGGCGCGCGAGGTCATAGGCGAAGCCGGTCGCGCCCATCTTCGGGATCGAGGGGCCGCCGGTTGCGATGATGAGGTTGGGTGCCGCAAATTGCTGGTCGCTGAAAGTCACGGTGAACGTGCCATCGGCGTGCGTCACCTCGCGCACGGGCTGGCCGCAGCGGACGTCGACGCCGCCTTTCGCGCATTCCTCGAGCAGCATCGCAACGACCTGTTTCGCCGAGCCGTCGCAAAAGAGCTGGCCGAGCGTCTTTTCGTGATGCGCGATGCCGTAGCGGTCGACCAGCGCGATGAAGTCGGCCGCCGTGTAGCGCGCGAGTGCCGACTTCGCGAAATGCGGGTTCGCCGAGATGTAGCGGTCGGGCGCGGTGTGGATATTGGTGAAGTTGCACCGGCCGCCGCCCGAGATGAGGATCTTCTTCCCGACCTGATCGGCATGGTCGAGCAGCAGGACGCGCTTGCCCCGCTGCCCCGCAACCGCGGCGCACATCAGTCCGGCCGCGCCGGCACCCAGCACGATGGCGTCGTAACCTGTCATGCGGGTGTCAGTGCAGCTTTGCGATCGAGAGGCCGTCGGCCTTGGCGCGGACCTTCACCGACTCCTCGCTGCGGGTGAGCGCCTTTGCGATCGCCTTCAGCGCCATCCCCTTCTTGGCGAGCGTGTGGAGCTTGTCGATCTCGGCCGCGGTCCAGGGCTGTTTGTGGCGTTCGAACTTGTCCTTCATGCCATGACCTCCGGATCGGCGGCGGCGGCAAGGATTTCGATAGCGTCCTCGCGGCCCTGAAATTCGACCATGTCACCGGCCTCAGCGCCCATCAAGGCGCGGCCGAGCGGCGCGGCGAAGGCGATACGGCCCGCGGCAGGATCGGCCTCGTCGTGGCCGACGATGGTGACCGCGCGCTCGGCGCCATTGAGTGCATAGTGGACGCGGCTGCCGATGCCGACGACATCGTCTTCGGCCGGCGCCTGCACCTCGGCGGTTGCCTTGCGCGTGTTGAAATAGCGGAGCTGGCGCTGGAGCTTCTTGCGGGCTTCCTCATTACCCTCGGCCGCAACTGCGGCTTCGAGGCGCGCGACCTCTTCGCCGAGAAGCCGGAGGCCGCGCGGTGTCACGAGGTTGGCGCCGACCGGGATCGGCAGCTCATATTCGGGTTCTTTATGCTCGTCGTCGCTCTCGCGGCGGAAGGCTACGCTCATCGTCTCTTTCCTGAATGATCGGCGCCTCTGGGCCATGAAGGTGGCGATATAAAGGCGCGTCGCCGTAACCACGCGGCGATCCCGCTCGAAACAGGGACGATGCCATCCCCCGCATCATCCATTTTCCAAGGGAGTATCCACATGACCAACACGCTGAAACTGTCGCTGGCCGCCTCGGCCATTCTCGCCATGGCCGCCGGCAACGCAATCGGCAGCACTGCCGTCGCCGCCGAAGGCAAGACCGAGAAATGCTTCGGCATTGCGCTCAAGGGCAAGAACGACTGCGCCGCCGGCCCCGGCACGAGCTGCGCCGGCACCTCGACCGTCGACTATCAGGGCAACGCCTGGAAGCATGTGAAGCCCGGCACCTGCGTCAAGATGGGCGGCACGCTGACCGCGCATGCGGGCAATGCGAAGCCCAAGAAGGGCTGATCCACCTTGTCCGCCCCCTCGGTCCACTCACTACCGTCACGCGCCGGCATAGGGCTTCGATCCCGGCACTATGCCGATGTGCTTGCGGCGGTGGAGGAGGGGGCGGCGCCCGCCTGGGTCGAAGTACACCCCCAAAATTACTTCGGCCCAGGCGGGCCCCCGCATCGCTGGCTGACCGCGATCGCGGCGCATCTGCCGCTGAGCTTTCATTCGGTCGGGCTGTCGCTGGGGTCGGCGGCGGGCGTCGATACGGGCGAGCTCGAAGCGCTTGCGGCGCTGTGCGACCGCTATGCGCCAGCGATGGTGTCCGACCATCTGAGCTGGAGCAACGGACCGGACGACAAATTCCCCGATCTGCTCCCCATTCCCTATACCCATGCTGCGCTCGATCATTTCATCGAACAGGTCGGCCGTGTGCAGGACCGGCTCGGCCGGCACATCCTGATCGAGAATCCGTCGCGCTATCTCGCCTATGCGAAGAGCGATCGGGACGAGGCCGGATTCCTGCACGAACTTTGCCGCCGCAGCGGCTGCGGGCTGCTGCTCGACATCAACAATGTCGAAGTGTCGGCGTTCAACCTCGGGCTTGATCCGCTGCCGTGGCTCGACGCTTTCGATCCGTCGCTCGTCGGCGAGATCCATGTCGCGGGTCATGCCGTCAAGGACGACGACATGGGCGGCCGGATCGCGATCGACGATCATGGATCGCCGGTGCGCGCGAGTTGCTGGGATCTGCTTGCGCGCTTTCTGAAGCGCTCAGGGCCGAAGCCGGTGCTCGTCGAATGGGACACCGACGTTCCCGACTTCGCGGTGCTGATGGGGGAGGCGACGACGGCCGACCGGCTGATCGAACCCGTCGATGCTTGAACGCGAACAGGCGGCCATAGCGGCAACGTTGCTGCATGGGCCCGATGATCTGCCCGGCGGACTGTTCGCGGGCGACGATGCCGCAGTGCTGCGCGGCCTTTGCGTCCATGCCAATACCATCTCGCACGCGCGCCTCGTTGCGCTCGAAGAGACGTTCCCGCGCACGCGCGCGCATCTTGGGGATGCGGAATTCAACCGCCTGTCGCGCATCTTCGTCGAAGGCGGCGGCGCCGAAGCGCTCGCGCTTCCCGACATCGGCCGCGATTTTGCCGGCTGGCTCGACGATCCGCTCGCCGCCGACGTCGCGCGGGTCGAATGGGCGTGGCTCGAAAGCTACAACGCCGCCGAGGCGCCACCGCTGCGCCTCGCCGACCTTGCGGGGCAGGATGAAGCGGCGCTGCTCGCGCTGACGTTTCGTCTGCACCCCGCGGCGCAGGTCGTTACGCTGGCGAGCGATGCCGCGCCGCTGGTCGACCCGGCCCTTGCGTCCGGTACAGGCGCGTTGCTGGTCGTCCGGCCCGACGCCGAGGTGCGGTTGCTCGCGCTGCACGTCGCAGACGATGCCGCGCTCGACCGGGCGAAAGAAATTTCGACCTTGGGTAACCTGATCGCCGTGCTCGCCGAACTGCATCCCGACGGTGGCGCGGCAATCGCGACGCTGATCGACGCAGGGGCATTCGAAAGGTTTTGAGAGATGAATCGCTTGGTCGCATTCTATGATCGCGGCGTGGAGATCGCCGCATCGCGTATCCCCGAATCGCTCGCACTGTTCCTGCTGCGCGTCGCGCTGGCCGGCGTCTTCTGGCGTTCGGGCCAGACCAAGGTGATCGAGGGCAGTTTCCTGTCGATCAACCCGTCGACCTATGACCTGTTCGCGTCGGAGTTTTCGGGCCTGCCGCTCGATCCCGTGATCGCGGTGCCGCTGACCACCTATGCCGAGCATTTCTTCCCGGTCCTGCTGCTCTTCGGTCTCGCCACCCGTTTCTCGGCCGGCGCGCTGCTGGTGATGACGCTGGTCATCCAGATATTCGTCTTTCCCGATGCCTGGTGGCCGGTGCACTCGCTGTGGGTGGCGATGGCGGCGATCCTGATCGTGCGTGGCGGCGGGCTGTTTTCGCTCGACGCGCTGCTTGCTAGGGTGCGCACGCAATGAGCATCGACGAACCTTCGCTCGCGCGCCTGATGGCCGCATCGCAGCGGGGGGATCGTGCGGCCTATCGGGCGCTGCTCGGCGATTGCCGCAAATGGCTCGAACGCTATTTCGCGCGGCGCATCGCGCCGCACCAGATCGACGATCTGGTGCAGGAAACGCTGGTGTCGATGCACCGCAAGCTCGCGACATGGGACAGCGGCCGGCCGTTCCTGCCCTGGCTTGCGGCGATCGCGCGCTATCGCTGGATCGACATGCTGCGCCGCCAGCGCGACGAGGCCGAACTCGGCGAAAATGACGCCGCGGTCGGTGCCGAGGACGAGGCAGTGCACGCGCAGCTCAGCATCGACCGGCTGCTCGCCTATCTGACGCCGGCGCAGGCGCAGGCGATTACGCTGGTGAAGATCGAGGGCGCGTCGATAGCCGAAGCGTCGAAAATTTGCGGCCAGAGTGAGAGCTTGGTCAAGGTGAATATCCATCGCGGGCTGAAGAAGCTCGCGCAATTGATTGAAAGCGAATGACATGAAGGACGCATCGATCGACGATCTGATCGACGGTCTCGCCAGCGAGCTCGAGCCGGTCCGCCCGCGGCGCGTGCTGCGCGGCGGGCTTTGGGTTGCTGCGGGCTGGCTGACTGGCGCCGTGTTGCTGCTCTGGGTTTTCGGGATGCGGCACGATCTGGCGGCGGGGCTGGCGATGGCGCCGCTGCCGATGCTGGCCTTCTGGCTGATCGTCGCGCTCGGCCTCGCCGCCGCGTGGAGCGCGCTGCGCATGGGGCTTCCTGCGGTCGGCCGCGACTATAGCGGATGGCGCTGGGCCGGGCTCGCCGCGCTCGCTCTGCCGCTGACCGCCATCTTTATCGGAATGGGTGACAGCCATGCCGCGATGGATGCGATGCGCCCCGAAACCGGGATGCGCTGCACGATCGACGGGCTGATTGCCGGGCTCGGCGTCGGCGCGGCGCTGTTCGCTTGGCTCAAGGGCGGCGCGCCGACCTCGCCGACGCGGGCGGGCTGGGTGATCGGCATTGCCGCCGGCGCGGCGGGCGCAACTGCGGTCGGCCTGCATTGCTCGTCGAACGACATGATCCATATCGCGCTGTGGCACGGGCTCGCGATCCCGCTCTGGGGTCTGGCCGGGCGTGTTTTTCTGTCGCCTCTGCTGCGCTGGTAGCGACCGCTGGACATCGCTTCTTCTGTGTTATATGGATAACACACGAAGGAGATTGAGCATGCGTAACTGGACGATGGTGGCCCTGCCGCTGGCACTTGCAATGACGGTCACGGCCTGCAGCGCCGAGATCACGAGCGACAGCAAGGATGGCAAGCGAACGGTCGAGGCCGGGCCGGTCACGACGCAGAGCTTCGATCTCAAGGATTTCACCGGCGTCAAGGTCGCCGGACCCGACGACGTGGCCATCCGCCATGGCGAAGCCTTTGCGATCACCGCGAAGGGACCGAAGAACGAACTCGACGAACTCGAGATCAAGCTCGACGGCGACGTGCTGTCGATCGGCCGCAAGCGGTCGGGCTTCAGCTTCAACAGCCATGACGGCAAGGGCCTGCAGATCGAAATCACATTGCCGAAGCTCGACAAGCTGCGCCTGACCGGCTCGGGCTCGATCGACGCCGACAGCATCGAGGGCGATGCGGTCGAGGCCGTCGTCACCGGATCGGGCGACCTCAAGGTTGCGAAGCTTTCGGGCAAGAGCGCCGAACTCACGATCTCGGGCTCGGGCGATATCGAGGTCGGCGGCGGCACCATCGGGACCGGCGATTACAATGTCACCGGGTCGGGCAGCATCGACGCCGACGGACTGATCGCCGACACACTCGATATTTCGATCACCGGGTCGGGCGACGTCGATGCGCAGGCGACCGGCGCGGCCGACGTCAGCATCCTCGGTTCGGGCGACGCCAATATCAGCGGCGGCGGCAAATGCACGACCAAGGCGATGGGATCGGGCACCGCGACCTGCAAGTGACGCGGCTATGGTGTCGCCCCGGCCGAACGGTTAAGGCGGCACCATGACCAGCTATTCCCGCCTGGCCGCTCCGCTGGCCGCCGCCCTGCTTTTCACCGGCCCGGCTTCGGCCGCCGAAAGGCGTTTCGGACTGTCGAGTTTCGAGGCGATCGAGGTTACGGCCGACGTCGATGTCGAGGTTGTGACGCGCGCGCCGGTGAGCGCCGTCGCCACGGGGCCGCAGGATGCACTCGACCGGCTTGTGCTCGAAACGCGCAGCGGACGGCTGGTGATCAGTTCGAAGAAATTTTCGGACGACGAGAACCGCCCGACGCAGCCGGGCGCCGTGACGATCCGCATCAATGCCGCGAACCTGCAGTCGGCGACGCTGGTCGGCGCGGGATCGCTGCAGGTCGACCAGCTGAAGGGCACGCGGGTCGCGGTCGGGCTGCGCGGGCCCGGCAGGATCGGGGTCGGCCGGATCACGACCGACCGGCTGGCGGTCGCGATGATCGGCAACGGCACGATGACGCTCGCGGGGACGGCAAAGCAGGGCCAGATGACCCTGTCGGGCGCGAATATGGTCGATGCCGGCAAGCTCGCGATCGACGAACTCACCAGCGACAGCGAGGGCGCGGGCGATCATATCCTCAACGCGGTGAAGAGCGCTGCGGTGACGACGCGCGGGATCGGCAAGACAGTGGTGCTCGGCCGCCCCGTCTGCACCGTGCGCAATACCGGAAGCGGCAGCGTGACCTGCGGACCCGCGAAACGATAGGCGCTAGTGGGCCGCGGCGCCCAGCCCGTCGATCTTCTTCGATTGCTTTGCGATCAGGCCCGGGAAGAAGCGCGCGAGGCGCGACAGGCGCTTTGCCATCTTGCCGACGGTGACATGCACGCGGGTGCCATGCACGGCCTCCCACGCCGCTTCGCCCACGCGCTCGACCGGGACGATTTCGAAGCCGCTTGCGGACAGGCGGTTGCGCGCGGGCTCGTTGCTGTCGGCGCTGACCTGGTCGAGCAGCGGCGTGTCGATGAAGCCCGGCATCAGCGAGCGCACCTTGATGTCATGCTTGGCGAATTCGATCTCCAGCGCCTCGGTCAGGCCGCGCACCGCGAATTTGGTCGCCGAATAGACGGCGAGCCCTGCCACGCCATAGAAGCCCGACGCCGATCCGGTGTTGAGGATCGTCGATCCGGGCGTCGCGCGGAGTAGCGGCAGCGCCATGTAGATGCCGTTGACGACGCCGCCGAAATTGATCGCGATCAGCCGGTCGGCTTCCTCGGGGGCCATGTCGATATATTGCCCGCCCGACCCGATGCCGGCATTGTTGAAGAGGACGTCGAGCCGTCCGCCGCTTGCCGATGCGAAGGCATCGAGCGCCGCCTTCCACTGGTCGCGGTCGCGCACATCCATGATATGCCGCGACGAGGCTCCCTCGGGAAGCAGGGCAGCGGTTTCGTCGATTCCCTGTGCATTGACGTCGGCGATTCCGACGAACCAGCCCTGCGCGGCAAAGTGGCGTGCTGTCGCACGGCCGATTCCCGACCCGCCGCCGGTGATGAAAATCGCCTTCCGTGCCATCTGCGCGCTCCCTTACATTCGTGTCAGTGACAGAAGAGGCGAGGCTGACGTGAACGTCAAGCGGCAATCGCGCTTGGCAAGGCGACCTGCGCGTCGCTATCAGGGCGCCGATGTTTCGCCTGCGCCTGATGCTCCTGACCTTGCTGGCCTTCTGCATGGGCGTCGCGCTTCCCGCGCACGCGGCGGTAACCGTCAGCTTCTACAGCCATGATTTCGGCGACCGCTTTCCGCACGCCTTCATCGTCGTGAAGGGAAAGCTCGACGGCAGCGGGCAGGCGGTCGACAATAATTTCGGCTTTACCGCGAAGAATGTGAGCCCGGCGATCCTGCTCGGGTCGGTGAAGGGCTATGTCCAGACATCCGAGCCCGATTATATCGCGAAGAGCGATCGCCAGTTCAGCGTCGTGGTCGACGATGCGACCTATGCGCGCGTGATCGCAAAGGTGCGCGAATGGCAGGATCGCAAGCAGCCGAGCTATAGCCTGAACAAGGCGAACTGCGTCCATTTCGTGATGGAACTTGCCGAAGTCGTCGGGCTGAAGGTCAACCGGAAAAGCAAATATTTCAAGAAACCGAAGACG